>NZ_NBYR01000002.1:0-272190 GCF_002119345.1 Halomonas sp. CSM-2 | reverse complement strand
CTTTAATAATGTGATCAGGTAATTCATGTGGGCGCTTGCCTTGATAATTGGTGATTTATCACCCTCATCGGCAAGCGCCCACATGAATTACCTGATCACATTATTAAAGAGCGTTTCGCTTGCGGGCCTCAAAACCTGACGTGGCCGCTGCTAAGCGAGGAAGGCGTATTCTACGCACTTTCCAATGTTTGTCAACGGCTGTTTGGCAGAAGCGAAGGAAATGTTTAACTCAACTTCCCTTCCTGCTATTTGCCTAACCTACTGACAAACCGAGGTTTTTACACCTCATTCACCGCTGGCAACGCTGGGCGTCCCCGGCAGCGGATGCGTACTTTACGGCTTTGCTGACGAGTTGGCAAGAGGTATTAAAAATAAAAAAAGCGACAGGTCTGATTCAAAGAACCAGGCCTGCCGCAAACCACCGATCAGAACGCCTGACCAGAGAGTGCCCGTTCGCGGCCTGCGGCCGCGCTAACCGTTAATCAGATTTCAAACCCCAGACCAAAGTCCTCACTGGACATTGCCATCAGGCTACCCGCACCCGACTGGATCATTTGCGCGTGCGCCTTGGTGCGCGGTAACAACCGCTGGTAATAGAAACGCGCAGTGTTCAACTTCGCGGCATAGAAAGACTTTTCTTCGCCCGTCAGAGACAACGACGCCTGCTTGGCAGCCCGAGCAAACAGGTACGCGAGCGTGACATAGCCGGAATACATGAGGTAATCAACGCTTGCCGCCCCAACTTCTTCGCGGTCCTGCATGGCTTTCATGCCAACGCCCATGGTCAGCTCGCCCCATTCGGCATTCAGCTTGGAAAGCGGCTCGACAAACTCTTTGAGGTCGGCATTGTCGGCTTCTGCCTTGCAGAACTTGTGAATTTCCTTGGTAAACACCTTCAACGACTCACCCTGGCTCATGAGCACTTTACGGCCCAGCAGGTCGAGCGCCTGAATACCGGTCGTGCCTTCATAGAGGCGGGTAATTCGCGCATCACGGACCAGTTGCTCCATTCCCCACTCTTTGATGAAGCCATGACCACCGTAGATCTGTACGCCCTCATTAGTGCTTTCAAAACCGACTTCGGTCAGGAAGGCTTTAACAATAGGTGTTAGCAAGCCCAGCAGGGTTTCAGCATGATCCCGGTCTTCACCCGGCTCACCATGCTCCACCACATCGAGCATTTGTGCGGTATAAAGCACCAGCATACGGCCACCTTCAGCAAAGGCTTTTTGCGTTAGCAGCATGCGGCGCACATCGGGATGGACGATAATCGGGTCAGCAGGCTTTTCGGGAGCCTGTTTGCCGGACAAGCCACGCATCTGCAAACGGTCACGAGCATAGCTCAGTGAGTTCTGAAAACTCGCTTCAATCAGACCCAGCCCCTGAATCCCGACCCCAAGACGTGCCGCATTCATCATGGTGAACATGCACGCCAACCCCTTGTTGGGCGGTCCCACGAGGTAACCGGTTGCGCCATCGAAGTTCATCACGCAGGTAGCGTTTCCATGAATACCCATCTTGTGCTCCAGCGAACCACAGGTGACGCCATTGCGTTCGCCGGGATTGCCTTCTGCATTCGGCAGAAATTTGGGGACAACAAACAGCGAAATGCCCTTGGAGCCTTCAGGCGCATCGGGCAGCTTTGCCAGCACCAAATGCACGATATTCTCGGCAAGGTTGTGCTCACCCGCCGAGATAAAAATCTTGGTGCCGGTAATCGCGTACGCATTGTCCGCAACGGGTACCGCACGCGTCTTGATCAAACCGAGATCAGTACCGCAATGCGGCTCGGTCAGGCACATGGTTCCTGTCCAAACGCCCTCAACCAACTTGGTGAGATAGGTGGCTTTTTGCTCGTCGGTGCCATGGTGCCTTAGCGCATCGGCTGCGCCATGGGAAAGCCCTGGGTACATCCCCCACGCCAGGTTAGTTGCGCAAATCATTTCTGACAGCATCATCGCCAATGAAGGCGGCAGCCCCTGGCCACCTTGCTCGGGGTCTGCAGCCAGACTGGGCCACCCACCTTCTACATACTGCTGATAAGCCTCTTTAAAGCCTTTGGGTGCTTTAACTTCTCCGCCTTCCAGCAAGCAGCCTTCTGCATCGCCGCTTTGATTGATGGGCAGCAGTACGTCACGGGCAAAGCGCGCTCCCTCTTCCAGAATGGCGCTCACCACGTCAGGAGAAGCGTCCTCACCGTTGGGCAGAGAGGCATAATGGGCGGGATAGTCAAACATTTCGTCCATGACGAAACGCATGTCACGCAAGGGGGCCTGGTAGCTGGGCATGGCACTTCTCCTAAACAGGGGGCTGAAAGCAACGAGCATCTTCAGAAAACGGCTTTCAAACGCATGTTTGAAAATTAGCGCGAGCCCGCCCAGTAGTCAAGCAGTCGTTTTAATTTAGCCGTCCAAATCGCTACCACTTTGGTCGCCCAACGGGTCAGTCATGCCTCAGAAAAAAATAAAGCCTGCCGACGAGAACACCGGCAGGCTATCTAATAGCGGATGAATAGGACATTTATTACTGCATTCGAATACCACCGTCCAGCCGGATCACTTCTCCGTTCAACATCGAGTTGGTAATAATCTGCTCTGCCAACTGGGCGAATTCTTCTGGCTTGCCCAACCGTTTAGGGAATGGAACGGCGGCGGCCAGCGCCTGGGCGGCTTCGTCAGGTATTTCACTCATCATGGGAGTTTCAAACACGCCGGGGGCAATGGCCATGACGCGAACGGCATGACGCGAAAGCTCCCTGGCAGCAGGCAGGCTCATACCCACAACACCCGCTTTGGAGGCACTGTATGCACACTGCCCCACCTGCCCATCAAATGCCGCTATGGACGCCGTATTGATGATTACCCCACGCTCGCCGGTCTCATTCGGCGTGTTTTTGGCCATTGCGGCCGCCGCCAGGCGCATGACATTAAAAGTACCGACGAGATTGATATTGATCGTTTTGGTATAGCTTTCCAGGTCAGCAGGATTGCCTTCGCGGTCAACCAGCTTGGCAACACTGACAACGCCTGCGCAGTGAATGACACCCGAAAGCCCGTGTTCGCCGCCCAATGCTACGGCGGTATCAACTGCCTGCTGCATCTGTTCTTGAGACGTGATATCCGCCAGGCATGCACGCGCGTCTTCCCCCAACTGCTCTGCATGGGACTTGACACTGTCGCTGAGGTCGCACAAGACGACGCGAGCACCAGCAGCCACGAGACGCTCTGCTGTCGCAGCCCCTAAGCCTGAAGCGGCGCCGGTGATTAAAAATGTATGATCCTTCACCTGCATAGTCGTGTTTCCCTGTCATGAAAGTCGTTATTGGCTCAAGTTGACGTCTTCTGCTGCTTGAGCGCGTAACTTGAAGCGCTGAATTTTGCCGCTTGGCGTCTTGGGGAGTTCGTCGACAAATTCGATGACCCGGGGAAATGCATGGGCCGACAAACGCTCGCGTACCTGCTGACGAATTTCATCCGCCAGGGCTTCGCTTGCCGCGTAGCCGTCACGCAACACAATGTACGACTTGATCACTTCGCCCCGAATATCATCCGGCTGACCAACCGCTGCCGACTCTGCCACAGCGGGGTGTGCCATAACGCTGTTTTCGACATCGGTCGGGCCCACACGGTACCCGGACGTCGTGATGATATCGTCATCACGGCCAGCAAACTGAAACGACCCATCCTCGTTGCGAATCACTACATCGCCAGTCAGGTAATACCCCTGCACAAAGGGATCTTTTTCCTGCCAGGTATAACCCTGAAAAAAGTGCGCGGGCGACTGTTCAATATCCACGGCCAGAACCCCCGGCTCGCCGGGCGGCAACTCATTGTACTCAGCATCCAGAATCGCCAGGCGGTACCCGGGCATGGGCACTCCCATGCCACCGACATGTTTGGGGTGATCAAGGGCATGGTGGTTGTTACACGTCATCCCGGTTTCGGTTTGTCCATAGTGGTCCATCACCGAACAGCCCAACGATGCCTCCACCCATGAAACCACTTCGGTATTCAAGGGCTCACCCGCTGAACTGGCGGCACGCAACTCAAGCGTTTGATGAGCGTCATCGAAAAGGCCTGATGCCTTCATTAGCCGATAGGCCGTTGGCGCTGCGGCAAAGTTGGTAATACGGTGGCGCTTCATGAACTCAAGCGCTCCTTCGGCACTGAACCCTGCTTCGCAAAAGTGGGTCGTGACCCCCAGAAGCAACGGGCCTGCAATCGCATAGTAAAGCCCGTACGCCCAGCCGGGGTCCGCCATGTTCCAGAAGCGATCTTCCTCGCGAAGGTCAACCGCCAACTCCATGTAGAGAGCGAATGCCGTCATACCGGAAAGCGGCACGGCAACGCCCTTTGGCTTGCCCACCGTCCCCGAAGTAAACATCTGCAGGAAAGGCTTATCCGCTGACAGGCGGGGCGGCTCACCGCTCATTGACGTATGCGTCAACGCTGTTTGCCAATCATGGTCGTCAGAATGCTCTCGGGTCGGCCCACCGACTGCCAAGACGGGTGGGCATTGGCCCAGACCATCAAACTTGTAACGGTTTGCATGGTCGGTAATGACAAGCCTGGAGTCAGCCCGCCCCAACCGATAATCCACTGCATCGGGTCCAAAGGCAGTGAACAACGGTTGGTAAACCGCGCCAATACGCCAGGTCGCCACCACAGCTACCAAAAGCGCCAGCGAACGGGGGAGCATACACGCAATGCGATCACCCTCGCCGAGTCCTTGAGCTTGAAACCAGCCCGCCAGCTTAGCGCTCTGCTGGTCGAGTTCCTTATAGCTCAACGTGTGCGTCGCACCTTCCAGGTCCTCCTGCACCAGAGCCAACACCTCGCCCCTGCCGGCACGGACATGGCGCCCACAACATGCTTCGAAGGCGTTTAACTGACCGTCCTGATGATCATCAAGTTTGGCGATGACTTCTCCGATGGAAAACGAATCAAGGTAATCCGAATAATTGGGGCGTGATGTCGCTGTCATGATGGCTCTCTTGGGTATTGTTGGTAGTGAGCATCGGGTTACGCAGGCGTCGGCATTGTTTTTATCAGTTTACGTTAACGGAACCCTTTGAATAAAACTACGCTAAAAGCAAACACGAAGAAGCGCAAGCGAGTCGTGGCGTTTACTGGTTATACGTTAGTCGCGCAAAGCCAGAGAGTCACTCTGTTCATCCTGACGGGCCATGATCATTGCGACCAGTTCATCGGCCAGATCATCCGGTGTTCTAGGGCCGTCCGGGTCGTACCAGCGCACCGTCCAGTTCAAAGCACCCAGTACAAAGCGTGAGACCAGGAAGCGATCCCCATGAATCAGCCCTGCTGCCAAGGCATCATCGATCACCGCCACCCACAGCGCTTCGTACGCATCACGCAGATGGCTCAGATGAGCGCTGGCATCAGGTGTTAACCGTCGCCACTCAAACAACGCCACCACGTGGGCATTGCGATCGGTAAACAGTGTTTCGAGGTGCGCTCGCGCCATTGCGCGAAGACGCACCTCGGGGTGATCTGCGCAGCTATCGAGCGCACGACGCGCAATCAACAGCGCATTGTGAGTGCCTTCTTCAATCACAGCCGCCAGGATTTCCTGCTTATCTTTAAAATGGTGGAACAAGCTACCGGACTTGATACCCATTTCCTGCGCCAGCATGCGCACCGTGGTACGGTCGAAGCCTTCCTGAACAAAGAGCTGAGCCGCGAGGCGTGTTAATTCCTTGCGACGAGGAGATGCATTCATTACATTCATGTCGTTCACACTAGCGCTTGCTTGGTTACCTCGGAGAAGACCACAGCACCGACAACGGGTCAACGCATAGCGCACCTCTCAGTGAGATAATCACAATAACCTTTATGGAGAACACCATGAGTAACGCTAAAGACATCGTGTTTCTGTCGGCAACACGCACCCCGATGGGCGGCATGATGGGTAGCCTGTCGAGCATGAGTGCTACCGAGCTGGGCGCGATTGCCATCCGTGCCGCCATTGAGCGCGCCAGTATCGACCCCACGACGATCGAAGAAGGCATTATGGGCTGTGTACTGCCGGCGGGCGTTAAACAGGGCCCGGCACGGCAAGCCATGCGCCAGGCAGGCATCCCCGATGCCAACGGCGCCACCACCATTAACAAGCTGTGTGGCTCGGGAATGAAAGCCACCATGCTGGCTCACGACCTGATCAAGGCAGGCAGTGGCAATGTCATCCTGGCTGGCGGCATGGAGTCCATGTCCAACGCTCCCCACGTTCTCACCAAGGCGCGCAGCGGTTATCGGTTAGGTCACGGGGAACTGAAAGATCACATGTTCCTGGATGGCCTGGAAGATGCCGAGACCGGCAAGTTGATGGGCGTCTTCGCGCAGGATGTCGCGTCTCAGCGTGGCTACACCCGCGAGCGGCTTGACGATTTCGCCATCGCCTCGCTCGAACGCGCCATGGCGGCCACCAATGCAGGGCATTTAGATGCCGAAATGGCCGCCGTCACCGTTACCTCGCGCCATGGCGAGGCTATGGTTGAACATGACGAGCAGCCCTTTCAGGCCAAACTGGACAAAATCCGCCAACTGCGCCCCGCCTTTGCCAAGGAGGGCACCATTACTGCTGCCAACTCAAGCTCGATATCTGACGGCGCATCGGCACTTATCCTGGCCAGCCAGGCAGCGGCGGATCAGCACGGCCTTAAACCGATGGCGCGCATGCTGGGGCACACAACCCACTCACGCCACCCGAGCGAGTTCACGATCGCGCCCGTGGGCGCGATTGAAAAGTTGATGAAGAAGCTGGATTGGAACGTTAGTGACGTTGACCTCTTTGAAATCAACGAAGCCTTTGCCGTGGTAACCCTGATGGCAATGGATGACTTGGGCCTCCCCCACGACAAGGTCAATGTCTTTGGTGGCGCCTGCGCCCAGGGTCACCCGATCGGCTCTACCGGCTCACGCATCATTGCGACATTAATCCACGCGCTGCGCACCAAAGGCGGCAAGCGTGGTATTGCAAGCCTGTGCATCGGCGGCGGCGAAGCCACGGCCGTCGCGGTTGAGTTGATGGATTAGCCAACGATTTCCCGGGTAAAACAATATTGATTCACGCCCTGGCAACGTTTCAGCCAGGGCGACTCGACTACTTAGCGAGGCCATGAGTATTGCTATGAAGCGGCCAGCAAACGAACATCAGGGCCCTTCTTGCCGGGGCGGGCTGTGGCACTACCATCTTGGCTAAGCTGCTCCCATTCGGGATACTCGATGCCCTCTTCATTGGTGCGGTCATGACCTTCGTCTGCGACCTCCCCATCGACACTGAACTGACCGGCATATTCCCGCATTTGCAATGCTTCGCGGGATAGCACCTCCGCGCTATGGGCAGCCTGATTGACCAGGCTCATGGTTCCCTGGGTAGTCGTGTCGATCTGCACGACGGCCTGATTGACCTCCTCTATACCCCGCCGCTGCTCCTCCGACGCATGGGCCATCTGGATCATCAAGGTATCCACATGACGAGCCGCCTGCATGATAGATCTGGTGTGTTCACCCGCCTGCTGCGAAAGCTCACTGCCTTGTTCCACACTATCCCGGGATGCCTCGATACGCTTCCGAATGTCGCTAGCGGCATTGGCGCTGCGCGTCGCCAACGCACGTACCTCGTTGGCGACGACCGCAAAACCACGGCCATGCTCACCGGCACGGGCCGCTTCCACCGAGGCATTAAGCGCGAGGATATTGGTCTGAAACGCAATACTTTCAATCATTCTGATAATGCTTTGAATTTCTTCGGAGTGACGATTGATCGCTTCCATTGTCATAATGAACTGAGAGATCACCTCATCACCCTGCTGCGCCTTGTGTGACACATCCGCAGTTGACTGACTGACATGCGACGCGCTCTCCGCGTTTTGATTCACCGTGGCGGTCAATTGCTCCAGACTCGCCGCCATCTGTTGCAAGGCGGACACCTGAGTATCTGTCTGCCTCGCCAAACGCTGGTTCTGTTCGGTCATTTCCTGGCTATTACTGTGCACCTGCTCGCTACTTACAGTCAGTCGATTCACCGTCGTACGCAGTGATTGCTGCATATAGGCAAGCTCACTGAACAGTTGACCAATCTCGTTATTTGCGTGCGACTCAACCGGAACAGAGAGATCACCTTTGGCGATGCGCTGGAAATGCTTAGTAATGGCTCTTAGAGGTCGAAGCACATTTTTAAAGACGCCCCACACGACCACTGACACGACCATCAGCGAGGCGACCAGCGCTGCGATCACCCCCCAAAAGAGTAGTGATGACACTTCCTCGAAACGTGCAAAAAGCGCATTACCGCGCTGCGCTGAGGCATCAAAGAATGCGTCGGCACTGTCAATAAAGCGCTGACTGCTTTCGTCCACTCGCGACTCCCCCGAGAAGAAACCCGTTATATCGCGATCTTGAAGCATCATCATCTGCAGACTGAGGTTATTGTTAACAAATGATTGAAAGTCAGATGCTAACTGATCGACGATCGCCTGCTGTTCTTGATCAAAATGACTTGCCTCGAAGCGGGTAAAATCCTCTGCTGCCGAGGCAAGCAGTTGCTCCGCCTCATCTATCAGGGGATCGGGGCGATCAAACGACGGCGTCCGAATCAGTTCCGCTGCCCGGTTCATTTGGATACGTGCGCGCAATAGCTGATTGTAAGCACTGTTGAGCTGGCTAATCTGTGTCATGTCGCGTTGATGCAACGAGGTAAATGCCTCACGACCAAAATGATTGGCGAACAACCCAAGCCCGCCAATCACGACTACCAGGCCGCTGAACATTACCAGCACCAACGTCCAGCTTGCTTTAACACTTAACGCATTGAGCCATTTCATCCCGCCCCTCCCTTTGACTGTGATTTACTCAGACGTATGCAGTGGCAGCCACAACTGCAAGCGACGACGAATTTCCTGCAGCGCCTGCTGATAAGCATCTGGCTTGTTGATCAGTCTGGGATCACGGATATCCCAATAAAGAGTCTCTCCGGCCTTCCCCTGCCAATCGCGACAGGCCTGAAGATCCTTGTCACAAAGCACAATCACGTAGTCGAAGGCTTCGCTTTCAAACGCATCAAGCGACTTGCTGTACAACCCTTCTGTGGAAAGTCCTTGCTTGTTAAGGGCATCGAGGGTCAGCGCATGAGGTTCATCCGGCTCGGTGCCCGCGCTGAACGCCTCGAATCGGTCACCGGCCATATGACGAAGCAGCACCTCACCCATCAATGAACGTGCAGAATTGGCGTTGCAAAGAAATAACACACGACGTTTGGACATAAATAAACAACCTCTTATCTAAAGATTGAACATCACATTACGCAGCAATCATGACGGCATTGTTGCAGCGATAACGATGCCGCTAGAAATATATGGAAAAACATATATTATGAAGACAGTGCGTTTCGACGTGAATCAAAAAGGAAGCCGATCATATGACCACTCTGGACGATTTACCCAATCTGGACGCGAACCTCTTTCAAATACCCAACCTAGAGCGACTGGGTTTAACGGCAGGCAATACACAAGCACCGAAAATTCTGCTGCTTTATGGCTCCCTGCGTGAACGTTCGTTTAGCCGTTTAGCAACTGAAGAAGCCGCCCGCTTGCTCAACGCCATGGGCGCTGAAACAAGAATTTTTGACCCTAGAGAGTTGCCGTTGCCGGATACAGAAGATGCCAGCCACCCCAAGGTTGAAGAGCTGCGCCAATTGGCCCAATGGTCAGAAGGCATGGTGTGGTGTTCTCCCGAACGCCACGGCGCGATGACCGGGATCATGAAAGCGCAGATTGACTGGATCCCGCTTGCGTTAGGTGGCGTGCGTCCAACCCAGGGCAAGACATTGGCGGTAATGCAGGTATGCGGCGGTTCCCAGTCATTCAACACCGTCAACCAACTACGTATTTTGGGCCGCTGGATGCGCATGCTGACGATCCCCAACCAATCATCAGTGCCCAAAGCGTTTAAGGAATTCGACGATAACGACCGCATGAAAGCATCACCTTTCTACGACCGCATCGTGGATGTCATGGAAGAACTGGTGAAGTTTACGCTACTTGTGCGGGACCGCAGCTCGCTGCTCACCGACCGTTATTCAGAGCGCAAGGAAAGCGCCGAAGAACTCTCCAAGCGGGTTAACCAGCGGGCCATTTGATCAGGAGCTTTTCATGTCATCCAAACAGGATACGTCATCCCCCTCCACGGCTGAGGGCATGGGGCTATTCGAGCGCTTTCTCTCGGTATGGGTCGCTCTTGCCATTGTGGCAGGCATCTTGCTCGGGCAGCTCGCCCCGGCGATACCGGAAGCGCTTTCACGTCTTGAGGTAGCCCAGGTCTCCATCCCTATCGCGGTACTCATCTGGGCCATGATTTTTCCCATGATGGCGCAAATTGACTTCACCTCCATCGCTGGGGTTCGCCGCCAACCCAAAGGGCTAACCATCACCACAGCCGTCAATTGGCTGATCAAGCCCTTCACCATGTTTGCCATTGCCTGGCTTTTTTTAATGGTGATCTTTCGGCCCTTTATCCCTGAAGCGCTTGCCAGCCAGTATCTCGCGGGGGCTATCCTACTTGGTGCCGCGCCGTGTACCGCCATGGTGTTTGTATGGAGCTATCTCACGCGAGGGGACGCGGCTTATACCCTGGTGCAGGTGGCTCTCAATGATCTGATCATGCTGTTCGCGTTTGCCCCCATCGTGGTCTTCCTGCTGGGGATCTCCAACATTCAGGTGCCCTGGGACACCGTCGCCCTGTCGGTCGTGTTGTATATCGTGATTCCCCTGGCAGCAGGCTACATTACGCGGCAAAGCTTGATTAAAAAACGCGGCGCCGAGTGGTACGACAATGTGTTCATGAAGCGCGTTGGCCCGATCACCCCGATTGGCTTGATCATTACCCTGGTGCTGCTGTTTGCCTTCCAGGGCGAGGTCATTCTGAATAATCCACTGCATATTGTGCTCATTGCCATTCCGCTGATTATTCAAACCTTTCTGATCTTTTTTATCGCCTACGGCTGGGCGAAAGCCTGGTGCGTTCCTCACAACATTGCCGCTCCCGGCGCGATGATTGGCGCGAGCAACTTTTTTGAACTCGCCGTCGCAGCCGCCATTGCGCTGTTTGGCATGCAGTCAGGCGCGGCACTGGCAACGGTCGTCGGCGTATTGGTCGAAGTGCCGCTGATGCTGGCACTGGTAAGCATCGCCAACAAGACGCGCCACCGCTTTAAAACGCCATAAAGCGAGAAAGAATGATATCAGCGCTAAGCTGGTTGCCTGGGCAACGCCAGCGCCATCACCGCGCTGGAAGCAACCAGCGCAGCGGCAACCCACAGGCAAGCACTCAGGCCGAAGGCCATATATAGCCAGCCCGATAGCAGTGTGCCCACTAATCGCCCCATGGCATTGGCCATATAGTAAAAACCGACGTCCATGGAAACACCGTCGGCGCGGGCATAATGCACAATCAGATAGCTGTGCCAGCTGGAATTGATCGCAAACAGAACGCCAAACGCCAGTAAGCCAACGACCAGCCAACCGACCTGCGCCAAGGGCAGCATCGCCAACACAATCGCCAGCACTGCCAGTGCCGCTGCCCAGCCTGCGGTAAGGGCGCGCGCATCGCCCTTGATCAACCGCGTGAGCTTGGGGGCCTGAGTCTGCACACCGCCATAGCCAATAACCCATATCGCCAGCAAACCGCCCACGGTCCAGTGGGTCCAACCGTGTTGGTCATATAAAAACACCGGCAGCGCCACCACGAACCAAACATCCCGCGAGGCGAACAGGCAAAACCGCGCCGCTGACAACACATTAATGGCACGTGATTTCGAGAAGACTTCTGAAAACCTGGGTTTTACCTTTTGCCGACCCAGGTCAGCCCTCAAGCGCCATAGCGATAACAGCAATACCACGCCCAGCATCACGGCCATGACCACCACGGCACCGCGAAAACCAATCAGTGTCAGCAGCAGTCCGCCGACGAAAAAACCCAAGCCTTTCAGCGCATTCTTAGAGCCGGTCAACATGGCCACCCAGCGGTAGAGCGAGCTGTTGGCGTTGGCGCTCTCTTTAGGCACCAGCACTTTCACGGCACTTTTGGCGCTCATCTTGTTGAGGTCTTTGGCGATGCCCGACAGCGCCTGGGCGGCCATGACCCAGGCGACGGTCAGCAATCCGGCAGGCACCATCAGCATGGCCAGGGCAATTATCTGTAGCCCAAGTCCGACGTTCATGGTGCGGTTGAGACCCAGGCGAGCGCCCAGCCAACCACCGACCAGATTCGTCACTACGCCAAAGGCTTCATAGAACAGAAACAACATGGCGATGGCCAACGGCGAGTAGCCCAACTGGTGGAAGTGCATCACCACCAGCATGCGCAGCGCGCCATCGGTAATCGTGAAGGCCCAGTAATTGCCCGTTATCAGCATGTACTGGCGGACTTCAAACGGCAGTGCCTTTACACGTGCCCGCATTTTCAACAACGCCGATTCAGCCACGCTCCACCTGCTCGCCACCTACCTGCAGGGCCAGCTCGGCGGTACGGTTGGCATAGCCCCACTCGTTGTCATACCAGGCGTAGAGTTTCAACTGAGTGCCGTTGATCACCATGGTGGAGAGCGCATCGATAACCGAGCTGCGCGGATCGGTGCGGTAATCGATCGACACCAGCGGACGCTCTTCATAGCCTAAAATCCCCGCCAGCGAGCCATCGGCGGCGGCTTTGAGCGCCTGGTTGACCTCATCCACTGTGACCGAGCGCTCCAGCTCAAACACCATATCGGTCAGCGACGCATTGGCCAGCGGCACGCGCACGGCATGACCATTAAGCTTGCCTTCCAGCTCAGGAAAGATCGCAGTAATGGCTTTCGCCGAGCCGGTCGTGGTGGGAATCAGGCTCATGCCGCAAGCACGGGCACGGCGTAGATCCTTATGCGGGGCGTCGAGAATCGTCTGTGTATTAGTGATGTCGTGTACCGTGGTCATTGAGCCATGGCGAATACCGAAGCCTTCCTGAATAACCTTGACCACCGGTGCCAGGCAGTTGGTGGTACAACTGGCGGCAGTGACAATCTTGTGTTGAATGGGATCAAAGAGATGGTCGTTGACGCCAACAACCACGTTCAACGCGTCCTCATCTTTCAGAGGCGCACTTACCACCACCCGGGCAACGTCCTGATCAAGATACGGCTGAAGCTGAGCGGTGTTTTTCACCATGCCCGAACATTCGATGACCACCTCGCAACCGGACCAGTCGCTATCCACGATCTGCTTGTTGGCGCTGAATGGGATCGAATCGCCGTCGATCACAATGGCGTCCTGATCAGCGACTATACCGGCACCCGGTGACCACTGCCCATGCACGGAGTCAAACTCAAGCAGGTGCGCGAAGGTCGCCGCATCACCACCAGGGTCGTTAATGTGAGCCAGCTCCACTTCACCCGCTTCTACCCGCGGCCACAAACTTCGCAGTGTCAGTCGACCAATACGGCCGAATCCGTTGATACCGATACGTAGTGCCATGGAAGCCTCCTAAGCTATTTGCCGCATATAAAGCTTAATGCTCATATACGAAAAATCATATATGAAGGGGTAAAAAAACACGTCCTTCGTCAGGCCCACCGTGCCAACGGTGGGCCTGACTGGCGAGGGCTATTTAGCCATAACGTCCGGAAATGTAATCTTCGGTTTTTTTCTTGGCCGGGGTTGAGAACATCACTTTCGTGTCGTTGTACTCAATGATTTCCCCCAGATGGAAAAACGCCGTGTAGTCAGCCACCCGCGCCGCCTGCTGCATATTGTGCGTTACCGTCACAATGGTGAATTTCTCTTTCAGGCGGTCCATCAGATCCTCGATGGTCGCCGTGGAAATCGGATCAAGGGCCGATGTCGGCTCATCCATCAAGATGACGTCAGGTTGCACGGCAATTGCCCGGGCAATGCACAACCGCTGCTGCTGACCACCGGAGAGCGACGTACCCGGCTCCTGAAGCTTGTCTTTCACCTCTTCCCAGAGACCTGCATCACGCAACGCTTTTTCAACCAGTTCGTCCTGCTCGGCTTTACGGCTGACCATATCGTGCATACGTGGCGCATAGGCGACATTTTCAAAAATTGACTTGGGAAATGGATTGGGTTTCTGGAACACCATGCCCACGCGCCGACGCAGCGCCACTTCGTCCATTTTGGACTCGTTGACGTCGTGGCCGTCCATCTCCACCAGCCCTTCGGTGCGCACACTGGGAATAAGGTCATTCATTCGGTTCAGACAGCGCAGGAACGTGGACTTACCGCAGCCGGAAGGCCCTATCAACGCCGTCACATTTTTCTGGAACAGGTCGATATTGAGGTTTTTCAGCGCCTGGTTCTTGCCGTACCAGAGGTTCAGGTCGCGGATGCGGATACTCAGGTCATGGCACGCCTGTTCATTGCGCGTATAGGGCTGACCAACGCTCGGCGTATCTTGCTCAGTCATTACGGGTGCTTGGCTATTCATAGCGATATCCTTTTTAACGCGCTGGATTACCAGCGACGCTCAAATTTCTTGCGCAGTAACACGGCGAAAGCGTTGAGGGAAATGAGCACTGCCAGAAGAACCAGAATGCCGCCGGCGGTTTTTTCCACGAACGCTGGCTCCGGCTCACCGGCCCAGGTAAAGATCTGCGCGGGCATCACGGTAGCTGCCTCAGTAAAGGAGGCGCTCATATCTGGGATAAACGCTACCATCCCAACGATGATCAACGGGGCCGTCTCCCCCATGGCTTGCGCCAGACCAATAATCGAACCGGTCATGATACCCGGCATTGCCAGTGGCAATACGTGATCGCGCACCACCTGCCAACGCGAACAGCCCACGCCAAACGCCGCATGCCGAATCGAATCCGGTACGCTACGCAGCGCCGCACGCGTCGAGATAATGATCACCGGCAGGGTCATCAACGCCAGTGTCATACCACCGGCCAGCGGCGATGAGCGCGGCACACCAAAAAAGTTGATAAAAATCGCCAGGCCCAACAAACCAAACAGGATCGAGGGGATCGCGGCCAGGTTGTTGATATTGATTTCAATCGCCTGGGTAATCCGGTTATCCGGCGCGAACTCTTCCAGATACACCGCCGTCATCACGCCAATCGGAAAGGAGATCGCCAAGGTAACGATCATGGTCATGATGGTACCTACGACGGCTGCCAATATACCGGCGCTCTCAGAGGATTTGGAGTCACCCTCTGTAAAGAAGGTGTGGTTAAATCCCAGCTCGACCTGCCCTGACTCAACCCGTTCATCAATGGCCGCACGTTCCTCTTCGCTCAGGCTATTACGATTGCCCTTGAGGTATTGGTCTACCTCACTGTTCGCCAACAGCCATTTTTGCTCGGACGTCCCTAAAAGGTCCTCGTTATTACGCATTTGCAGTGGGATGCTACGGATCTCGGTTCGGCTGACCAGGGGCACCAGGTCACCAGGAATTGCTTGCCGCGCATCGGAGGCCGCTTCCTCTGTATAGTTTATTTCCGTATTAACATACGCCTGTTGGAAGGCGGGTAAACCCTTATTGAGCATGTCGGCGAAAAACAGCAGCAAAAACAGACCTGCCAGACCGAGTGCGCCCATGGAGATCCACTTTAAGCGGCTCGACTTGCGGTGACGCCGCTTGAGCTGCTGGCTGATGTCATCAAAAGTTTGGCTCATCGAATCAGTTCCTCGGCGTTACAGGTTATTCACGCGATATTTTTCACGGAAGCGGCGGATCATCAGCACCGAGACCAGGTTAAGCGTCAGCGTGACGGCAAACAGCACCAGACCAAGCGCAAAGGCAGACAGGGTTTCAGCGCTTTCAAACTCCTGATCCCCGGTCAGTGCAGCCACGATGCGCACCGTCACGGTGGTCATGTCTTCCAATGGGTTGGCCGTCAAGTTGGGACGCATACCCGCCGCCATGACCACAATCATGGTTTCCCCCATTGCCCGTGAAACACCCAGAAGCGACGCTGAAATAATCCCCGGTAACGCTGCTGGTATCACCACGTCGCGAATGGTTTCGCCTTTGGTCATGCCCAGCGCGAGCGACCCCTGACGCATGGTATCGGGTACCGAATTGATCACGTCATCCGACAGCGATGAGATAAACGGAATGATCATGATGCCCATGACGATGCCCGGTGCCAGCGCGTTGTTATAAGAAGCTTCTAGGCCCAAAAAACCGGCAACATCGACGATGATGGGTGCTACAGTGATTGCCGCGAAGAAACCGTAAACCACGGTGGGAATACCTGCCAGAACCTCAAGCACAGGCTTGGCGATGGTACGAACCTTGCTGGGGGCATATTCGGACATGTAAACCGCCGAGAACAAGCCAACCGGTACCGCCACCAGCATGGCGACGGCGGTAATCATGAAGGTACCGGCGAAAAGCGGCACCGAACCGAACTGGGCGCCACCGCCGTCGCCGCGACCGGCAGCCGCCAGGAAGCTGTCACCCGGGCTCCAGGTCGTGCCGGTGATGAACTCCCAGAAACTGTGCATCTGGAAAAAGCGAATGGCCTCGGAGATGATCGAGATCAGGATGCCAAAGGTCGTAAAAATCGAGATCAGGGCCGCTGACGCCAGTGCCAGTCGTATCACCTTTTCGATTGCCTGGCGGGCGTGAAAATCAGCACGCACTTGCGCCAACCCCACCACCAGACCGGCGGCAGATACCACCAGGCTTGCGGCAAGAAGATAGAAGGTGGGTATATCCGCCCCCAGCAGAAGCATGATAAAGGCGCCCACCGCTCCCACGACTATGGCGGGGCCTGCGGTGGAGAGCACGGCAAACCACGCATACTGGTCGGGTTGGGCAAACATCTTGCCTCCCCCGCTGCGAACCCGCGAGGCCTTGGTGCGACCTGCAAAAAAGGCCGCAAGTCCCAGCAGCAAGATCACGGTGCAAAAGAGTAAAACTAGCTGGTTGGTTTGCATCTAATCTCTCTCGCGTTACTGATGAAATCGATTTTGAAATATCTTGAGGTAAAAACATTACAGCAATATGACAGTCAGCGAATCGAAAGCCGATCTCGCAACATCAATCGCAAAATAAAAGGCCGACAGCTTATGCTGCCGGCCGATGCCACATTCTCAATTAAACACTCTGTTATTGCAGGTCAGAGAGTTCCAACTGAGTGCGGTCTGCCACTTGTTGGCGCCATTCTTCACGCTCACTTTCCGGCAGCACGATCAAGCCGAGATCACGGAGGTAACCGTCGCCGCCAATCATCTGTTCTGACATGAACATGTCAACGTATTCGTACATGGGCGGCACTTCGTCAGCGTGCTGGTTCTTGACGTAGAACCACAGTGAACGGGCAACCGGATAGTCACCAGAACTGATGGCTTCGGGCTCCGGCTCAACACCGTTGATTGTTGCCGCATTCAGCGTGTTGGTGTTCTCTTCCAGGAATGAATAGCCGAAGATACCGAAGGCACCAGTGTCTTCCTGGAGACGCTGAACGATCAGGTTATCGTTCTCACCAGCGTCGATGTAGACACCGTCAGAACGGATGTCAGTGTAGGCTTCTTCGTAGGCATCCATACCTTCGGAGGCGGTTTCCATCACCAGCTCTTCGAAGGCATCACGGGTACCGGACGTGGTGGGCGGTCCGTAGATGGAGATTTCGCGATCCGGCAGCGAAGCGTCGATTTCGCTCCAGTTGGTGTAGGGGTTTTCAACCAGTTGGCCATCCTGGGGCACCTGCGCGGCCACAGCCATGAAGATGTGTTCAAGGGTGAGTGGCACGACATCGTTTTCGTTAGACTGACCGAGCACGATACCATCCGAGCCGATCTTGGCTTCGGTAATATCGGTCACGCCGTTCTCTGCACAGCGCTCGAACTCAGACGGCTTCATGCGGCGCGATGCGTTGGTGATATCCGGGGTGCCATCGCCAACACCGTTACAAAACAGACGCAAACCGCCGCCTGAACCGGTAGACTCGATGACCGGCGTCGGGTAGTTGGTTGTCGCGCCAAATTCCTCGGTCACATAGCTGGCAAACGGATACACAGTGCTAGAGCCGACAATGTTTATTTGATCACGAGCCTGAGCAACACCTGCCACGCTCATTACAGCTGCCGCGAGCACGGTAGTTTTGAGAATACGGTTCATGCGAATTACTCCTGAAGCTGTTAGGGATATTGCCTTCGCAAGGCACACTTTGCATCGCTTCGATGACAGCTTCATGACAAGCAATGTCACAACATAATTTTTTTAAAATTTTTCATCACGGCTCGCAACGCCATCATTTATTACAACAAAAGCCCCACGGCTGCCAGGGTACATAGCGCAAGCGACGCGGCCTGAAGCCATTGCCGATCAATGCGATGCGCCACCCTGTCGGCAAGCGCATTCCCCAGCAGTACAGCGGGCAATAACGTTGCCGCCACGCCTAAATGCCATAAACCCACCTGCCCTGCCAACGCCAGTGTAGCGAGCGTCAGCATCGAGGTGATGATAAAGAAAGCCGCGAGGTTGCCGCGCAGTCGGTCTGGGGCAAATCCATGCATTAGCAGGACCATTGGCGGCCCGCCGATGGCAGCGACAGTGCCAAAAATCCCCGAGAATACCCCCGCACCAAATAACGACACGCGATTGACCGGCACCCGCACGCGGCATAGCGTGACAAATACCGCAAACAGAACGATGGCAGCAATCAACTTTTCCAATACCACCATTGGCGCTGCGATAAGCAGCCAAAGCCCCAACGCATTGCCCGGCAAGCGTCCCACCAGTGCCATGGTCAGTGCCCCCAGGCGTACCTCGTGCAGGTAGTGGCGTACCATTATTAGCGACACGGTGAACCCGAAAAGCACCAACACCACGGGCACCAGGCGCGGCTCTATCATCAACAACAGCGGCGCCCCAATAACCGCCAAGCCAAAACCAGTGGCGCGTTGTACAAAGGCACCTAACGCGAGGGTCAGCGCGCACCCCGTCCAGGTGCTCGGCGACATATCCAACCACGTCACAACGTCCTCGATCATCCCGATCGCACATCCGTTGCCGCTGGCGTCAGCAAGCGCACGCCGACGTTGCCCAACAGGGCAGCCGCCAGCATGGTCAGAACCATCGGCCATAGGTGTTCGACTTCAAAGAGACCCACCATGGCGCCTGCCAGGGCACCACAGCTAAATTGAATACCACCTAACAAGGCAGTGGCGGTGGCACTGATGTGGCCGAAATGATCCAGCAACGAGGAAATGGCATTGGGTGTAATAAGGCCAATCATGCCGGTAAATAGCATTACCAGCGGTACGACAACGGCCAATGAAGCAATATTGAGCGCTGTGGCAGCCACCAAGCCCATTGCAGCGACCAGTTGAACCGCCAGCCCCAAGCGTAAATTTTGCTGGGGTGTGCGTTTACGCAATAGATAGATATTGACTCGGTTCGAACCGGCGATCATGACCACGTTGACGCCAAACACGAACGGATACACCCCCGGGCTCAACGAAAAATAGTCCAGATATAGAAACGGCGACGCTGTCACAAAGGCAAACAGGCCAGCGAACGAGGCGGCAACGGCGCAGATATACCCCATTCCCTCGCGATGGCGCAGCACACTGGCATAGTTGCGAATCACCTGGCGCGGCGAGGCTGCAGGCAACGACATATCCCGGGTTTCGGGCAGCCTTGTTCCCAACAGCCAGAGAAGAAACCCCGCATACACAGCGAGAAACACAAAGATCAGCCACCAGTCCGCCATGTGCAGCAGCAGGCTGCCGACCGCCGGGGCTACCAGAGGCGCGAGCATCATGATCATGGCCATGGTCGACATCACTCTGGCGGCTTCACGACCACTGAAACAGTCGCGCACAATCGCCGCCGAGTTGACGACGCAGGCCCCGCCACCCAAGGCCTGTACAAACCGCCAAACAAGCAGAGAGGTAAGGGTGTCGGCGGTCATAATCATCAAGCTTGCGCACAGAAACACGACCAGGCCGCTCATCAGCACCGGCTTACGACCTAGCCGGTCAGACATGGGCCCGAAACACAGTTGCCCCAGCGCAAAGCCGAACAGGAAGACGCTAATCGAAAGCTCGGTACGATGAATACTCGCATTGATGGTATCGGCAATGGCCGCCATTGCCGGTAAATAGGCATCAATGGCAAAGGGAGCCAGCGCCGTGTTGGCGGCTACCAGAATAGCGACGCGCCGGGGATTGAGTTCCATGTCTCTCCTTAGGGTGGCCGCAGTCACCCTTGCAGCATAAAGGTAGGCCGCTAATTATATGCCTTTTAGGCTGCATTGTCGGCCATGATCACTCGAAGGCCGTCAAGGAGATGATAATTGAGGGGGAAAAATCGTCTGAGGCCAGCGTGCGGACGCGTCAGTGGTGGGGCGTCTCTTGGGATTCGAGCATTTCCACCAACGGCTGAAACTGTTCGCGGTTGTGCTCGTTCATGCGCATAAGAATACGGTGAGCTTCCAGGATCCGCTCACGCAGGCCTTCCTCATCTGCCGGGACTTCAGGCAATTCTTCTAACGCACTATTCAAGCCAGCCGTAGGCTGAAGGGGGGCTTCCATCAAGGTGAAAAAACGCGCAAACCCCATGACATCAAGCATTTGGCGAACGTCCTGATTATCCACGATGATCGTCGGGGGCTGTTCCAGGCGCCCTTTCACCGCCATGGACACCTTGGCAAGAAAACCAAGCGCCGTGGAGTCAACGTTTGTCGCTTCACGCAGATCGATCATTACAGCGCTCAACCCTGGCGTCTCAGCCAAGCGCTGAGCCTGAGTATCCAGGGTGGCACACAGTGTCAAGCGTACATCGCCACACAATTTTAAAACAAAAACACCAGAGTCGAACGCCGCTTTTATGCGACCTTCTTCAGTCAGCATGACCAAATCCGCTCACCATCATGATTGTCAGGTCGTCGGGCAAAGCATCACGATCAGGGCTGTCCTCATCACCAGCACGCTGTTTGCTTAATAGCGCGTTGTTGTTGGTCAGTCGATCACAAAGCTGTTCAAGCGTGGTACTCACGCTTACGAGTTGCTCAAGCTCCCTGAGCCGCGTGTCGAGCGAATCACCCGGCAAGCACTCCAATACGCCATCCGAGCACAGCCATAGCCGAAAATCCTCCGGCAGTTCACAACTGAGAACGGGGTAATCCACATCAGGAAACAGCCCTACCGGCATCCCTTCACCTGGCAACCGCGTCAGTTGATCACCCGAAACCAATAGGGGCATCGGCAGCTGTGCTCCGAGCGAATAGTGAAGAGTATGCGCCTCATGGTCAATAACGCCAACAAATAATGTGGCGTGCTTACCAATATCAGTACCCTGTAACTCTCGATTCATCGCCGCCAGCCATTGACTGGGCAGTTTGTCTGGCTCAATACCATCCCACTCCCCTAGCCAGCGATTGCAGAGATACTTTAACAATACCGTGACAAATGCCGAGGACGCCCCATGGCCTGATACATCAGCAAAGTAAAAGGCACTGTAGCGCGAATTGTAGCGCTGGTAGTCGAGAAAATCCCCGGACAAATAAAGCGATGGCGCGAACCAGTAGTCATAATAAACACCGTTGATGACCTTGGGGCGCGGCGGTAGCAGGCGACGTTGAATATGCCCCCCGCTCTGCTGGTCCATACGCAGCAATGCCAGATGGGTTTCCAGACTTTCGTTCAGCTCGGCCAATCGCTCGTGATCCCTGGCACGGGCTTTTTCAAGCACGTCCAGTTCGATCGCCTTGCGGATCATGCGCCGAAGGAGTTCAGCGTGTCTCAATGGGTGGACAATGTAGTCGACCAGCCCAACGTCCACCGCTTTGATCAAGTCGGCATCCTGGCGCGAGTCGCTCACTACCAGCGTGGGCAGTTGATGGGTCAACTGCGACCACTGCTGACGGGGAACCGCCCGGGCATGGGCCACAATCAGAGCGGTTTCGTCCGGTAGATGCGCAATATTGTCCGCTGCATATACCCACATACCATCGCAGGTAATCGCCTCGGCAAGCGCATCGCGCTCTGAACCGGGTTCATCGATCACCGCAATCAGCTGCTTATGCGCCATGGCAAGCCTCAGTCGGCGAAGTCGGCATCATCAAATTCAAAGTCATCGGCAGAAAACGGATCATCCCCGAGTTCGCCATCGCTAATTTCAAATTGACGACGCTGGAGGTAGGCGTCCCGAATAAACCGGTAGCGATCGCCCTGGATCAATTCTTCCTGATCCAACAGACCGGCTCGTGTATCAACGATATTCAGTGCCGTCAGGCCCGCTCGCACCGCGTCATCATCAACGTAAGTGACCGGGTAGGCTGCCATATCGGCAGGCAATCCGGATGTGTCACGCAGCGTGCTGGGCCCGAGCAGCGGCAGCACCAGATAGCGTGAGTCTTCCCACCCCCATGTCGCCAGGGTTTGGCCAAAGTCTTCTTCATCGGCTTCAATGGGCATCAGTGACGCAATATCGAATAGCCCACCCAGCCCCATGGTCGAGTTGACCAAAAAGCGCGAGGTCGAGCGCCCGGCGTTGGCTGGCTTGCCCTGTAAAAGGCTATTGAGCGTCGTGGGAATCTCACCCAAGTTGCTGAAAAAATTACCTACCCCCTGCTGTAACGGATCGGGGGTGATCGTGCGGTATCCCGTGGCAACCGGCTTCAACGCATAGCGATCAAGCACATCATTGAAGACAAACACTTTACGGTTAAAGCCTTCCCAGGGGTCATCCGGACTAGACGCTTGCGAGGTTTCCGAACCGGTTGAGCCGGTGCTGGCACAACCACCAAGCGCTATCGTCGAGGCCAAGGCGACCCCCCATAGACATCGCTGCATCAAATGAAATGTCCCTACCCTAGGCATACTGCGTTCCTCTGTTTTGCATTTTGTATCTGCAAGCGACTCATTGGCGCCTGACAACCACACTGCCCGCACTATACCCCGCACCGAAAGAGCAGATAACACCAATGTCACCCGCCTCCAACGATTCACGGTGTAAATGAAACGCAATGATCGACCCTGCTGAGCTGGTATTCGCGTAGCGGTCAAGAATGATCGGCGCCTGTTCCTCACTGGGGTCGTAACCGAGCACTTTGCGCGCAATCATATCGTTCATGTGGCGGTTTGCCTGATGCAGCCAGAGGCGCTTCAAATCGCTTCCCTGTAACTCCAGCGATGCCAGATGCTGCGCGATCATTGACGCCACCATGGGGCATACCTCGCGGAAAACGCGGCGCCCTTCCTGAACGAACAGTTTATCTTCCGCCAGCGGATCACTATCGGTGACGCGATTCAAAAATCCGGCATTATTACGGATGGCATTGGAATATGCCGTCGCCAACCGAGTCCCCAGAATCTCGTAGGCTTCGTCGGCGGACGCACACGCAGCGTCTTCCAGCACCATCGCGGTACACGCATCACCAAAAATAAAGTGGCTGTCGCGGTCAGTAAAATTGAGGTGTGCGGAGCATATTTCAGGATTCACGATCAACGCACGCTTCACGCTACCCGATGCAATGGCGTTCGCGGCGGTTTCAATCGCGAAGGTCGCCGAACTGCAGGCCACATTCATATCGAAACCATAGCCACCCGCGCCAAGCGCGTGCTGAAGTTCAACCGCCACAGCTGGGTAGGCGCGCTCCAGGTTGGAGCAGGCAACAATCACAAGCTCAATATCGCTAGCATCCACCTGGGCACTGGCTAATGCCTCACGGGCAGCACTAAGCGCCATGTCACATTGGATAGAAGGCTCGTCGTTTTGCCGCTGGGGCAGTTTGGGACGCATACGCGCCGGGTCAAGAATACCGCCGGCATCCAATACGTAGCGACTTTTGATGCCCGACGCTTTTTCAATGAACTCACTACTTGAATGAGCGAGCGGTTCCCGTTCCCCCTGCTCAATGGCTTCTGCATGGCGAGTATTTTCCTGATCCACCCAGGCGTTGAATGCGGCAACCAACGACGCATTATCAATGGCGTGTTCCGGTGTATAAAGCCCCGTACCGGTTATCACCACATGTGTCATGTACATCTCCTTTTCACGGCTGCTTGCGCCAGGTAGCTTAAACCGCCGCCAATATCATCACTGTGTGCGTTTCACACACATTTTTCCAGCCCGCGTCTAAACGCTAATTATCTCTTGCCAACGTTTTTCCAGTCGCTTCACCGAAACGGGCATTCGTGTTCCTAACTGCTGGGCAAACAACGATACGCGAAGTTCCTGCAACCACCAGCCAAACTCGACGAGTGATGGATCCTCCACGCGCCCACGGCGCTCGTTTTCGCGACGTGCATCGAATTTTTCCTCCATCGCCTGAACGTCCTGCATCAGCATTTGATCGCGCCCCCGTTCGCGGGCTGCTTTTTCAAGCCGAATCAATGCTGCCTCGGTGTAGCGCGGGTACTCTGACAGCCACTCCCCTGCCTGGGTGATAAAGCCAGGGTAAACAAGACGCTGCATTTGTGCTTTCACATCACTATAGACAAGTGCCAGTGCGAAGTTCAGCTTGCCTTTTAACACCTTGCTGACCGCCAAGTGGCCTTTCAGAGCCGCTTCCACCTGGCCCAGCAATTGCTCGGCGTGAGGCACCAGGTCGCCCTTGACCGCTGCCAGGCGTTCGTTCAGCTCGGCTGCCGAGCGCGGCATAGGCGATTGCGCCACCGTCTGGGTAAACACCGCTACTAACACATCGTCGATCAGGGCCTGCTTGCTGCCCACGTTGGTGAACAGCAACGCGCATTTTTCCAGCGCAGGCAGCGCCTTGATCATCTTGACCTGGGCAGGGGATTGCTGCATCGCCAAACGCGCCACGCCCATTTGGTGGGCCGCCTGGGCTTTTGCCGCATGGTCAAAAAGCATTACCTTAAACGTATCGGCCTCGTTAACCAATGCCGGGTAAGCTTCCACTCGAATACCCGCCTGAGTGGTCACGCGGGAATCTGGCAGGGGCTCCTCAGGTAACCCTGATAAATCCGGTGCCTCGCTTACCTGCTCGGACAGTGCCTGAGCGCCGGCCTTCGCCGCTGCTTCAAACTCCGCTTCCAGCGACCGCACCGAGCGGCCCTGCCCCAGCGTCTTGCCATCATGATCCACCACCCGGATATTCATCATCAGGTGAGCCGGCAAGGTATCAAAACGCCAATCGTCCGGGTGTACACGCGTCCCTGTGCGCTGGCGAATGAACTCGCCCAGCGCCTCGGTCAAGGGCCGCTCATCCGGCACCAGTGTTTCCAGTGCTGCATCAACCCAGTCGGGAATGGGGACCACCTGACGGCGAATGCTCTTGGGCAGGGCTTTCATCAAGGCAATGCATTTTTCGCGCAGCAAGCCTGGCACCAGCCACTCCAGGGCATGCTCCGGCAGTTGTGGCAGCATCGCTGCGGGGACGGTCAGCGTGACGCCATCGTCCTCCGCGTCGGGATCAAAATGATAGCTCAACGGATAGGCAACCCCCGAAAGGGTCAGATGATCAGGGTACTGCGCCTGGGTAACGTCTTCGGCGTCGCGGGCCTTGAGCGCTTCCATATCGAACTTGAGCAGCGACGGATCCTGCTTTTCGGCCTGCTTGCGCCAGTGCTCAAAGCCTTTGCCGTTAACGATGTCGCTGGGAAGCCGCTCGTCGTAAAACTCAAACAAGGTGTCTTCGTCGACCAGTATGTCACGACGACGGGCACGATCTTCCAGTGATTCAACTTCTTCAATCAGCGCCCGGTTGTGAGCAAAAAACTCGCCTTTGGTGTGAAACTCGCCTTCTACCAGCCCACGACGAATGAACAGCTCCCGCGACTCGACCGGGGCAATCGGGCCGTAATGCACACGGCGCCGGGTCACGATGGGCAAACCAAACAGGGTCACCTGCTCGAACGCCACTACCTGGGCACGCTTCATTTCCCAATGAGGCTCGCTGTAGCTGCGCTTCACCAGATGTGACGCCAGTGGCTCAATCCATTGGGGGTCAATCTTTGCCACGGTGCGCGCAAACAGTTTGGAGGTTTCCACCAGCTCGAAGGCCATCAACCATTTGGGCGTTTTTTTGGCCAACCCTGAGCCTGGATGAATCATGAACTTACGGTTACGCGCACCTAAATACTCGCGATTTTCCAGCAGCGTACCCAGGTTGGACAGTAACCCGGTCAGCAGGGCCTTGTGTAGCGGACCGGAGGTTTTACGCCTTGCCTGTCGCGCCTGCTCTTCGTTTTCATCCGCCGGGGCGGGCGTCGGCGCCGGCACGTCGATATCCATATCACGCAGCAGCTGACGCAACTGGCGGAAGGTATCGTGCCACTCGCGTACGCGCAGGTAATTGATGTAGTGGTCCCGGCACCAGCGGCGCAACTGATTGCCTGACAGTGCTTCGCGGGCATTGTCGATGCCGTGCCAAAGGTTCAACAGCGCCACGAAGTCCGAGTCGGGATCGTGCCAGCGCTGGTGGGCCTGATCGGCGGACTGGCGTTTGTCGGCCGGACGGTCGCGAGGGTCCTGAATCGCCAATGCAGAGACCACGACCAACACATCGCGCAGGCTGCCCTGCTCTTTACCCGCCAGCACCATACGCGCCAGCCGGGGGTCTATCGGCAACCGGGCGAGCTTGCGACCCAGCGCCGTGAGCCGCTGGCGCTCGTCGACAGCCCCAAGCTCAAAGAGCAGCCGGAAGCCGTCTTTGACAAAGCGACTATCGGGCGGGTCGACAAACGGAAAGTCCTCAATATCGCCCAGCTTGAGGGCCAGCATGGATAAAATCACCGAGGCAAGATTGGTGCGCTGGATCTCGGGGTCGGTAAACGCCGGGCGGGCCAGGAAATCGTCCTCATCGTATAGACGGATACACACGCCTTCGGCAATCCGCCCGCAGCGCCCCATGCGCTGGTTGGCGCTTGCCTGGCTCACCGGTTCGACCGGCAAGCGCTGGATTTTCGACCGGTAGCTATAACGACTGATACGCACCAGCCCTGGGTCGATCACATAGCGGATACCCGGGACGGTCAGCGAGGTTTCGGCGACGTTGGTCGCCAGCACGATCCGTCGACCCCGATGGGGCGCGAACACCCGGTTCTGCTCGGCGTTGGAAAGCCGCGCGTACAGCGGCAGAACTTCACAGTCACGCAAATCAGCCCGGCGCAGGGTGTCAGCCGTTTCACGAATTTCCCGCTCGCCGGGCAGGAACACCAGCACATCGCGGGGGCCATGCTGCCAGCCCTTTTCACGTTCCAACCCCTCGATTTCCTCGACCGCGTGGAGAATGCCCTCTTGCAGCGTGCGGTCCTCTTCGTCCTCGCCGTCGCGCACCAAGGGCCGGTAATGCACCTCCACCGGATAGGCCCGACCGGAGACTTCGACCGTCGGCGCAGGGCGCTGCGCATTGCCAAAATGGGCGGCAAATCGCGCTACATCAATGGTGGCCGAGGTGATAATAATCGACAGATCCGGGCGTTTGGGCAGCAGACGTTTCAGATAGCCCAACAGAAAATCGATGTTGAGGCTGCGTTCGTGGGCCTCATCGATAATGATGGTGTCGTAGCGCAGTAGCAGCGGATCGTGCTGGGTTTCCGCCAGCAGAATCCCGTCGGTCATCAGTTTGACCAGGGTGTTCTCGTTACTCTGATCGGTAAACCGGACCTGATACCCCACCTGCTCGCCAAGCGGCACCGCCAATTCCTCGGCAAGCCGGGTGGCCACACTGCGTGCGGCAAGCCGACGCGGCTGAGTGTGGCCTATCAGGCCACGCCGGCCACGCCCTAGCTCCAGGCACATTTTGGGTAACTGGGTGGTTTTACCCGACCCGGTTTCCCCCGCGACGACGACCACCTGATGGTCGCGAAGCGCCGCGAGAATATCCTCACGGCGTTCAACCACCGGCAATTCGGGCGGATAGTTCCAGTCAAACGACTGGTTATCTCGCTGACGAAGCACCTGCTGCGCACGCGCCATCTCGGGTTCCAGCTCGTTCAACCCCCGGTCGATCGGCTTACCCTCCTGCAGGCGACGCGACAAACCGGCCAACCGCCGCTCGAAACGCTGGGCATCGCGTCGCATCGTGTTGTTCACGGCGGACTTAAGCGTCTTGAGGCGTTGTGCATCAGAGGTCGTTGCGAGCGGCGTGTCGTTGGTCACGATATATCCAGGTCCTATGGGCACTTAAAGGGTGGCACTTATAAAAAAGTCTGCCCGCTCAACTGAGCGGGCAGATCATTGTAACGCGTTCGCCAGGCAAGCGCATAAGTCGCGCTGCCTATGACGAAGCAGCTTTTTGGCTATCTTCATCGCGTAGCTGACGGCGCAGTACTTTACCCACATTGGTTTTGGGCAACTCATCGCGAAACTCGATGTACTTGGGCACTTTGTAGCCGGTAAGCTCACTCTTGCACCAACGACGCAGCGTTTCGGCATCCAGCTCGGGGTTTTTGCTGACTACAAACAGCTTGATCGCCTCACCGGCCACCTCATCGGCAACCCCAACCGCGGCTGACTCTACGATATCGGGATGCCCGGCGACCACGTCTTCCACCTCGTTAGGGTAAACATTAAACCCGGATACCAGGATCATGTCTTTCTTGCGATCCACGATACGGATGTAGCCATCCTCCTGAAGCACGGCAATATCACCGGTGTAGAACCAACCCTCATCGTCAATAGAGTTACGGGTTTCCTCTTCGCGTTGCCAATAACCCTTCATGACCTGTGGCCCCTGGACACACAGCTCGCCTGGCTCACCCAGCGGCTGATCCTGACCGTCGGCATTCACCACTTTGACCGCAGTGCCTGCCACCGGTTTGCCGATGGTGCCCAGCTGGATGGCATCCGAAGGATTGAAGCTGACAATCGGCGAGGTTTCGGTCAGTCCATAGCCTTCCGAGATCGGGCATCCGGTGACCTCCTCCCAACGCTTCGCCGAAGCTTTCGTCAGGGCCATGCCCCCGGAAATGGTCAAATGCAGGTTGGAAAAATCAAGCTGCTTGAAATCATCCCGGTTGCACAACGCATTGAACAGCGTATTGAGACCAATGAAGGCAGTAAACGGCATACCTTTCAAGGTCTTGATAAAACCATCAAGGTCACGAGGATTGGTAATCAGCACCGAGTGGTTACCAGTTTCCATTAAAAACAGGCAGTTAACAGTAAACGTATAGATGTGATAAACGGGCAAGGGGGCAATCACCAGCTCGTTGCCGTCGGTCAGATTGCCACCGATGGCTTCTCGAGCCTGCAGCATATTGGCGACGAGGTTACGGTGGGTCAGCATCGCCCCTTTGGGCATGCCGGTGGTTCCGCCAGTGTATTGCAGTGCGGCCAGATCTTCCTGCTCGCGAGTGATCTCGCGGTGACTCAAGGCCTGCCCTTTATTCAATGCGTCGCGAAATGTCACCGCCTGGGGCAACGAATAGCGAGGGACCATTTTCTTGACGTACTTGACCACGCTGTTGATCAGCAACCGCTTGGGGAAGTCGTGCAGGTCGGCAAGCTCGGTCACCACCACATGCTTGATCTCGGTTTTATCGAGAACACGTTCAAGCTTGTCCGCCATGTTGGCCAGAATCACGATCGCCTTGGCGTTGGCATCCTTGAACTGGTGGGCCATTTCGCGCTCGGTATAGAGCGGATTAGTGTTCACTACTACCAGGCCCGCGCGCAGCGCGCCAAATACCGCAACGGGGAACTGCAGCACGTTGGGTAATTGAATGGCGATTCGGTCACCCGGCACCAGGTCGGTTTCATGCTGTAACCAGGCAGCAAAATTGGCCGACAGTCTGTCAAGGTCAGCGAAGCTGAGCGTTTTTCCCATGCAGCTGAACGCCGACTTGTCCTTGAAACGTTCAACCGCCGAGTGGAAAACGTCGGTAACCGCACCGTACCGCTCTAAACCCTCAAGCGCGGGGCCACGCAGAATAGGGGCATCAGCTTGTTCGCTCATGGGCAATCTCCAGTTTCCATGTCGATGTCGTCACCGACCTTGTTGTTGTCGAGTCGCGAAAACGCAACGATATACGACTGGCCTACCACTGTAAAACGATCGATTGAAACTTACGTTTCAACTTTAGCCCTAACCTCGCATCAGGCCTGGCTCGAATAACGCGCCTGAATGCATCCATCACGCCATACCAGTAGCTCCCCTGGTTGCATGCGGTACCACTGTTCATTGTGGGTCAAGGGTTCGGTCGCAATCACCGACACGATATCGTTGGGCGTGGTATGTTCGGCAAAATTGACCGTTAGTTCGGCGTCGGACAGTTCAGCCTCGCCAAAGGGCGCAGCACGGGTAATATGAGCAAGCTTAGTTGAACAGTAGGTATAGAGGTACGTTCCGTCAGAGAGGAGCAGATTAAAAACACCCAGCGTTCGCAGCCGCTCGCATAAACCATGGAGCGTTTGCCAAAGTGGCGCCTGCTCTCCTGGCGGGGTTGGAAAGGCACGCCTTAACTCGCTCATCAGCCAGCAGAAAGCATGCTCGCTGTCCGTACTGCCCACCGGGGTGTAAAAGCCCAGCGGCAAAGGCTCCCAGTCGTTCAATTGACCATTATGGGCATAGCACCAGGGCCGCCCCCACATTTCACGGGTAAACGGATGGGTATTGGCCAAGGTGACCTCACCGACGTTGGCCTGACGGATATGACTGATCACGACATTGGATTTGATCGGGTAATCGCAGATCAGTCGTGCGATGGGCGAGTCTACCGACGGATGGGGGTCGCGAAACTCCCGGTAGCCCCCTTCTTCATAGAAGGCAATGCCCCACCCGTCGCGGTGTGGCCCTGTTCCCCCACCCCGGTGCAGAAACCCCGCGAAGCTGAAACAGATATCGGTGGGCACATTGGCGCTCATTCCCAGCAGCTCACACATCGACGCGCTCCTGTGTGGCTTAGCCGATGACCGGTTCACGGCGGCGCGTTTCTTCGGGGTCGCTGGGCTCTTTTTCCTCGACAGCAGGCTCATCCACGAACTTGTTACGCCCGCGCCACCACAACGCGACCCCCACAACACCACCGATTGCCATGCCAAGCAGTAAGCACAGCAGGCCATTACGCAGGGCGCCACCGTTGCTCTCTAAAAATCCCACAGCGGCGACCATGGCGGAAGGCGCCCAACCCGTGTAAAACTCACCCTCTTCAACCAGGGGTAGCCGGAATGGCGCAGGCGCCCACATCGCGCCGCCAATGCACCATGTCAGCAACAGGCGTGGCAGCCTGGGCAAAAAGGCGAACGCAAAATAAACGGCCACGAACACGACCAGCGACAGACCGTAATAACTTAACCACAACAGTGACATTGAATCAGCAAACAGCATAATACTCCTCATGAGGGTGCATTCACCCACCGTAGATTTCCCGTTATGGTACCTATCAATTTATGAAAGCACAGCCAGCTTTGAACAACGACCACCCGGTCAGCGCCTATTTTCGCGCGGATGACCCACAATGGCACTGGCTAGAGCAACGTGACTGCGCTGATGTCAGCCGCTTTTTAACCGCGGCAAACCAACAGCATGCCGAATGGTTCAAACCGCTGGAACCGCTTGCCGATGCGCTTTATGAAAGCCACCTGCGCCGGCGGGAACTCGCAGTTACCAGTCTTCAGACAACACTCGACCACTTTACGTTCTGGAGCGAGACAGCGGCCGACGAGGAATACCCCCGCTGGTGGCGTCACCCTAACGGCCAGCCCGATGCCCCAGACTGCATTCTAGCAGTGCCCGACCTTGCCGCCGGGCAGCCATTCTACGAAATGGGCGACATGGCGCTGTCACCTGATGAAGCATGGCTGGCCTGGACCGACGACACTCAGGGGGACGAGCGTTTTACCCTGTGGCTGAAACGTCTGCCTGACGGCCAACCGGTCCAGTTGCTCAGCGACATCGGCCCCGGCATCTGCTGGGCAGAAGACCAGACCGCTGGCAATGCATCGCTATTGTTTACCCGCTTCGACGACACTCAACGTCCGGACAGCATTTGGTGCCTGCCGATCAGCCTTGACCAGACACCACACTCACAGACAGCGACGTTATTGCTGCGCGAGGACGACCCCGAATTTTGGCTGGGCATGGGCAAAACCCGTTCGCGGGAGTGGCTGGTGCTTGAAAGCGCCTCCAAGGACACCAGTGAAGTCCATCTGGTGCCAGCCCGAACGCCAACCCATCCCCCACGCTGCCTCCAGCCTCGCCAACCAGGCGTTGAGTATACGATAGACCATCGTCCCGGCGTGTTTTATCGACTGCATAACCAGGCCAGCACCCACTTCCAACTTGATGTTTTGCCCGTCGATGAACTGGATAGCGACCTGCCTGCTTGGCAGCCCCTCGTCCCGGCGCGGGAAGATGCGACCCTGGAGGGGGTTGATGCTTTCGCCTGGGGGCTGATACTGGCTGAACGCGATCATGATCAAGCACAGGTGAGACTGCGTCGTCTGGACATTAATCCACACCAGCAGATCACCCGGGACGACTACCTCGCCCAACCCGAGTTGCTTTGCTCACAGTTGCTTGAGGACGCGCCCCACTTTGACACCCAAGAGCTGCGCCTAAGGGAGGAATCGTTTACCCGTCCGCCGAGCTGGTATGCCCTGGACCTGATCACCGGGGAGCGCACGCTGCTCAAACGCGTGCCGGTATATGGCAGCCTGGCACCCGAGCAGCTCGTCAGTCAGCGGGTATGGGCGACCAGTGCCGACGGCCAGCGTGTGCCCGTCTCGGTTGTCACTCGCCGCGACCTGGCCAACCAGCCGCTGCCCACTCTGCTATATGGCTATGGCGCATACGGTGAACCGCTTGACCCATGGTTTTCCATTGCCCGCCTGGAACTACTCGAACGGGGTGTCGCCTTTGCCGTGGCCCACGTGCGAGGAGGCGGCGAACGCGGCGAACCCTGGTATTTGGACGGCAAAATGGCCCACAAGGAACACAGCTTTGACGATTTTCTAGCCGCCCGCGATGCACTGGTGGCACAAGGCTTGAGCGATCCCCAGCGAGTTGTCGCCTGTGGCGCAAGCGCGGGCGGCCTGCTTGTCGGCACCTGCCTCAACCGAGCCCCTGAGTCGTTTTGCGCCGGTGTCCTCGAGGTGCCGTTTCTGGACGTGCTGCGCACCATGCAGAATCCGGCACTGCCGCTGACCACCGCCGAATACAGCGAATGGGGCAATCCGGCCGACCCGCAGGTGGCCGAGCGCATCCGCCATTATTCGCCCATCGATAATGTGACGGCACAGCGCTACCCGGCGCTTTGGCTCGAAGGCAGCTGGTTTGATACCCGGGTTAGCTACTGGGAGCCGGCCAAATTCTATGCGCGCGTCAGTCAACTCCAGCAAGGCGACGCCCCGGTATTGCTACACACTGACATGAGCAGCGGTCACGGTGGCGCCTCCGGTCGTTTCAAGGCGTGCCGGGACGCCGCTCGCCAGGATGCCTTTATCCTCTGGGCACTGGGTTTGATAGATTAAGACACAGCGATGCCAAGGAAGGCATGTTACATGGGTAATACGGCGATGATGTGGGATTCCAACTGGTTTTCGGGAACATCATCTTGCGAAACCGCATAGCTTCTCACGCTCACCCCTTTGCGATGGACTCGCTCGGCATCGTTGCTGAGTAACGGATGCCAGCCAGCCAGCTTTCGCCCTTCGGCGACGCGCCGGTAGCCACAGGTTGACGGCAGCCAGGTGAATTCTTTCACCAGTTCGGGGGTTAGCTGAGTGCAGTCGGGGACGAAATCAAAACGATTTTCGTAATCGCTGCATTGGCAACTGTGGGTATCCAGCAGCCGACAGGCCACATTGAGCACGGCCAGCTCCTGGCTCTCCTCATCGTGCAGCTTCAACAGACAGCACTGCCCGCAGCCGTCACAGAGTGCCTCCCACTCGGGCGTGGTCAATTCTTCCAGCGTATAACGCTCCCAAAAGCGCTCACGTAACGCGCCTGTCATTGGATCACCTTCACTTGCTACTCGTATGCGTTGGGAAACGACGCTCGGTACCTAGCGCATCAAAAAGCGCGGGCCAGAGTTCATCAAAATCGCTCTTCAATCGAGCGTAATCCTCGTGCAGCCATGGGACAAGCTCCGCCAGCCGATTGGGTCCCGAAAGCCGCCTGCCAACGCCGGCAATGGCCTGGCAGGTAAAATCAAAATCGGCATAGCGGCGCAGCCAGTCGTGGGAGATCAAGGGCTCCACCATGGGGGCCAGACGGTCAGGCGCGGAACGCTCATTCAGCAGTCGATAGCACCGCTCGATCAATACCGGCTGCGAGTCGTCGGCATGGGACTCAAGGGAGAGAAAGTGGTCCCAGACAATATCCAATGCAATACCCATAAAGCGTCGCTGAGCGGGAGGCGACCGACGTAACGCCGCCTTGACGCATGGATGCCCATCCACCCAGGCATCCACACGGCGGTGGTGACGGATCCCCAGTGCCGTATCATCAGGCCAGGCGGCCAGATCGCGACCTTTTACGCCATCGGCAATCAGGTTGCCGTAGAGAAAGTCATCACTGCCGTCGCGGGCAAGCCAGGCGTGGGCCAGAAAATTCATTCGCCTGACGGGTTGCCGGAACGCTGCTGGGCCAAGTGCTCGGTCAACAAGTTCGTTTCATTGCCAGGCGGCATCTGCAGATAAAAACCTTGGGAATCAATCGCCTCGATGATGTCTGCAGCACTGGCACGCGCCAGCTTTTTATCAGCGGTCAAGATCATGGTGAGCAACGCCTGGGGTTTGCCAAACGACGTCAGTAGCGGTTCGGGGACATGCGTGAGTCCCTGACGCTTATCAACGTAAAGATACATCTCCTCTTTACGCGAGCTTTTGAAAATCTCACACAACAGTTTATCGCTCACTCAGCTTGCGCCTCCAACGCCTTCGTCAGATCATCATTCAGCCGCTCACCTCGCCAACCGGTGGGAAGGGTTAACGGTGTCCCCGCCAGCGATTGCATGACCAACGCCTCGAGATCACGGCGGCGCAGCAAAACCTCAGGCGCAAGTCCCAGTTCATCAGCGTGGCCTTTAACCACTTTCTTTAACGCCTTGAACCGATGCTTGAAAGCTGGCTGCATCGGATCCGGCCAGGGCGTGGGCAATACTTCGCTGGGCGTATGCTGGGCCTGCTTGACGAATCCCAGCAGAGCATCACCCTCCTTCTTGACCAGCGGTGGTGTCATACCTTCAACACGGGCCAGTTCATAGCGATTGGCGGGCATCGCCTCGGCGATGGCCATCAAGTGTTTATCGCTTATCAACCAGTTGCGCGGTATGTCGCGACGACGGGTCTCGCCTTCCCGCCAGGTGGTCATCAACTGATACGCTTTCAGCTGAGGGGCGGTAAGTCGCCATAGCTGGCGTTGCCGGGTGTACCACTGTGTGTCGTTGTCATCACTGCGGCCTGCCTGGTCGATCAGTTGGCGGCAGTCGCTCTCCAGCCAGGCAAACCGGTCAAGGTGCTCAAGCTGCTCACGCTGTTTTGCCCATACATCGAGCAGGTAAATAACGTCCAGAGCGGCATATTCACACTGCGCGGAGGACAATGGTCGTTCCAGCCAGTTGGAGCGGGTTTCTTCCTTGGGCAGGGTTCTACCCACCCAGGCCTCAACCAGCTTCTGGTATCCCATACTGGGATTTTCACCCAGAAACCCCTGTGCCACCTGGGTATCGATCAACGGGCTTGGCAAGACACCTGCCCAGATTTGAAACACTTCCAGGTCTTCACTGCAGGCATGCAGCAGCTTGATTGCTTGGTTCTGCAGCAATGCTCGAAAGGCATCGGTACAAGGCGTTGCCAGCGGATCGATCAGAAACGCATGCTCACACGCACTGAACTGGATTAGCGCCGGGATGGGAAAAAACGTTTTCTCGCGGAAAAACTCCGTATCCAACGCAATGACAGGGGCATCGGCCACCTGCTGGCAGGCGTCATCAAGGGCCTGCGGCGAGGCAATCCAGCTGATGTCAGCGGGTTGAAATGAGGACAAAAGTCTATTCCCTGTTCACACAACCGCCTGAGCGCTTGCTTAAGATAAGTTATTCACTACTGAACGGCTGACGGCCGTTGAACGCTCGGCTAAGCGTGCCGCCGTCTACGTACTCCAGCTCACCGCCCATGGGGACACCGTAGGCGAGCCGCGATAGCGTCACACCATGATTCGCCAGCAAGGCAGCAATGTAGTGTGCGGTGGCTTCGCCCTCCACCGTGGGGTTGGTGGCAAGCACCACTTCGCTGATTTGACCTTCCGCGACACGAGCTTCAAGCACATCCAGACCGATGGCATCAGGTCCAATACCATCCAGCGGCGACAGGTGGCCGTGAAGGACGAAATAGCGACCCTGAAAACCACCGGCTTCTTCAATCGCCAATTGATCGGCAGGTGATTCCACCACGCATAGCAGGTGATCATGACGTCGCGGGCTTTCACACAACGCGCAAATATCGGCTTCTGTCAGCGTTCGACAACGCCGACAGTAGCCAACTTCGTCAATCGCCTGCTGGATGGTGGACGCCAGTTTCTGGCCGCCGGGGCGGTCCCTTTCCAGCAGGTGCATGGCCATTCGCTGTGCTGTTTTGGGCCCCACGCCCGGCAAGACGCGAAAAGCCTCCATCAGTTGCTCGACTAGCGGAGAAAACCGCATCATTTAAAATGGCATTTTGAAGCCGGGGGGCAGGTCGAGCCCGGCAGTGGCTTCTTCCATTTTGGCTTTCGAACTGACCTCGACTTTGCGCACTGCATCGTTGACGGCAGCGGCCAGAAGATCTTCCAGCAGTTCTTTGTCTTCCTGCATGACGCTCTGGTCGATATCGACCGAAATCACGTCATGACGGCCATTCATGGTCACCTTGACCATGCCGGCCCCGGCTTCGCCCAATACTTCTGCCTCGGCCACTTCTTCCTGGGCACGCTGCATTTTTTCCTGCATCTCTTGGGCTTGTTTCATCAAGTTGCCCATGCCGCCTTTCATCATGGTAAGACTCTCCAATCATCAGTGGATCGCACAGCGTTAGCGCGACGCTTCAACAGGTTTGACACTGGTTTCGACAAGCTGTGCGCCGAAAGCCTGAATTAACTCTACTACATGGGGGTCGCGCTGCAATACATCAACCGCCTGAGCGTGACGCTCAGCCTGACAACGCACTTCGCGTTGCCGAGGGGTTTCCAGAGCCTCGGCAAGGGCTTCCACATGAAACACCACTCGGCGCTTTACTCCCAGCTCAGCCAGCGCCTTCTCGATGCGCGTCTGGTGAACCTCGGCTTGCATCGCCGACTGGCTAGGCGCTAACCGCAGCGTCAAGGTGTGCCCGTGGTCATTGACCAACTGACAATGGGCGGCCAGGTTACGGGTCAGACCACCCAGCCCAAGGGCATCGAACTGCTCAAGCCATTGCGCATGATCCCAGTACTCGCCCGTGGGCTTGGAAGCACTGGCTTGCGTAGACGGCTCTGGCTCTGGCTCTGGCTCTGGCTCTGGCTCTGGCTCTGGCTCTGGCTCTGGCTCTGGCTCTGGCTCTGGCTCTGGCTCTGGCTCTGGCTCTGGCTCTGGCTCTGAGGTCAGCGTTGGCTCATCTTGAGAGGCGTCAAGCGCCCAAGGGGGCGCTACTGACGCCTCTTCATCGTTGACCGACGCCGGAGCCGGAGGCGGCGAATCCTCTGGCTTTGCTTCTGACCGCTCCCCGGCAGGCGCCTCTTCAGGCGCTTCGGGCTGGACTGGCGCTTCAGGCTGAAGCGGCAGTTTGGTAGTCGGCGGTTTGGGCACCCCCTGTGGGCGGAATGCCAGCATTCTCAGCAGCGTCATTTCCAGCGCACTGCGCAAATCGGGGGCGTGTTGCATATCGCCACGCCCCTGAATACCGATTTGATAATACAGCTGAATATCCTCGGCGCTGAAACGCGATGCCAATTGCAGGATGACGTCCCGGTCGCCGTGGCTGTTATCCACCGCATCGGGCACCATCTGCGCCACGGCCAAGCGGTGCAACACGCCGGTAACATCATCCAGCACTGCGGCAAAATCAGGGCTTTGCTCAGCCAGCTGGCCGACTTCCGCCAGCAAGCGGGCGACGTCAACCTCTGCCAAGGCTTCTATCAGCGCAATCACATGGCGGTGGTCCAGGGTGCCCAGCATCGCCGCCACATCCGCGTGCCTGACGGCACCCTGACCAAAGGCAATCGCCTGATCAGTCAGACTCATGGCATCGCGCATGGAGCCATCAGCCGCTTTACCCAACAGCCAAAGCGCACTCTCGTCAAAGGCGACGCCTTCACTGTTCAGTATATGCGTCAGGTGCGTCACCACGCGTTCCGGCGGCATGTGCTTGAGCGTGAATTGCAGGCAGCGCGAGAGCACCGTCGCGGGAAGCTTTTGCGGATCGGTGGTCGCCAGCAGGAACTTGACGTGAGGGGGAGGCTCTTCAAGGGTTTTCAGCAGCGCGTTGAAACTGCTTGTCGAGAGCATATGCACCTCATCAATGAGGTACACCTTATAGCGCCCTTGGGTCGGGGCGTATTGAACGTTGTCGAGCAGTTCACGGGTGTCTTCGACCTTGGTGCGCGAGGCGGCATCCACCTCGATCAAGTCGACAAAACGCCCTTCATCGATGGCCTGGCAGCTATCGCACTGCCCACAGGGGGTTGAGGTAACCCCTTCATCGCCGCGACCATTGGCGGTGCAATTCAGGCATTTGGCCAGTATTCGTGCCAGCGTGGTCTTGCCCACGCCCCTCGTACCGGTAAAAAGGTACGCATGGTGCAGGCGGCCCTGGTCAAGGGCATTGACCAAGGCACGCTGCACATGGGCCTGGCCCACAAGCTCGTGAAAAGTACGCGGCCGCCATTTACGGGCCAGAACCTGATAGCTCATTGAGCATGACATCCTTGGGCGGTGTGGCTTCAGAGCCAAGATAAAACGTTATTCTAGCGACTGCGCCACGACCCGCCAACCGTCTACCCAACGGGCCAGGCAAACCCGTTAGGCACTGTCACCGCTTTCATTGGCAGCGGCGCGCTGCCCTGCTTCTTTAACCAGCGTTTCCAGCTCGCCGTTCTGATGCATCTCGATCACGATATCGCAGCCACCGACCAGCTCACCTTCAACCCACAGCTGCGGGAATGTCGGCCAGTTGGCAATTTTCGGCAGCTCGGCACGAATATCCGGGTTATCCAGCACGTTGACGAACGCAAAGCGCTCGCCACAGCTCATCAGTGCCTGCACGGTTTGGGCTGAGAAGCCACATTGCGGCAGCTGAGGCGTGCCTTTCATGTAAATCAGGATCGGGTTTTCACTGATTTGACGCTGAATATTGTCGGCTGTGGTGCTCATACAGTCTCCTATAGAGATGGGCCTCGATGGTCGATTCGACGGCGCACCGCCGGGTAGCCTCAAGGCGATTGATGGATAATGCAGCATGCTTGAGGCATGGCACTTTAATACCCGAGCATACTACTCAACCTTATGCGGTGCCTGCCATTCTACGCGTGCCAACCACGTTGCGCATCCCCCAGGGCATCGCTAGGATAGGGTTTTTGCGCGGAGACTACCTTCATGGCGACACGCCATTTTCTGACGTTACTGGACTTAACGCCCGACGAACTGAACTATTTGATTCAGCGTGCCATCACGATCAAGAGCAACCTGAAGGCGCAAGGGCCACGCTACACGCCGTTGCCTAACCGCACGCTGGCGATGATCTTCGAGAAATCATCGACTCGTACACGCGTTTCGTTCGAGACGGCCATGGCGCAATTCGGCGGCCACGCCCTGTTTCTCTCTCCCCGTGATACGCAGTTGGGTCGCGGCGAACCCATTGAGGACACCGCCCGCGTGCTTGCTGAAATGGTCGATGCCGTAATGATTCGCACCTTTTCTCACGCTGGCCTGGAAACCTACGCCAACGCCAGCAGCGTACCGGTCATCAACGCGCTGAGCGATGACTACCACCCCTGCCAGCTGCTCGCCGATGTCATGACCTGGACCGAGCTTCGCGGCAGTGTCAAGGGACGGACGGCGGTATGGGTTGGTGATGGTAATAACATGTGCCACTCCTGGATCAACGCCGCGCGCCAGTTCGACTTTCACCTGCGTATTTGCTGCCCCAAGGGGTACGAACCACGAGCCGACATCATGGCAGCTGCTGGCGATCAGGTGACGCTCCTGCACGACCCGCAAGCCGCCGCCGACGGCGCCGACCTGATCACCACGGATGTCTGGGCCTCCATGGGGCAAGAAGAAGAACAGGCCAAGCGCGAAGCGGATTTCGCAGGCTTCCAGGTCACCGAGGCGTTACTTGATAAAGCCAAGCCTGACGCACTGTTTTTGCACTGCCTGCCCGCTCATCGTGGCGAGGAAATCAGCCACACGCTACTTGATGACCCACGCGCCGTGGTTTGGCAGGAAGCGGGTAATCGTCTCCATGCTCAGAAGGCGCTGATCGAGTTCTTGCTACTTGGCAAGGTGAGTTCTTAGCGGCTCGGTTATTGTCATCCTGCGACAGGCCCAAAAAAAACGCCCCATCGGTGAGCCGATAGGGCGTTTTTAGGATATTCATGGTGGAGCCTAGCGGGATCGAACCGCTGACCTCAACACTGCCAGTGTTGCGCTCTCCCAGCTGAGCTAAGGCCCCACAAGCTGTCATTGCAGCAGCGAGGCGCATACTACGATGCCAATTGCCGTTGGTCAAGGTTTTACGCATTTCACCGCTTACTAATTCTCCTTTACTAACAGCTGTGGCACTCTATAGGACATAACAGGGTCACATCGTATAGTTAGCCTGCTTTTTAACGACTAATGGGCGCAAGCGACAACGACCCAGCTTCTGGAATCCACCGCATGCAAAATGTGACCCTTCAATGCAGGAGCTTGTCCTTTGATCAACGTTTTAATTGCCGATGATCACCATCTGGTGAGAACAAGTATCGCCCACCTACTGAACGACGAAACCGATATTCGTATCGTCGGTGAGGCCGATGACGGTGAAAGCGCCGTTTCCAAATGCCGTCAGTTGAGACCCGACATTGTACTGATGGACATCCGCATGCCGGGCATAGGTGGGCTGGAAGCCACTCGCCGCATCCATCGTGGCATGGCAGACATCAAGGTATTGATTCTTACCGGCTACTTAGAGGATAACGTCGCCCGACGCATGCTCGAAGCAGGGGCCGCCGGGTTCTTGAGCAAGGGCACCAACGCCACTGAAATGGTGAACGCCATTCGTGACGTTTTTCATGGGCGACGTTATATCAGCCAAGAGATTGCCCAGCGCCTGGCCATGTTACACTTCCATACTGAAGACAGCCCATTCGCCCACCTGTCGCACCGCGAACTGCAAATAGCGCTGATGATTGTTAACTGCCAGCGGGTTCAGGATATTTCTGACCGCCTGCACCTGAGCCCCAAGACAGTCAACACCTACCGCTATCGACTGTTTGAAAAGCTTCAGGTGGCCACCGACGTGGAACTGACCCACCTTGCGCTACGCCACAATTTGGTCGAGGGGTTTGATCAGGCAGAAAGTTGATCTCCTCGTTGACCAGCGGGCGGCGATAAAGACAGCAACGCTTGACTATGACCTTTGATGCAAAACAGTTTTTAAGCACGGTAAGCACGTCTCCCGGCGTTTACCGCATGCTCGATACAGAGGGCAACACCCTTTATGTCGGCAAGGCGAAGCGACTGAAAGCTCGCTTGGCAAGCTACTTCCGTGGCCAACTCAACGCTAAAACCCAAGCCATGGTGGGGCGCATTGCGGATGTCCAGGTCACCGTCACACGTAGCGAAACAGAAGCCCTGCTGCTCGAACAGACGCTGATCAAGGAACTGCGGCCTCCCTACAACATCCTGCTGCGCGATGATAAGTCATATCCTTTCGTGTTCGTCAGTGACCGCCATCCCTACCCTGCGCTTGAATACAAGCGGGCGCGCCAACGGCGTGGTGATGGACGCTATCTCGGGCCTTACCCCAGCAGCGGCGCCGTCCGGGAAAGCCTTGCCCTGATGCAAAAGATCTTCCGCATTCGTAACTGCGAAGACAGTGTCTTCGCACACCGGTCACGTCCATGCCTGCAGTATCAGATCCAGCGCTGCAGCGCCCCCTGCGTGGACTACATTTCGGCCGAAGATTACCAGCGCGACGTTGAACACGCGGTGATGTGCCTGGAAGGCAAAAGCGAACATGTCACCCAGGAGTTGACCGCCTCAATGGAGGCGGCAAGCCAGGCACTGGATTTTGAAGAAGCCGCACGCTTTCGTGACCAGATACAGCAATTGCGTCAGCTCCAGCAGCGCCAGTTTGTCGATACCGAAAGCGGCAATGCCGATATTTTCGCCCTGGCCCAGCGCCCGGGGGCACTGGGTATCTCGGTGCTGAGCGTGCGCGATGGCCGTTTGCTTGGCGCCCGCCATCACATGCCCAAAAACGATCTCGACCTGTCACCGGAGCTGCTGTTGACCGAGGTGGTCAGCCAGTACTACCTGGGACAGCCGCATAATATTCCCAGCGAGGTGATCACCAGCCATCCGCTTGAAGATGCCCAGTTATTGTCTGATGCACTCTCCCAGCACGCCGGAAAGCGCATCCGGGTTACCAGTCAGGTACGCGGCCACCGTGCCCAATGGCAGCACCTGGCCATGACCAACGCCGAGCAGCAACTGGCCTCCCAGCTCGCTAACCAGAGCCAACTGAGCGAGCGTTTCAGCGCCCTGCAACAAGCACTTGGGCTTGAGGAAACTCCCCAGCGATTGGAATGCTTCGATATCAGCCACAGTCATGGTGAAGCCACCGTGGCTTCGTGCGTGGTGTTTGATCAGCAAGGGCCTCGCAAGGGCGATTATCGCCATTTCCGCATTGAGGGCGTGGCGGCGGGTGATGACTATGCGGCCATGCAGCAGGCGCTAACACGGCGGCTCAAACGGATTAAAAACGGCGAAGCCATAGCGCCGGATATTTTAATTGTCGACGGTGGCAAGGGACAGTTGAACATGGCCCGCGAGGTGTTGAGCACGCTGGACATCAGCTCGATCACCTTGCTGGGCGTAGCGAAAGGCACCACGCGAAAAGCCGGCCTTGAAAGCGTGTTTCTCGACACGCCAGACCATCCATTACCCCTCGACCCCGCTTCTCCAGCGCTGCACCTTATCCAACATATTCGCGACGAATCACACCGCTTTGCCATTGCAGGCCACCGTGCCCAACGCGACAAGGCAAGACGCACGTCGACACTTCAGGACATCCCCAAGGTCGGCCCCAAACGGCGACGAGAACTGCTGCGTTTTTTTGGTGGTTTGCAAGGTGTGCAAAAAGCCAGTCGCGCCGAACTCGCCCGCGTTCCAGGTATCAGCGAAGCCCTGGCCGAGAGCATTTATCTCGCACTCCACGGATAAAACCCATCGTGGACATGGATGCCATAGGCCAAGGCAGATAGAATAGCGCCATACACCTTTGTTTCCATGACTCCACGGCAAGGATCGCACTCCGCGATGAATATACCCAACATACTCACGCTCGCAAGAATCGCGTTTATTCCCCTGCTGGTGGTGCTGTTTTACCTGCCTTTCAGTTGGAGCATGCCCATCGCCGCCGGGATGTTCGCCCTGGCGTCCGTCACCGACTGGCTTGACGGCTACCTGGCGCGTCGCTGGGATCAGTCCACGCCTTTCGGGGCATTTCTTGACCCTGTCGCCGATAAGCTGATGGTCGCCGTCGCCCTGGCACTGCTGATCGAGCGCTTTGATACGGCGCTACTTACGCTCCCTGCCCTGGTGATCATCGGGCGCGAAATTGTCATTTCAGCACTACGCGAATGGATGGCGGAAATGGGCAAGCGTGGCATGGTCGCCGTATCCTGGGTCGGCAAGCTTAAAACCACACTGCAGATGGTCGCCATACTGGTGCTGCTTGCCTTCCCTCCTGCGCATCCGCTGGCGCAAATCGGCGTGGTCATTCTTTACGCCGCGGCCATGTTAACGCTGTGGTCGATGATCCAGTACTTAAAATCCGCCTGGCCTCATCTCAGTCGCTCAATGTAGATATTCGCGCAACCTGATAGCGGAAATGTTTGATTGACAACCTAAACGCGTTGCGTATAATTCGCCCTCGAGTCGAGCGGGAATAGCTCAGCGGTAGAGCATCGCCTTGCCAAGGCGAGGGTCGGGAGTTCGAATCTCCTTTCCCGCTCCAACGACTCACCGAGGCTGGATGGCAGAGTGGTTATGCAGCGGACTGCAACTCCGTGTACGCCGGTTCGATTCCGACTCCAGCCTCCATCTTTCCGGTGCACCGATTCCCATCGCTGCGCTGCCCGGATGGCGAAATTGGTAGACGCAAGAGACTTAAAATCTCTCGGGGGCAACCCCGTGCCGGTTCAAGTCCGGCTCCGGGCACCATTCCTGAAATCCCCCCGATGTTATCGCCTAATCTGGCTTTTTTGATTTAGCTGCTGTTAACCGCGCCGAATAATCCAGTGCCTGCGTTATCGCCATCTGCCTGACACCGCGCTATGATGCCTGCCGTTACCCCAAACGCTATCAGCCGTCGCTGATCCGCTGACTCAAAGCCCAGGACAAGCCCGCTAAGGAGCCCCCATGACGACGCCCACCTCAGAGATATTGATCATCGGTGGCGGCGTTGCCGGCTTAACCCTTGCCTTGACCGCTGCTGAAACGCACCGGGTGGCGCTGATACGACCGGCTCAGGACGACAAGGGGGCCAGCCGCTGGGCACAGGGCGGCATTGCCGCTGTGCTTTCGCCCGACGATCATGTCGATGCCCACGTCAACGACACACTGATTGCCGGTGACGGCCTGTGCGATGAGCAAGCGGTGCGCTTCACGGTCGAGCACGGTCCGAAAGCCATTGCGTGGCTGATTGATAGCGGTGTGCCCTTTACACCCGACCACTCTGCCGAGGCACGTTATCCCTTTCACTTGACGCGTGAAGGCGGGCATAACGCACGGCGTATCATTCACGCTGACGATGCTACCGGGCGCGCCGTGGTCGACACCCTGTTACAGCGCGTCACGGCACATCCCAATATCCAGCAGTACCACCACCTTAGCGTGGTGGGGTTGATACAAGATGATCAAGGGATATGTCTAGGCGCTTACGCACTCGACGAGCAACACCAGTGGCATACGCTGACAGCACAACACACGGTACTCGCCACCGGGGGGGCCAGCGGCCTCTACCAGCACACCACGACCCCCGCCCCCAGCAGCGGCGAAGGCATGATCATGGCGGCAGAACTCGGTGCCACCCTGATGAACCTGGAGTTTCAACAGTTTCATCCCACTTGCCTGTACGACCCGGACGGCCCGGCCTTTCTGATTAGCGAAGCCGTACGTGGCGAGGGCGGTCACCTGCTCAATGCAGCAGGTAAGCGCTTTATGCCCGCACTGGACGCCAGAGCCGAGCTTGCCCCCCGTGATGTTGTCGCGCGCGCCATCGACGCCGAGATACAGACTCAGGCGCTACCCCATGTATGGCTGGACATACGCCACTTAGGTGTAGAGGCTATACAGCATCACTTCCCGACGATTCAAGCGCACTGCGCATCGCGCGGTATCGACATCACCCAACAGCCTATTCCCGTGGTTCCCGCGGCGCACTACAGCTGCGGAGGTGTCGCCACTGACCTTACCGGCGCCACTGGCGTGCCGGGACTATTCGCCATCGGCGAAACAGCCTGCACGGGGCTGCACGGGGCCAACCGCATGGCCAGCAACTCACTGCTGGAGTGCCTGGTGTTTGCCCGGAGTTGCGCCCATGCCATTCAAGCGACCGCCTCCGTCACAAGGCAATACGACGTCAACTTGCCGTCGCTCCCCGGCGCCGATGCGTTTATCGATACCCAGATCGCAGCGTTGCGCAAACAGCTACGTGCCACCATGAGCCAGCATGTCGCCATTGTGAGAAGCACTGCTGGCCTCGCTTCTGCCAGCAAGGCCCTCACTGAGATAGCCGCCGCACTTGGCGAGCTGAGTAATGGCCAGATGACGGTGGAGGCACAGCGTTTGCGGCAGTTGATCAACCTTGCACGATTAACGGTCACCGCGGCGCAGCAGCGGCATGAATCAAGAGGCTTGCACTACACCATGGATTGGCCTGGGCACGCTGAACACAGCCAGCCGTCCCGGCTCACGCTCAAGGATCTACCCAAGGGCCAGACACCTGTCGGACGGAACGTTTAGCGACCGGGAGAGTGAAACAAACGGCGCACCGCCCGGTGCGCTTCCCGGGGAACGCTATCAGGCCACAGCCAGACGCGCTGCTGGCCCACTTTCAGGCCTACCAGCCATGGCGTCAGGTAGTCACAGCTGACGACCAATGACGCATCAAGCTCGCCTTGCGGCAGCAACCAACGGCCAAGAGGGCCTTCCGCCCGAGGCAGAAGATAAAGGGTACCGCGAGGCAGGCAGCGAACGCTGCGCCACAAGCAACCCCCGCCCACCCCTATCACCATAGCGGCCGTTAGCCACCCCATAGTGGCCAGGCACATCAAAGCAAGCCCCAGCAGCAGGCCGCTGTGTAGCCCACCCCATAGCCTAGAGCGTGCGATAGGCAGAATTATCGGTGCTTTCGGCATGCTCGACGATCATCTTCACAACACGGCGCAGGACGGGGTCGCCCGGCCATTCCCGGCGCATCAGCCAGACAAACAAATCTTGATCTTCTTCCTCAATCAGTTGTTGAAAAGCAAGCTGGTCACCCTCCTCCAACTGGTCGTAACGCTGTTCCAAAAAGGGAATTAACAGTAAATCCAGCTCCCACATACCTCGACGTGAGTGCCAATAAAGCCGCTTGCGGGCGATAGCGGCTGGGGATGTGTCGTCGCTCAACGTTGGCCTCTCTTGGGAAAAAATGGAATGAGGGATCAGTATACCTAAGCCACAGGGTCGCGCCAGGGCCTCGCTTGGCCTATGCTAATATCGATTGTAGTACCTTGTTTTATCTAAATTGTTTTATCTTCGATTGCGCAGTATGCTGAATGAGGTGACAGAAAGGCCGTATTGATCGACCTTAAACGTCCGCAGGGAGCCAACCGATGACCAAATCTGAATTAATCGAACAAATTGCCATGCACCAGCCCGAGCTGTCTGCCAAAGAAGTCGAGACCGCCGTCCGGATTATTCTCGACGACATGACCGACGCACTGGCCAGTGGCGGGCGGGTGGAAATTCGTGGTTTTGGGAGTTTTTCACTTCACTACCGCGAGCCAAGAACCGGGCGTAACCCGAAAACCGGCGAACCCGTCGAGCTTGACGGGAAGCACGTTCCCCATTTCAAGCCGGGCAAGGAATTACGCGAACAGGTCGATGCGAGCCGTGCATTGGGGTATTGATATAGCAGGGCGTTATTGTCCTTGGCCAGGCATTAATAAGCGGATTCATGCCTTCTTTGGGATGACGTCGGGCGGCGACTCGTACACAATGTCACTACCGTGAAAGCTACTGATTAGGAACTTCTCATGCGTTGGATAAAAGGGCTGATTCTGGCCATCATTTTGCTGGTAGTGCTACTGGTGGGTATCTTGTTTGCGGTCAATAACCAGCAAGCCATTGCGTTGAACCTGATTTGGCTGGAGCTACCCGCCGTCTCGTTATCCGTCTGGCTATTGGCAACGTTAACGTTCGGCGTACTTATTGGCATGTTGGCCATGATCGGCGTGTATGTACGTCTAAAAGCCAGACTGGCTCGTAGCGAACGCCAGAACAAACAACAAAGCAAGGAACTTGACCAGCTACGTACGCAGGAGTTTAAGGAACTGGCTTAGATGCTGGACTTCGCACTGCTGGGCGTTATATTCGTCGCTATTGCGATTGGCTACGGGCTCGGCTTTCGCAAGGCATCCCGGCGGTCAAACGAACGCTCGGGATCTACTCACGGTAGTCTATCCCGGGATTACTTTGTCGGGCTCAACTATCTGCTCAACGAGCAGCCCGACGAAGCCATCAATACCTTTATCAACGCACTGGATGTCAATAGCGATACGGTTGAGACGCACATCACACTGGGGCGACTATTTCGTTCGCGGGGCGAAGCCGACAAAGCCGTAAGCATTCACCAAAATCTTCTGGCACGTCCGGCACTCTCCGATGCCACTAATGCGAAGGTTCAACTGGAACTCGCGCGTGACTTTGTAGCGCTGGGTGTCCATGACCGGGCACAGCGGCTGCTTAGAACGCTACTCGACCAAGACCACGACAGCGAGCTGCGCTACCCTGCCAAGCGACTGTTGATCGATCTGCTAGAGCGCGAAAAAGACTGGCAAGGCGCCTTGGATACCGCCGCCCCGCTGGTTAAGCAGCATCCCAATATCCGCCGAGCAGCGGCCCACTGGCAATGCGAACTGGCCGAACTCGAGACCGCCAATGCCAGCCGCGCACTTGCCAAACGCCATTTGAAAAAAGCCCTGCAGCTTGACTCCCATTGCGTCCGCGCCAACCTGTTGCTTGCCGGACTTGAAATGGAAAATGGTCATTATCCGCAGGCAACCGGCTACTTGACGCGCATTCTTGACCAAGACAGCGCCCATCTTCCGACCATGCTGCCCGCATTAAAGCGCGCCTATCTGCGCAACAACGATGAAGGCGGGCTTGAAGCCCATCTACGCCAGCTGATTACCATCGTGCCCTACACCAGCTTAATCATCGAACTGGGTGAGCTTATCCATCACCGGGATGGGGTCGATGCCGCGATTGGCGTCACCGGCGAACTTCTCGGCCAGGCCCCCAGCTTGCGGGGACTCAACTACCTGGTTGATCTGTATATCGAGAGCCAGCGCCTTCAGGGTAGAGACGCACCGGACACACGGCTCGTGCTGCTTAAGCATCATACCGAAGCATTGCTGAAGGGTCGCCCTCGCCACCGTTGCCAACGCTGCGGCTTTACCAGCGATGCCTTGCAATGGCAGTGCCCCACTTGCCGTTACTGGGGCACTATCAAACCGATTATCGGGGTTGAAGGCGAATAACGGTTTCGTTCCCTATTCCAGCTCTTGCTGGATAGCCTTCAACGCCTCCATGGGACGCTCTGCCTGGGTAACCGGCCGCCCGACGACCAAGTGCGTGCTACCTGCCTGCATCGCGTCCCTGGGCGTCATGATCCGCTGCTGGTCATTAGCCGCAGCGAAGGCAGGTCGAATGCCTGGCGTCACTTTCAAGAACTCGTCACCACATAGCGATGCAAGTTGAGTCGATTCCTGAGCCGAACACACAACACCGTGCAAGCCACTCTGTTGGGCGAGCTGAGCCAGCCGCGTCACCTGGTCGCTAACCGATGACGGTATACCGACATCCACCAGATCACGGTCCTGCATGCTGGTCAGCACCGTCACAGCGATCAGGTGCGTGGTGAGGCGCTGTTGCGCCAGGCGCGTTGCGGCGGCTTCCATCATTGCCCGACCGCCGCTGGCGTGAAGGTTGACCATCCACACCCCCTGCTCTGCTGCCGCCTCTACGGCGCTGGCCACCGTGTTGGGAATGTCATGGAACTTGAGGTCCAGGAACACATCGAAGCCACGCCCGTGCAACGCTTCAAGGACGGCCGGGCCGCTGCGGGTAAATAGCTCTTTACCGACCTTCAGCCGACACCAGGACGGATCCAACTGATCCGCCATGCATAGCGCCGCGTCCAGTGATGGGTAATCAAGTGCGATAATCAGCGGTGATTCAGTGACAGCCATACCAAGCTCCCCAAGTGTTTCGGCGCATTATATCAGTCCCTTTCGCTCGCCATGTAAGCCTTTTGCCATGCGTGTATAGCAAAAATCTTACATAACGTATCGCTAATTTCCGACAGCATCGCTCCGGAATCCAGTTAAGGTGAAAGAGCGGGGACTTCCCCGCTCACAATAGGACTGATAACCGCCATTAGGACTGAAACCACTATTAAAGGGGCTTAGGATGAAGCTATCACTGAAAGGATTATTCGCCGCATTACTCTTCAGCATCGGCATTGGGGTTGCAAGCAACGGGGTGGCCCAGGACATTGCCCCGATCAACGTCAACAGCGCCGACCCCGAATTACTCGATGAGCTACCGGGTATCGGCCCCAGCCGAGCCGAAGCTATCATTGAAGAGCGTGAAGCAAACGGCGACTTCGAAAGTGCCGATGACCTTACCCGCGTCAGCGGTATTGGACCGGCAACGGTTGACCGTATGCGCGATCAGGTCAGCGTTGAAGACTAACATGACAACACTAAACGCCGCCCGATTACGCTAGTGAATCGGGCGGTTCGTCGTTTAGGGTGTCATCTCCCATAGCGCCATAAAGCGGTTAACCGGCATGGATGCAAGCGCTGCATGATCCTCGCATACCCGCATGATCTGCTCGCACCGATGTGCCGGGAACCGCGTAGCAAGGTGGCGATGAAATTTGTCAAGTAACAACGGCATACCCTCGTCCCGTCGCCGCCGATGACCCAGCGGGTACTCCACGGCGACCTTTTCAGTGGCTGTGCCATCATCGAAAAACACCTGCACGGCATTGGCAATCGAACGCTTTTCGGGGTCCAGATAAGCGCTTGAATAATCAGGGTCCTCTTCCACTTCCATCTTTTCGCGTAGCTGATCAATCAGCGGGTGTGTGGCATGGAAGTCATCTTCATAGTGATCCGCGGTTAATGTCCCCTGTATCAGCGGGACGGCCACCATGTACTGCAGGCAGTGATCGCGGTCAGCGGGGTTGGCGAGCTGGCCGGTTTTGGAAATAATCCGGATAGCCGCCTCATGGGTCGTGATCACAACGCGCTCGATAGACGATAAGCGATCTTTAACCTGCGGATGTAATGCCACCGCCGCTTCACAGGCCGTCTGGGCGTGGAACTCAGCGGGAAACGCCACCTTGAAGAGAATATTTTCCATCACGTAGCAACCCAACGTGCGCTGGAAGCGAAGTCGACGCTCGCCGTCAGGCTTAAGACGGAGGTCTTTATTACTATGACTGAAGGCGATGTCGTAAAACCCCCATTGAGGCGCGCTCAAGGCACTGGGAATACCCATTTCACCGCGCATGGCGATATCCGCGAGGCGCACGCCGCGTGAGGTGGCATCGCCTGCCGCCCAACTTTTGCGGGAACCTGCATTCGGGGCGTGCCGGTAGGTGCGCAAGCTCTGTCCGTCGACCCAGGCATGGGAAAGCGCCGACAGCATCTGCTCACGGTCGGCGCCCATCAGTTTCGCGACAACGGCGGTGGAGGCCACTTTAACCAGTACCACATGGTCCAGCCCCACCCGGTTGAAACTGTTTTCCAGCGCCAGCCCCCCCTGGATCTCATGGGCCATGACCATGGCGTGCAGGACGTCCGCCATCACCAAAGGTGCAGCGCCTTCGGCCACTCGCTTCTGGGAAAGATGGTCGGCAACGGCAAGAATCGCGCCCAGGTTATCAGAGGGGTGTCCCCACTCAGCGGCGAGCCATGTATCGTTGTAATCGAGCCAGCGCACCATCGCACCGATGTCCCAGGCCGCCTTGACCGGATCCAGTCGCAGCGATGTGCCGGGTACGCGAGCGCCATGCGGCACTGTCGTCCCCTCGACCAACGGGCCAAGGTGTTTGGTACACGCAGGGAAACGCAACGCCAACAACCCACAGCCCAGCGTATCCATCAAACAGTAGCGCGCCGTCGTCAGCGCTTCCTCGGAGGGGGCACGAAAGTTGAGAACGTAGTCGGCCAGCGTTTGCAACTCAGGGTCATAGTCCGGACGATCATTCACATCGGCGGTGGTATGCATGTCTTATCCCCCTACTGGTTCAGCGTATCACTCGGAACGCGCACGGTTCCTTCCATCAATACGCGTGCGCTGCGGCTCATGACAGCTTTGTCTATTTGCCAGCGTCCGTCCACCAGGCTTGCCTGAGCCCCCACCCGCAAACTGCCCGAGGGGTGGCCGAAGGTGACCGCATCACGTTCGACGCCTCCCGCCGCCGCGTTGACCAGGGTGCCTTTAATCGCGGCCGCCGAGGCGATCGCGACAGCGGCGGTGCCCATCATGGCATGGTGGAGTTTACCCATGGAGAGCGCACGTACCAGCAGGTCGACATCACAGGCGTCAATCATTTTGCCGCTCGACGCCGTATACCCCGCAGGTGGTGCAACAAACGCCACTTTAGGCGTGTGCTGCCGGTTGGCCGCTTCATCCACGTGTTTCATCAACCCCATACGGACGGCACCATGGGCTCGGATGGTTTCAAACATCGAAAGCGCTTGGCTATCGCCATTGATCGCCTCTTGAAGCTCAGTACCGGCATACCCGATGTCGGCGGCGTTAATAAACACCGTGGGAATACCAGCGTTGATCATGGTGGCTTTGAGCGTGCCTACCCCTGGTACCTCCAGATCATCGACAAGATTGCCGGTGGGGAAAATAGCCCCTTCGCCGTCGGCTGGATCCATAAAGGCCACCGGAATCTCGGCAGCGGGAAAGGTGACGCCATCGAGCTCAAAATCGCCGGTTTCCTGTACCTCTCCGTTGGCCATCGGCACCCGCGACACGATCGTTTTCTGGATATTGACCTGCCAGATACGCACCTCGACCACGCCGTTTTCAGGAATGCGTCCGGGATCAACGAGACCGTGGGTAATCGCAAAAGGGCCGACCGCCGCCGAAAGATTGCCGCAGTTCCCGCTCCAATCGACAAACGGTTTGTCGATTGCGACCTGACCAAACAGATAATCCACATCGTGCTCGGGCGATTCACTTTTCGACAGAATTACCGTTTTACTGGTGCTGGACGTCGCGGCGCCCATGCCGTCGATTTGTTTCTCGTAGGGATCTGGGCTACCTATTACCCGTAACAGCAGCTTGTCGCGCGCCTCGCCAGGCTGCCGGGCGGCGTCGGGCAAGTCGTCGAGTTTAAAAAACACACCCTTGCTGGTCCCGCCACGCATATAGGTGGCGGGAATTTTGAGTTGAGGGCCGTAGGGCATTACGTCATCTCCAGCTAGGCGGCAGTGGATTCGAGAAAGTCCTGAGCAAAGCGTTGCAGCACGCCACCAGCGGTGTAAATCGACACTTCCTCGGCGGTATCCAGGCGGCAAATCACCGGTACGCGTTCGGAGCTGCCACTCTGGCGATGAATCAACAACGTGAGCGTGGCGCCCGGCTGCGGGGTGCCCTCCACATCGTAAATTTCGGTGCCGTCCAACTCCAGCGTGTGGCGCGTTGTGCCTTCTTCAAACTGCAGCGGCATAACGCCCATGCCGATCAGATTGGTGCGGTGGATGCGCTCGAACCCCTCGGCCACAATCGCCTCGACGCCAGCCAGCGCAACGCCCTTGGCAGCCCAGTCACGGGAAGACCCCTGGCCGTAATCGGCGCCCGCAATAATGATCAGCGGCTGCTTGCGGGCCATGTAGGTCTCAATGGCTTCCCACATCCGGGTAACCTTACCCTCCGGCTCAATACGGGCAAGCGACCCTTGCACCCCATTACCCTGCTCGTCACGTACCATTTCATTGAACAGCTTGGGGTTTGCCAAGGTGGCGCGCTGAGCAGTCAAATGATCACCCCGGTGGGTCGCGTAGGAGTTAAAGTCCTCCTCCGGCAGGCCCATCTTGTCCAGGTACTCACCCGCTGCGCTGTTCAACTGAATCGCATTAGAGGGCGACAGGTGATCGGTAGTGATATTGTCCGGCAGAATTGCCAGAGGTCGCATCCCTTTCAATCCGCGCTCTTTGGCCATATTGCCTTCCCAGTATGGCGGACGACGGATATAGGTGCTCTGAGGGCGCCATTCATACAGCGGGCTGACCTGAGTGCGGGCACTTTTATCCAGGTCGAACATGGGGATGTACGTATCGCGGAACTGCTCAGGCTTTACCGCCGACTTCACGATGGCGTCAATCTCGCTGTCGTCGGGCCAGATATCCTTGAGCGTGACCGGGTTGCCTTCAGCATCGTGACCCAGAATATCCTTTTCGATATCAAAGCGAATCGTGCCCGCGATAGCGTAAGCCACCACCAGCGGCGGCGAGGCCAGAAATGCCTGTTGGGCATGGGGATGTATCCGTCCGTCGAAATTACGGTTACCGGACAATACCGCCGTCGCGTATAAATCCCGGTCGATAATTTCCTGCTGAATCTTCGGATCCAGCGCGCCGGACATGCCGTTACAGGTGGTACACGCATACGCCACCACGCCAAACCCAAGGTCTTCCAGCTCGCCCATCAGGTCGGCTTCTTCGAGGTACATCTTGACGGTTTTGGACCCCGGAGCGAGCGATGACTTGACCCAGGGCTTGCGGGTAAGACCCAGCTTATTGGCATTTCGGGCAATCAGGCCCGCCGCCACCATATTGCGCGGGTTCGACGTATTGGTGCAGCTGGTAATCGCGGCGATGATCACTGCGCCATCCGGCATTCTGCCCGCCTGTTCTTCGGCGCGGGCTTTATCCAGATCAACCGCAATACCGCGCTTGGCAAGCTCTGAGGTCGGCAAATGTGCATGGGGGTTGGAAGGCCCCGCCAGCGTGCGCGTCACGCTGGATAAGTCAAAACGCAGCACCCGCTCGTATTCGGCGCTTTTCAAGCTGTCGGCCCAGAGACCGGTATGCCTGGCGTAAGCCTCGACCAGCGCCACCTGCTCGTCCTCGCGCCCGGTAAGCTTGAGGTAGTCGATGGTCTGGCTGTCGATGTAAAACATGGCAGCCGTCGCACCGTATTCCGGCGTCATGTTGGAGATCGTTGCACGATCGCCGACGGTCAGCGCATCGGCGCCCTCACCATAGAATTCCAGGTAGGCGCCGACCACGCGCTCGCTGCGCAGAAACTCTGTAATCGCCAGCACCATGTCGGTGCCGGTCACGCCCGGCTGTAGTTTACCGGTGAGTTCGACACCGACGATATCCGGTAGGCGCATCATTGAGGCGCGGCCGAGCATCACGCTCTCTGCTTCTAGGCCGCCGACACCCACCGAAATCACGCCCAGCGCATCGGTCATCGGTGTATGACTATCAGTACCCACGCAGGTATCAGGGTAAGCCACACCTTGCTGGACCTGGACCACTGGCGACATCTTCTCCAGGTTGATCTGGTGCATGATGCCGTTGCCAGGCGGGATCACATCGACGTTCTCGAAGGCCACTTTCGTCCAGTTGATGAAATGGAAACGGTCGTCGTTGCGGCGGTCCTCTACCTGGCGGTTTTTTTCAAAGGCGTCTTTTTCAAAACCGGCGTGCTCGACAGCCAGCGAATGGTCGACGATCAGCTGCGTCGGCACCACCGGGTTGACCTTCGCCGGGTCGCCGCCTTTATCGGCAATGGCATCGCGCAGGCCCGCCAGGTCGACCAGCGCGGTCTGGCCGAGAATGTCGTGACACACGACCCGCGCCGGATACCAGGGAAAGTCCAGGTCGCGCTTGCGCTCGATCAGCTGTTTGAGGGCAGCCGTCAGCTGCTCTGGATCACAGCGGCGCACCAGCTGCTCGGCCAGTACTCGTGAGGTAAACGGCAGCGTTGCGTAGGCGCCAGGCTGGATATCCTCCACGGCCTGGTAGGTATCAAAGTAATCAATGGCAGTCCCGTCGACCGTGACACCCGGCAGCGGTTTGCGATAATTGGTGTTCATCGTCACTCTCACTTAATCACGGGCTTCAATGGGTACCCATTCGCTCTTCTCGGGGCCGGTATAGTCAGCGCTGGGGCGAATAATGCGGTTGTTTTCACGCTGCTCAAACACGTGGGCGGCCCAGCCGGTAAGCCGTGACATCACGAAAATCGGCGTGAACAGCTTGGTGGGAATATCCATGAAGTGGTAAGCGCTGGCATGGAAGAAGTCCGCGTTGCAGAATAGTTTCTTCTCCCGCCACATGACCGCTTCGCAACGCTCAGAAACGGGGTAGAGCACGCTATCGCCCACATCGTCGGCGAGCTTTTTCGACCAGTGCTTGATGATGGCATTACGCGGATCTGACTCGCGGTAAATGGCGTGCCCAAAGCCCATGATTTTTTCTTTGCGCTTCAGCATGCCGAGCATTTCCCGCTCAGCTTCTTCAGGCGAGGTCCAGTTTTCGATCATCGCCATCGCGGCTTCGTTGGCGCCACCGTGTAGCGGCCCACGCAGCGTCCCAATCGCCCCGGTCACACAAGAGTGCATGTCGGAGAGCGTTGAGGCGCAAACTCGGGCGGTGAATGTGGAGGCATTGAATTCGTGCTCTGCGTAAAGGATGAGAGATACGTTCATTACCCGTGCATGCAGCTCGGAGGCCGGTTCACCGCGTAGCATATGCAGGAAGTGACCACCTACCGAGGCATCGTCGGTTTCGGTATTGATACGTACGCCGTCATGGCTGAAGCGATACCAGTAGCAAATGATCGAGGGCAGCACGGCCAGCAGACGGTCGGCCACGTCTTCCTGTTCTTCAAAGCTTTCCTCGGTCTCCAGATTACCCAGCATGGATGCCCCGGTACGCATCACATCCATGGGATGAGCGTCTTTGGGGATCTCTTCCAGCACGTTTTTCAAGGCGCTGGGTAAGCCACGCTGGCTTTTGAGTTTGTCAATGTAATCGTCCAGCTCAGCTTGATTGGGCAGTTCGCCCTTTAGCAGCAGATAAGCGACTTCTTCAAACTTGGCCTTTTCAGCCAGTTCTTTAATGTCGAAGCCACGGTAGGTTAATCCAGAGCCTGTTTTACCGACGGTACACAGCGCGGTGGAACCGGCGCTCTGGCCACGCAGTCCGGCACTGTTTTGCGGTTTATCAGCCATGTAGGTCTCCTGCTAGCGTATTTTATTGGTTATAACGTTGTAAGGGTTAACGGCGATTAGGTATCTTTCTGCTCGGCGAACAGCGCATCGAGCTTTTGTTCGAAGTCGTGGTAGTTCAAAAAGTCGTATAGCTCATCGCGGGTTTGCATGGTGTCCAGCACGTCTTTCTGATGGCCGTTGTCCAGAATGCTCTGATAGACATGCAGCGCGGCGGCGTTCATGGCGCGGAAAGCCGAAAGCGGATACAGCACCATTCGGCAGCCCACCTCCCCCAACTCCTGCTGAGTGAAAAGCGGCGTCGCGCCAAACTCAGTGATATTGGCAAGGATCGGCGCATTGACCCGTTCGCAAAACGCCCGGTAATCGTCCAGCGTATGCACCGCTTCAGCGAAGATGGCGTCAGCACCTGCCTCGATACAGGCATTGGCACGCTCGATCGCGGCATCCAGCCCCTCTTTCTGAAAGGCGTCAGTGCGGGCGATGAGGTAAAAGTCAGGGTCGAGCCTGGCATCCGCCGCGGCCTTGATGCGATCGACCATTTCCTGCTGGGAGACGATCGCCTTGTTGGGGCGATGCCCACAGCGCTTCTGGGCGACCTGATCTTCCAGGTGTACCGCCGCCACGCCCGCACGCTGCATTTCCTTGACGGTGCGCGCAATATTAAACGCCCCGCCCCAGCCGGTATCGATATCCACCAGCAGCGGCACATCCGTCGCACCACAAATACGGTGAGCGTCTTCCACCACGTCGTTCATGGTGGTCATACCCAGATCCGGCAGACCGAAGGAAGCATTAGCCACGCCGCCGCCGGACAGATAAATCGCCTGATGACCGACCCGCTCGGCCATCATTGCCGTGTAGGCGTTGATCGTGCCAAGAATCGGCAGCGGCCGATTCGCCTCTAGCGCTGAGCGAAAACGTGCACCGGGGGTAAGCCCTGACAGGGGAGATTGAGACATGGACATGAACTCCTTTGTATTCCGACACGGGTAGACGGCGTTTTATTCCGAGGGTGTCGATGATTGTTGTTCAAGAATAGTGGCGTAACGGTCGGCAACATTGGCGCGGGAGGCGCTGACGTGACGGCGCATCAACAACTCGGCGAGTTCGGCATCACCGGCTTCAATGGCATCGACAATGCGATGGTGCTCCACAAAGGCCCGCTGGGGACGCGCGCCGCTGGCGCTGAACTGGGTACGATAAAGACGGACAAGGTAATAAAGGTCGTCGCAGAGCAGGTTCATCAACATCTTGTTGTGGCTGCCCTGAACGATCCGATAGTGAAAATCGAGATCGCCTTCACGCTGATAGTAGGCCTCACCACGCTTAAGATCGCTCTGCCCCTCGTGGAGTGCCAGCACGTCCCGTAGCCCCTGAATCTCGTCTGCAGACATGTGCTCGGCGGCCAGCCGAGCGGCCATGCTTTCCAGGGCCTCGCGTACGTCAAACAACTCAATCAGCTCCTTCATTGAGAGTTTGACGACCCGAGCCCCGACATGGGGAACCCGCTCGATCAAACGATGTGCTTCCAGACGTCGCATCGCTTCACGCAGCGGCCCCCGCGAAATACCGTAGGTTTTCGACAGCCCCGGCTCGGTAATCTTGCTGCCTGGGGCCAACTCACCGCGAACGATAGCGTCCTGGAGTTGTTGGAAAACCCGCTCGGCCAGCGTGCGCACTTCCGGAGAGGCTGCTTCATGATCCGATGAATCTTTGTGTGTCGTCACAGCTGATAAGGTCATGGGTAAATTGTCGACAATTAAATGATGGGACAACTTTAGTCCTCTGCAAAACCGCCGTCAACCTTGCTTACCGTACGATCAGGTAGGCCTTTTGTCGTACGACCCAGGGCAATAACGTCTTGCGGTGTCAACAATCTAGCGAGAAGCAGGAAAGCGTCGGAGGCAATGTCTTTCACCATGTGATTAACGTGAGAAAGCCGTCGAGAAGACCGACTGGTGTCCTTCTTTAACGCCCTCTAAAATATGCTGCCCCACTTGGCCAGGCGTTTGCTTCATGATATCAGCGTTAACACTGACGGCACTGCCCTACCTACCTGACCCCTTGACGACGTTCGCGGCACTTCGCCAACGCTCAGGCGCGGTCTTGCTAGATAGCGGGCGCCCGTTGGCCAATGGCCGGTTTGACATCATGAGCAGTGACCCACTGGCGACGCTTGAGATCGATGCCAACGGTCAGTCGAAGGTCACGTCCGATCAACTTACTGCGCCCCTTGACTGGCCGGATGCCTTTGCCCCCCAGCAGTGGCTGCTTGATCAGTTGCCTGTGCCATCACAAGACATGGGCGAGCTCCCCTTTGCTGGCGGCTTGATCGGTTACTGGGGTTATGACCTGGGCCGTGAGCAGCAGTCGATTGCCAGCCAGCAGCCGTGTGTCACCGACCTGCCCCAGGCCCGAATTGGGCTCTATGACTGGTGCATCACGTTTGACCACCACACCCAGCAAGCATGGCTGGTCGCCACCGACGAGCGCCGCGAACAGGTCATGCACTGGCTTGGCCGCTCGTTGCCAGCGACGGCGCCGTTTTGCCTGACCGCTTCTTTTCAGGCGGAGCTCAGCCGCGCTGACTACCATCAGCTCTTTCATGCCGTGCAAGATTACATTCGCGCCGGAGACTGCTACCAGATCAACCTTGCCCAACGTTTTTCGGCGTCTTATCAGGGTGATGAGTGGCAAGCCTATTTGCGACTTCGCCGGGCCACCCCCACGCCTTTTTCAGGGTTTATGGCGTGGCAGGACAAAGCAGTGCTTTCGCTCTCTCCCGAACGGTTTATTCGTAGCCATGAAGGCCAGGTGGAAACCCGCCCTATCAAGGGAACGCGCCCCCGCGGCATGACCCCTGAAGAAGATCAAGCACTCGCCGAGCAGTTGCTTAACAGCCGTAAAGACCGCGCTGAAAACGTCATGATCGTGGATCTTTTGCGTAATGACCTCGGCCGTATCTGCCTTCCCGGTACGATCAGGGTGCCTCAGCTCTGTCATCTGGAAAGCTATCCCAACGTTCATCACCTGGTCAGCGTGATCCAGGGACAGCTCCCCGACCCGCGTGCCGCCCTCGCCCTACTCGCCGCCGCGTTTCCCGGCGGCTCGATTACCGGCGCACCCAAAATTCGTGCCATGCAGATCATCGATGAGCTGGAGCCCTGCCAGCGAAGTATTTACTGCGGCAGCCTCGGGTATGTCGACGTACGGGGAAGCATGGACACCTCGATTGCCATCCGTACGGTGGTGGCAGACGCCGGTAGGCTTCACGTTTGGGGAGGCGGCGGGCTGGTAGCCGACTCCAACGTCGACGAGGAATACACTGAGACACTGGACAAAATTCGTCACTTGATCAAAGCGCTGGAATAAGCAAGCACGGTCTTTAAATCAAAAAGGAATATAAAAGCCAAACCAAACGGTATTGGGGCGACCTGCCTGCTCTTTGGTAGCCTATCGGCATGATCTTTCCGACGATAAGGAGGAAGCATGTCCTCAGAACTTGAAGCGATCAACAATGAATTTGCCAACAACCCTCAAGGGTTAGTTGAGTGGGCACTGGCTCAGGGCACACGGCCCATCTGCACGACCAACTTCCGCCCGTTCGAAGCGGTCATTCTGCACATGGTGACCCAGGTACGCCCCGATATTCCCATCGTATGGATGGACAGTGGCTACAACACCGAGGCGACTTACCAATTTACTGATGACGTCATCAAGCAGCTTAACCTCAACATCGTCAGCTTCCTGCCCAGGCGGACCCGCGCGCATCGCGAGGCACTGGAAGGCCCCATGCCAGGCATTGATGACCCGCGCCACGATGCCTTTACCCAGGAAGTCAAAATCGAACCCTTTGAACGTGCCCTGAGGGAAATGCATCCGGACGTGTGGCTCACCGCCCTGCGGGCAGAAGACACGCCGGAACGTGCCAGGATGCAACCGGTCAGCCGCAATGCTGACGGCCTGTTGAAAGTCGCGCCGTTACTCCAGTGGACAGCCAAGGATATGTACCAGTATCTGCAAGCCCACAATCTGCCCAACAACTTCGACTACTTTGACCCCACCAAGGTCGAGGAAAAGCGCGAATGCGGACTGCATTTACAGCACTAACCCACACGGCGGGTTAGTACTCCGGCAGGTCCAGGTCGTCAAATAACGACTGCTCATGACGCGGGCCCGCGGTCAGCGCCTCTTCCACCCGATCACGGGTAAGATGAGGCGCAAAACGGGTTAGAAAATCGTACATATAACCGCGCATGAAGGTGCCACGACGAATACCAATCTTGGTCGTGGAGCTTGCAAAAAGATGCCGTGCGTCCAGCGCCACCAGGTCATCATCCAGGGCCGGGTCGACGGCCATATGGGCCACAATGCCCACGCCCATGCCAAGCCGCACGTAGGTTTTGATCACATCGGCATCTGCCGCCGTGAGTACCACGTTAGGTGTCAGCCCTTTGGCTTTGAACGCATCATCCAACTGGGAACGCCCGGTGAAGCCAAACACATAGGTGACCAGCGGATGCTCCGCCAGCGCTTCCAGTGTCAGCGGCGCATCCAGATGGGCCAGCGGATGGTCTTTGGGTACCAGAACACAGCGGTTCCATCGATAGCAAGGCAGCAGAATAAGATCGGTAAACAGTTCCAGCGACTCGGTGGCAATGGCGAAATCCGCCTGGCCCTCACTGACCATCTGGGCGATTTGCTTGGGTGTGCCCTGCTGCATATGCAGGGCCACATCGGGGTATTTCTGGGTGAAAGCGCTGATAATGGGCGGCAGCGCATAGCGCGCCTGGGTATGAGTGGTGGCAATCGCCAGACTACCGCGCCGTTCGTCGCTGTGCTCCTGGGCCACATGCTTGATGTTCTCGGTCAACCGCAGCACTTGCCCGGCCAGATCAATGATCGACTGACCTGCTGGCGTCACACGGGTCAGGTGCTTGCCACTACGAGCAAAAATCTCGACACCCAGTTCGTCTTCCAACAAGCGAATCTGTTTGGAAATTCCAGGCTGCGAGGTGTAAAGACTTTGCGCGGTGGCCGAAACATTCAAATTGTGCCGATTCACTTCCCAAATGTAGCGAAGCTGCTGCAGTTTCATAGTGTCACCTAACCGGTCAATGCACGGATGATTGCGTTGAAACGACAAGCGCTGCCTTTGCACTTGGCTCACACAACCATTATTAGAATAAAAAAAATCGCTATAATGCCTTTATAGTATAAAAAAACGGCCCTAGCAGCACCTATTACTTTTTACTATTTTATCGATTTCGTGCCGTTCGCATTTGCCACACCCCGTTTCGCCCGCTAACATTTGCCGACTTGGCGCGATGAAATGCGCTATGTAATCGCGTGATGACCGTTGCTCCATTTGAGGCAACGAAACAGCAAGAGCAACGCAAACGGGAGAAGCAAATGGCTACTAATGTTGATGTTACTAACGCCAATTTTGAGCAGGAAGTCCTCAACGCCGAACAGCCAGTCCTACTGAAGTTTTGGGCCCCCTGGTGTGGCCCCTGCAAAGTCATGGCGCCGGTGGTCGATGAAGTCGCCGACGAACAAGGCGAAAACCTCAAGGTGGTCAGCGTGAACGTTGATGACGCCCCCGAGATCGCGGCAGAGCAAGGCGTCCGCGGCGTTCCTACCGTCATGCTGTTTAAAGCCGGCACCAAGGTGGCATCGCTGGTGGGTGCTCAATCGAAATCGCAGCTAACCCAGTTTATTGACCAGAACGCTTGACGTAAAAAAACCGCCGACTACGTCGGCGGTTTTTACGATTCCATTCAGTGACGTCTTAACCAAGGCGGTCGCCGAGCGTCCAGCTTGCTGGATTTTTCCCCTCTTCGACTGCCTGGACCCAATAAATGCGCCATCCATCGCGTTTGCGGGTGGCTGTCCAAGGCTATCTTGAGCGTCATGGTCAAAACGACCGACAGCAACATCCCGGCAACCCCGAATACCCACCCCCATACCACCAGCGATAAAAACGCCACAAAGGTGGAAAGCCCCAGCGCCTGCCCCATGATCCGCGGCTCAACCAAGTTACCCAGCACGAAATTGATTGCCAGGTAAGTGGATGCCAGCAGCAATGCCTCCCAGATCCCTCCATTCTGAGAAACCAGCAGCAATAATACCGGTGGAATCGCGGCTATCGCGGAACCGATATTGGGAATAAAGTTGAGCGCAAAGGCCAGCACCCCCCAAAGCAGCGGAAACTCAACCCCCACCATCAGGCAAGAAAGCCATACCAAAATCCCCGTCGCCAGGCTAATCACCGTCTTTACGGCGAGGTAGCGCTTCAACGTCAAGCTGAATTCGCTGAAACGCTTCAAACTCGGCGCCGGGTTTTCCAAGGCCCGCGACACCTTATCGCGAAAATTCAGCGTTTCGAACATCAAGAAAATAACCAGCAACGCGACAATGCTGCTCTGCATGAACAGATTGCCTAGCTCTCCCAGCAAGGTTTGCATCCAGGACCCTTCACCTTCCATTTCCAGCATCGAGCTTAGCTGATCAGGATCTATCGCCAGGCCGCGCGAGGCCAACGCATTTAATATATCCCAGTAGTGCTCGTAGAGACGCGTTTCAATATCAGGCAGGGCTTGAATGAAGGTACTGAAACTGTTCACCACCAGCAGGCCGATCAGCGATATAAACACCAGCATGAAAATCAAGGTGAGAAACACGGCGAGCCGTAAGCTAAGCCCGCAACGATTCAGCCAATGCACGGGGGATGTGCATACCACCGCGATAAAAATGGCGAGCAGCAGTGGCACCAGCAGATCCGAGCCCATTTTCATGCCCGCCATAATGACCACCAAAGCCGCCATGGCCAGCGTGGCATTCAACGGAATACTGCGGTAACCCTCATCCGATAACTTCGACATACCCCTCCATCCCTAAGCAATATCGCCTTCTAAACCAGAAGACAACGGAATTTAGCACCAAGCGTGCAAACTTCTAGCAACAACTTTCCACCACACCGCTACGGCTGAACTTTCTTTGGCCTACCGCATTCCAAGCAGAGTCTAGTCTTACTCTTTCTCCTCCGCCATGTGCCTAGCGCACACGCAATAATAGGGATGTTACCAATGAAATGTCGCTTACCCTCTAAAACACCACTACGCCAACGCCTCGCCGTCGGCGCACTACTTACCCTGATCAGCATTCCGATGGCCCAGGCAGCCCCAACGCCCCCGAGCTTACATGTACAAGCTCAATCCTTTGTTGAGGTCGCGCCTGACAAAGCCACCCTCAATGCCCGTTTATGGGAAAAGACGCCCGCACTATCAAGCCTTGAAGACACCGACAGCGAGGAATTAACCGCTGCACGGGAGCGTCTTGAACGCCGGGCCAGCGAGCTGATAAACACCATGGAAGATAGCGGCCTTGAGCGCGATGCGATCAGCGCCGGTTCCTTGAATATTTACCCTGAACAGGTATCAGGTCCGCGTGGCGGTAATGGCGAGGGTGAAACGCTGCAACGCACGCGGCTCGAACGCCCGGTTACCGTCGAATTGACGGATATCGACCAGCTTGGTGACGTGCTGGACGCCTTGATGGATGCAGGCGTGAACGCCTTGGACGGCGTGCAATTCGACCTGCAGGACCGTGACGCTGCTACCGACGAAGCGCTGGTCAAGGCACTGGAAAAAGCCCGGCACAAGGCCGAGCGAATGGCCGGAACGCTGGAGACTAACCTCGGTCATGTTCAGCACATTGAAGAAACCCAATCGCCCATTTTTCAACCCCGCATGATGTCCATGCGTGCGGAAGGCAGCGTCAGTGCCGATACCCATGATAGCCCCAGCCGCGAATACCGCCCTGGGACCATCCGCATAGAAGCAGGCGTTAACGTGGAATGGGCGCTTAAAGGGCCAGACGCTCCAGCCCACCCAGATACCGACGTAGCGGCTCAGGAATAACTACCGAGCCATCCGCCTGCTGGTGGTTTTCAAGCACCGCCAGCAGGCAACGCCCAACTGCCAGCCCTGAGCCGTTCAGGGTATGCAACAGTTGGGGCTTTTTCGCCTCCGGATGACGGAAGCGCGCCTGCATACGCCGCGCCTGGAATTCCTCACAGTTGGAAACCGAGGAAATTTCGCGGAAGGTATCCTGACTGGGTAGCCATACTTCCAGGTCGTAGGTCTTCGCCGCCCCGAAACCCATATCGCCGGTACACAGCGTCACCACGCGATACGGCAACTCAAGCGCCTGCAGGATCGCCTCAGCATGGCCGCGCATTTCTTCCAGCGCCTCATAGCTTTTGTCCGGCTCGACAATCTGGACCATCTCGACCTTGTCGAACTGATGCTGGCGGATCATGCCCCGAGTATCGCGCCCGTGTGAGCCCGCCTCAGAACGAAAACACGGCGTATGCGCAGTGAGCTTCATGGGCAGCGCTGCCAGGTCAACGATTTCATCGCGCACAAAGTTGGTCAGCGGCACTTCCGAGGTAGGAATCAGGTGGTATTCACGCTCATCATCCAGGCGGAACAAGTCTTCGCCAAACTTGGGCAACTGGCCGGTGCCCGTTAGCGATGCGCGGTTGACCATGTACGGTACATAGCACTCTTCGTAGCCGTGCTGCTCGGTTTGGGTATCCAGCATGAACTGCGCCAGTGCGCGATGCAGACGCGCCACCGGCCCGCGCATCACTGCAAAGCGTGCGCCGGTGATCTTGGAAGCCAAATCAAAATCGAGATAGCCTGACTGCTTGCCCAGATCAACGTGATCCAGCACCTCGAAATCGAATGTACGAGGCGTGCCCCAACGGTGCAGTTCAACGTTATCGTCTTCGCTTTTGCCTTCCGGCACGCTGTCATGGGGAATATTGGGAATCCCACTGACCACATCGTCCCACTCGGCCTGCACCTCCGCCAGCTGCTGTTTCGCGGCATCCAGGCGCTCGCCCAGGTCACTGACCTCGTCCAGTAGCGGCTGAATATCCTCACCGTTGGCCTTCGCCTTGCCAATTGCCTTGGAGCGGGTATTGCGCTCGTTCTGCAGTTGCTCAGTCTGGGTTTGCAGCTCGCGACGGCGGGACTCCAGCGCCTGAAGTCCTTGTTTATCCAATACAAAGTCCCGGCGTGCCAGTTGTTGCGCCAGCGCATCAAGATCACCGCGCAGCAGTTTCGGATCGAGCATGAGGTATCCCTTGGCCTGAATTCAGTGAACCACGGCGCAAAGCGCCGACAACAAAGGCAACTATTGTAGGCAAAAGCACGGCGGGGGGCTATGGGGTTATCCTGCTGCGCGCAGCACTGCTAACATAAGCGTATCGACCTTGATTAGCCAAGCGAGCTTCAAATGACCTCCGCTTTTGAGCAAACACTCGACGCCATTGATGCGCTTCATGCCCAGGACCCGCGTTCCACCACGCTTGACGATGGCACCACCATGCCTCAGGAGTTGGCTTATGCCCAGCGGATGAGCAAGTGGCTGGAATCTGTTTTTGATGCACCCGGCGAGCTATTGCAACTGGCGGTACGCGCCCAGCACTTGCAGCGCTGGCAGGTCCCCCGCGAAGACTATGATAAAGGACGGGTGGGCTATTTGACCTGGCGGCGCGACCAAGGCAAACGGGCAGGCGAAACTACTGCCAAACTGATGGAGAAAGCCGGTTACAGCGTTGAGGAGGCCAAACGCGTCGCGGCAATGATCGGCAAGCAAGGTCTGGGGCGTGATCCCGAGGTACAGGCGCTGGAAGACTGTGCCTGCCTGGTGTTCCTGGAAAACTACTTCGCCGATTTCTCGCGCAAGGTCGAGCACGATCATATGGTGCGAATCGTACAGATGACCTGGCGTAAAATGTCCCCGCGTGCCCATGAGCTGGCGTTGACGCTGCCCATGTCGCCATCATCGACCGCGCTGGTCAAAGAAGCCCTGGGCGAGGCATAACGCCGCCGCCCTGATGCACCAGCGGCGACGCTGCGGTAAAGTAGCTGTCTTCTCTTTTCCGCTTTCGGCAGTGACGACCTGATCAATTATGATTGCATCTCTGGATTCACGCACCACGCCATTTGAACGCCTGGGCGCCCATTACGTCCGTTTTCTCGAGGCGCTGAAAACGCGTGGCTTTGAAGGCGAGATCGCGCCGGATTACGCCAACCGCACGGTACTGGCGACGGACAACTCGATTTACCAGCGCCTGCCACAGGCGGCGGTCTTCCCCAAGCACGCCGAAGACCTGGAGCGTCTGACCAGACTGGCGGGCGAAGTGCCCCATCGCAATATCGTACTGACCCCACGTGGGGGCGGTACCGGCACAAACGGCCAGTCGCTGACCGACGGCATTGTGGTGGATGTTTCCCGCCACATGAACCAGATTATCGAGATCGACGCGGATAATCGCCGGGTGCGCGTCCAGGCGGGCGTGGTCAAAGACCAGCTCAACGCCGCGCTCAAGCCTCACGGACTGTTTTTCGCGCCGGAGCTCTCAACCTCCAATCGCGCCACCATTGGCGGCATGATATCCACCGACGCCAGCGGCCAGGGCAGCTGCGAGTACGGCAAGACCCGCGACCATGTGCTTGAACTCGACACGGTGCTGCTGGGGGGTAAGCACTTACATAGTCGCCCGCTGAGCGTTGAAGAAGAAACCGCTGAATGCGCGCAAGAAGGCATTCTCAGCCGGATCCACGCCACTGCCGCCAAGATTATCGACCAGCAGCGCGAACTGATCGAGACCACCTTCCCGCCGCTCAACCGTTGTCTGACTGGCTATGACCTGGCCCACCTGCGTGACGATAGCGGCCAGCTCAACCTCAACAGCCTGCTCTGCGGCTCAGAGGGCTCACTGGGCTTTCTGAACGAAGCGGTATTGAACGTTTTGCCGATTCCCAAGCACTCGACGCTAGTGAACGTTCGCTACGCCGGTTTTATGGAGGCCCTGCGTGACGCCAAAGCACTGATGGCGTCAAGCGCTCGCCCCACGTCCATCGAAACCATCGACGACACCGTGCTGCAACTCGCCATGGACGACTTCGTATGGGACAGCGTGGCCGAATTTTTTCCGGCCGGTGACACCGCCATTCGCGGCATTAACCTGGTCGAGTTCAACGACGACGACCCCGATGCGCTGGCCCGGCGGGTTCGCGCGTTCACCGAGCATTTGCGCCATGATGCCACCGTCGAGCGGCTGGGCTACACCCTGGCCGAAGGTCGCGGTCAGATCCAGACCGTCTACGGCATGCGCAAGCGCTCGGTGGGGCTTCTGGGCAACGTTCAGGGCGAAAAGCGCCCGCTGCCGTTTGTGGAAGACACCGCGGTGCCGCCCGAGCACCTGGCCGACTATATTGCCGAATTCCGCGCGGCGCTGGATGCCCGGGGGCTTGACTACGGCATGTTTGGCCACGTGGATGCTGGGGTACTGCACGTTCGTCCGGCGCTGGATATGAAAGACCCGGCTCAGGAAGCGCTGATTCGGGCAATCTCCGATGAAGTGGTCGCGCTCACCCAGAAATACGGGGGGCTTTTATGGGGCGAGCACGGCAAGGGCGTCCGATCGGAATACTCGCCGACATTTTTTGGTGAGCTCTACCCCAGCTTGCAGCGAGTCAAAGCCGCGTTTGACCCTTATAACCAGCTCAACCCCGGCAAGATCGCCTCCCCTGGTGAAGGGGACAAGCTGATCGCCCGGGAGCACGACCCGGAGCTGCTCACCATCGACAGCGTGCCGATGCGCGGCCAGCTCGACCGCACCATCGATGAACGGGCCTGGCAGGCCTACGACGCCGCGGTCTACTGCAACGGCAACGGCGCCTGCTACAACTACGACGTCGACGACCCCATGTGCCCTTCCTGGAAGGCCACCCGCGACCGCCGCCATTCCCCCAAGGGCCGCGCCAGTTTGATCCGTGAGTGGCTACGCCTGCAGTCCAATGCGGGTATCGACGTGGTGGAAGAGTCGCGCAGGAAAAAAGCCGAAAGCAGCTGGGGCTTTATCAAGCACTTCCCACGGCGGGTAGCCAACACGCTGAGCCGCAGGCAGCACCACGACTACTCCCATGAGGTCTATGACGCCATGGCGGGCTGCCTGGCGTGCAAATCCTGCGCCGGGCAGTGCCCAGTCAAAGTCAACGTACCGCAGTTCCGCTCGCAGTTTCTGGAGGTCTACCACGGTCGTTACCTGCGCCCGCTGCGGGACTATGTCATCGGCGGCACCGAGTTCATGTTGCCGACCTTTGCCAGAGCCGCCCCGCTGTACAACGCCATCATGGGCCAGCACTGGGTCGAGCAGTTGATGCGCAAAGGCGTAGGCATCAGCGACTCCCCGGCGCTGTCCCGGGCCAACCTGAAAAAGAAGCTGCGCGCCTGGGGGGTGGCCGAGGCCACACCGACCTCGCTTGCGCTGCTCACCGAACAGCAGCGCGCCAACAGCGTGATCATCGTGCAGGACGCGTTCACCAGCCACTTTGAAGCCAAGCTGGTGATGGATATCGTCGAACTGCTGTCGCGGCTCAACCTGCGGGTGTTCGTCATGCCGTTTTCCGCCAACGGCAAGCCGCTGCACGTCCAGGGTTTCCTGGGAGCGTTCGAACGCACGGCGCGGAAACAGGCCGAGCGGCTGCGTACGCTGGCGCACTTTGACATCCCCCTGGTGGGCATCGACCCGGCGATGACCCTCACCTACCGCCAGGAGTACGTCAAATCGCTGGGCAGCGCGGCGGTGCCCGAGGTGCTGATGCTCCAGGAGTGGCTGGCCACCCGCCTCAACACCCTGCCTAGCCGCCCGGTGGAACTGAGCGACCCCAGCTTCAAACTGCTTTCCCACTGCACCGAAAGCACCAATGCGCCGGGCTCCCCCAAGGCATGGCAGCAGGTATTCGCCGCCTTCGGGCTGGAGCTTGAACTGGTCAGTACCGGCTGCTGTGGCATGTCCGGCACCTACGGCCATGAAACCCGCAACGTGGCGACCTCTAAGGTCATCTACGCGCAGTCCTGGCAGCCGCAGGTGGAAGCCGAAGAGAATGCGGGCAAGCTACTGGCGACAGGCTACTCCTGTCGCAGCCAGGTGAAGCGTTACTCAAGCCAGGTGCTGCCTCACCCGCTGCAGGCGCTATTGAGCGCGCTCAAGCGCGGATAACGTTGATACCACCAACGCCAACCGACCGTTTGATTCTGGCATGCTGGGCGCAATCCTAGAGCCGGGGAATCATCTTGCGACGATTGTTGACTATCGCTCGCGCCCTTCGGGCGTGCGCCACGACACTGGCCCTGCTGATGGGTGGCATCGGCGTGGCCGCCGCACAGGACGCCCGAGTCGAAACCCAGCGGGTTGAAGACACCCCGCGTATCGAGACGCTGCGTCTGACCGGTAGCGTTTCCGCCCCGCGCACCTCGCAGCTTTCCAGCGCCGAAGCGGGCCAAGTCGCGTCCCTTGACGTCGCCCTCGGCGACCGGGTCAGCCAGGGTGAACGGCTGATGGCACTGGATAGCCGTGAAGCCGAGCTGGAGCGCCAGCGCGCCCAGGCCAATATCGATCAGGCCCGCGCTGATCGCGACGATGCCCGTCAGCGCCTCAACGAAGCCAACCAGCTCTCCGCACAACAAAATATTGCGGTCAGCGAACAGCGCCGGCGGCAAAACACGCTGGCAGCGGCCGAGGCCCTTCTAGACGCCCGGCAGACCGAATACGCGCTCTGGGAGCTACGCGTGGCCCGCCACACCATCACCGCGCCCTTCGATGCGCTGATCACCCAGCGCGACAGCGAGCTGGGTGAATGGGTCACGCCCGGGGACACCCTGATGACGCTGGTCGACATTGACGCCTTGAGACTGGACTTCCCTGTGCCTTTCTCGGCCTATGGCCGCATGGATGACGCCACTCTCGAGATCCGGCTGGAAGGCGATACCCGATGGTACGCCGCCCGCCCCCAGGCACGGGTACCCCAGGACGCCACCAGCCGCCAGTTCCTATTGCGCGCCGAGCCTGCTGAAGCCCTCAGCCTGCTGCCCGGCATGGCGCTCGAAGGGCGGCTGTTGCTTGAAGGCGAGACAGGCCCAAGCGTCCCCCGCGATGCCTTGATCCGCCGCCCGGACGGCAGCGTGAGCGTATGGCTGGCCCGCCAGGAAGACGACGCATGGCGCGCCTATGAACAACGCGTGGAGATCGGCAGCGGCCACGAAGGCAACGTTGCGGTGCTGGACGGTATCGAGGCGGGCGATCGCGTCATTGTGGTCGGCAACGAACGCCTGGAAGAGGGGCAGACCTTGTCCCTTATCGACGACGATTAACAAGGAGCGCCCTCGCGCATGTTTGCCGCCATCATCCGTCACGGCATTTTGGTCAGTGTCGTCACCCTGATTCTGCTGATCGTGGGCATTGCCGCCATCTGGCGGATTCCCGTGCAAATGATTCCCGACCTGGAAACCCGGGTGATTGGCGTTGAAACCCAGTGGGCCGGTGCCAACCCGCAGGATATCGAAAAGGATATCCTCATCGAGCAGGAAGAGTATTTACGCAACGTCCCCAACCTGCAGCGTATGGAATCCACCGCCAGCAGCGGCAGCGCCGAGGTTGAGCTGGAATTTCCGTTTGGCGTTGACCTCACCGAAACGCTCATTCGGGTCAACAACGCCCTGAGCCAGGTGCCCTCCTACCCCACCAACGTTGACCAGCCGCGCATCGTCGCCAACTCGTTTTCGGCCAATGCGTTCATGTACTTCAACGTCGGCCCCCGCGAAGGCAATCCGCGCGATCTGGACATGCCAGCCATGCGCGACTATCTGGAAGATAACGTGCGCCCGCGCATGGAAAGCGTTAGCGGCGTGTCGGAGGTCACCGTCTCCGGCGGCGCCGAACGGCAGATGCAACTACTGCTCGACCCCGACGCCCTCGCCGCCCGCGACATCAGCATCAGTGATATCCAGAACGCATTGCGGGAACGCAACCAGGACGTCTCCGGTGGCCAACTGGAAAGTGGCAAACGCCGCTATCTGCTGCGCACCGTCGGGCGTTTCGAGGATGTCGAGAGCCTGGAAGCGTTGATCCTTGACCGCCAGGGCGATGAGGTAACACGGCTTGGCGACGTTGCCGAGGTGCAGCAGTCCTACGCCGAGCTGACCTCGCGCTCTTACAACTCGACTGGTGAGCCAGTTTTGAGCGTTCAGGTGCGTCGCGAGCCGGGGGCCAACGTCATCGACATCAAGCGCGCCATGCTGGACGAGGTGAAGGCTCTGAATGAAGGCCTGCTGGCCGAACAGGGCATGCAGATGATCCTATCCAGCGACGACGTTCGCTACGTGGAGTCCTCGATTGCCAACGTCTGGGTCAACCTGGGCCTGGGGGCGCTGTTTGCCACTCTGGTGATGTACGCCTTCCTGCGCTCGGCCCGGGCCACCTTCGCCGGCATCATCGGCATTCCCATCTGTACCATTGCGGCATTTCTCGGCCTTCTGCTTGCCGGGCGCACCCTGAACGTAATTTCCCTGGCCGGGGTGGCCTTTGCTATCGGCATGACCATCGACAACACCATTGTCGTGCTCGAAAGTATCGAGACCCAACGGCGGCGCGGGCTGGCCCGTTTCCAGGCGGCGCTTGAAGGCGTCAAGCAGGTCTGGTCGGCAGTGCTCGCCTCGACGCTGACCACGATTCTGGTGTTTGTGCCGATTTTCTTTATCGAGCAGGAAGCCGGCCAGCTGTATTCCGATATTGCCGTGGCGATCTCCACTTCGATCCTGGTCTCGATGGTGGTCGCCATTACCGTCATCCCCACGCTCGGCGCGCATATCGATTTCCGGGGCCGCGATAACGGCAATGGCACTCGCCCGCGCTGGATGAGCGCCTGCCTGTGGGTGGTCGACCGCATGATCAAAAGCACGGCGCGGCGCACGGCGGCCGTGGTGTTGGGCATCGTTGGCGGTGTGGCGATTTTTGTCGGGCTGACGCCGCCTGCGGAATACCTGCCCGAGGGCGAGGAAGCCAAGACCTTCGCCAGCATGAACGCCCCGGCAAGCTACAACCTCGCCACCATGGACGCCATCGCCCAGGACCTGCAGCGGGAACTCGAACCCCACGTCGGCGCCGACCCTGAGGACTTTGAACGCGGCGTCACCGACGTGCCCCCCATCCGCACCATGGGCATCCAGGCCGAAGCGCAGAGCCTGCGCATCATTGCCGAAACCATCGACCCCAATCATATCGAGGCGCTGATGGACGCCCTCACCACACGCTACGAGGCCTACCCGGATATGCGCGCCTTTGCCGCGCGCGGCTCGATCATCTCGAGTAACGACGGCGGCACGCGCAGCATCACGCTGGATATTGCCGGTAATGACCTGGAAACCCTCTACGCAACGGCCAATCGTATTTACGAACGCGCCCAGGCGACCTTCGACAACCCGCGTATTCAATCCCGCCCCTCGGCGCTGGATCTGGGCCAGCCGTTGATCGAGATTTATCCGGACTGGGAGCGCGCCGCCGAGCTGGGCTTTGATACCGAGGCTCTGGGCACCGCGATTGCCGTGCTGACCAACGGGTCGTACCTGGACGATTTTTACCTAGGCGATGAGAAGATTGATCTTTACGGCTATGGCCCGGAGGCCGGCGATATCGACCTCGACCGCTTGGCCAGCCTGCCCTTGCATACGCCTGCCGGCTTCAACGTACCGCTGAACGACGTCGCCGATATCGAAGAAACCGTTGGCACCGCCACCCTACGCCGGGTTGATGGCCGGCGCAGCGTGACCCTGAATGTGATCCCACCGCGCAGCGTGGCGCTGGAAGCGGGTATCGAACGGATGCAGCGCGAAGTGATCGAGCCCATGCGCGATCAGGGCGAGCTACCTGGCGGTATCGATATCACGGTAAGCGGTGCGGGCGACCAGCTCGATGCCACCCGCCAGTCTCTCACCGGCAACGGCTTGATTGCCCTGGCGATCGTGTATTTATTGCTGGTGGCGATTTTTGCCCACTGGGGCTATCCGCTGCTGATTCTGGCGACCATCCCCCTCGGCGCCGCCGGAGGGATTGTCGGTCTGTGGCTGATGAACAGCGTGGGCGCGATGCTGCCGCGTATCGGCTTGAACGCCATCAGCCAGCCTTTCGACATGATCACCATGCTGGGCTTTTTGATCCTCATGGGCACTGTGGTCAACAACCCGATACTGGTCGTCCATCAGGCACGCATCAACCTGCGCGAGACGACCATGGACGGACGCGATGCGGTATACAGCGCCGTGGAGAGCCGCCTGCGGCCCATTGCCATGACCACCTTGACCACGCTGTGCGGGCTATCGCCGCTGGTGTTTTTACCCGGCGAGGGCACCGAGCTGTATCGCGGCGTCGGCGCCATCGTGCTGTTCGGGCTGCTGGGCACCGCCATCGTCACCGTCACCTTTCTACCGGCGCTTACCGTGGCGGTACTTAGCCGGCGGACTAAGCGACAGCCGGATTAGAAAAACAGCTGCTTGAGGGCTGCACCCGGGTCGGCTTCACGCATGAAGACCTCACCCACCAGGAAGCCGTTAATTTCGTGGTCACGCATTAGTTCCACGTCGTCACGGGTGTGGATTCCCGATTCCGTTATCACCGTGACTCCCTCTGGAATACTGGGCAGCAACTCCAGCGTGGTGTTCAAACTGGTCTCGAAGGTGTGCAGGTTGCGGTTGTTGATGCCGATCAGCTTGAGATCCAGCGCCATGGCCCGTGACAGCTCGTTGGCATCGTGGACCTCTACCAGCACGTCCATGCCCAGGGCGATGGCTTGCTGGTTCAGGTCACGAAGCTGGGCGTCGTCCAGCGCGGCGACAATCAGCAGAATACAGTCAGCCCCGATCGCCCGCGCCTCGGACACCTGATAGCCGTGGGTAATGAAATCCTTGCGAATCACCGGCAGCGAACAGGCATCACGCGCGGCGATCAAGTAATCTTCGTGGCCCTGGAAAAAATCCGCATCGGTGAGAACGGACAGACACGCCGCGCCGCCCTGGGCATAGCTTTTGGCGATATCCGCCGGGTGGAACTCCTCACGAATCACCCCCCTGGAAGGCGAGGCCTTTTTAACTTCGGCGATGATAGCGGCATCCCCGGCGGCGATGCGAGTATTAAGCGCATCGGTAAATCCCCTGGGCGCGCTCTGCTTTTCACCCAGCGCCAGCAGGTCGGCTTCCGAAACGGCCTGGCGGCGCTCGGCCACTTCCTGGTCCTTGCGGTCCAGAATGCGCGTTAAAATAGTCGGCGTTGCCTGTTGAGTCATGGTGATCTCTTCTTGTTTAAAACTAACCTTCATTAAAACTATTTTTTTAAAATTAATCTTTATTAAAATTAATCTTTTTTAAACATAGTTTGTTTAAGCGCCTACTGCTTGAAAACGCTGGTGAAGTGGGACAATTCTTTTAGCTTTTCAAGCGGTAATTTGGAGGCCTGGGCATCCTGAGCCAACATCACGCCCTCTTTCAAGCTATCCGCCACGCCCGCGCAATACAGGGCCGCACCTGCATTCAGCGCGACCATGTCCGCCGCCGCACCGTCACCACTCAGCGCCGCTTTCACCAGCCGCAAGCTATCTTCCGCGCTGGTGGCCTTGAGCGTAGCCAGACTCTGGCGCTCGATGCCGAAGTCCTCGGGATTAATGGTGTACTGGGCAATCTCGCCGTCCTTAAGCTCTGCCACCTGGGTCGGGGCGGCCAACGAAATTTCATCCAGGCCGTCTTCGGAATGCACGACTAGCACGTGGCGACTGCCAAGCTTCTTCAGCACTTCCGCCATCAGCGGCACCAGCGACGGCGCATAGACACCCAACACTTGATTGGGCGCGCTGGCCGGGTTGGTCAGCGGCCCCAGAATATTGAACAGCGTGCGCACGCCCATTTCACGGCGTGGGCCAATGGCATGGCGCATCGCTGGGTGGTGGTTGGGGGCAAACATGAAACCGACACCTACTTGCTCGATACAGCGGGCAACCTGCTCAGGCTTCAGGTCGAGGTAAATATCCGCCACGTCGAAAAGGTCGGCACTGCCAGACGACGATGAAACGCTGCGGTTGCCGTGCTTGGCCACATGGGCGCCAGCAGCGGCAGCGACAAAACTGGCGGCAGTGGAGACGTTAAACAGGTTGGCGCCATCGCCGCCGGTGCCGACGATATCCACGATGTTGTCGGCATCCAATTCAACCCGCTTCATCAAGTCTCGCATTACCTGGGCGGCAGCACTAATTTCAACTGCACTCTCGCCTTTCATGGCAAGCCCCACCAGCAGACCGCCAATCTGGGCATCGGACGCTTCACCGGTCATGATCTGGCGCATCAGCGCGTGCATGGCATCGAAAGAGAGGTCTTCGCGGCGCATCACCGCGTTAATTGCGTCTCGCATTTGCATGAACAGGAAAGCCCCTAAAGCTGTATTTCCGGCGGTCAGCCGCGTTGTAAAAAGTTGGCCAGTAGCGCATGACCTTGACGGGTAAGGATGGATTCAGGGTGAAACTGAACGCCTTCGACATCGAGTTCGCGGTGTCGCAAGCCCATGATAACCCCTGGCGTAACATCGTCATCAGCGGTCAATGCGGTTATCTCCAGGCAGTCGGGCAAGCGTTGCTTATCCACCACCAATGAATGGTAACGGGTCACTTCCAACGGGTTATCCAAGCCGGTAAACACCCCTTGGTTATCATGCTCTACCGCTGAGGTTTTGCCATGCATGACCTCTGGGGCGCGCACCACATGGCCGCCGTAGACCTGTCCAATGGCCTGATGCCCGAGACACACCCCCAATATCGGCAGCGTGCCGGCAAAATGTTCAATGGCCGACAGGGAAATTCCGGCCTCATTGGGCGTACAGGGGCCTGGCGATATAACCAGATGGGTTGGCGAGAGTGCCGCCATCTGCTCAATGGTGATCTCGTCATTACGATGGGTCACGACCTCAGCGCCTAACTCGACCAGATACTGAACGATGTTAAACGTAAAGCTATCGTAATTGTCCAGCATAAGGACGCGCTTGGCGACCTTCACCTTTGCCATTGGCTGTCGACCCTTTAGGTAAAACGATCAGTAACAACTGCTTTACCACGATGATACCCCAACCCGGTGCGTCATTGCAGGGGTTTAGAAGGCGACCAGGAGACGTTGACGCCGGGCCACCCACAGGAACACGCTATGCTGTTAAGGTATAAGTTGCCAGCGCAGTGGTCACGTAGCGTTTGCGGGACGCCTCCCAGCTAACGGGAACTGGTATCGCGGTAGAACAATCTTTATTATCAGTCGCTTTTCAAGAGAGTCAGGAGCGTGGGATGCGTAACAATGTCATGAAATGGGGGCTGCTCTTGCTGGCATTGATGATCGCCAGCCCCTCGACAACGGCGCAAACCCCGCTTCGGGTGGTGGTGTCATTTTCGGTGATCGCTGATCTGGTCAAGCGAGTGGCGGGTGACGCTGCAAGCGTGGATGTGATCGTTCCTGCCGACGAAGACGTCCATCGTTGGGAGCTTACCCCGCCCAATGTGCTGGCATTGGAAGAAACCGATCTCGTGTTTTACAACGGCCTGGAATTAGAGCCCTGGCTGCGCGATGTAAAAGCCATTGTGGAAAATGATCTGCCCATGGTGGCCTTGGCCGAAAATGCAGATTACCCTGCGCTGCCGCTTACCTCTGGTCGCTATCAAGGCTACGCGAACCCCCACATGTGGATGGCCCCCGAGGGCGCCGCTGCTTATGTGGACGTTATCGCCGATACCCTGTCAAAACATGCACCGGACCATGCTGACGCGTTCGATCAACGCGCCGCGGATCTCAAGCAGACACTGAAAGAGCTCGATGCCGATATTGAAGAGCGCCTGGGCGGCATTCCCCAGACGAACCGAACGCTTGTGACCAGTGAAGCAGGCCTTGCCTACTTCGCCGACGCCTACGCGTTCGAGTACGACGCTTTGTGGGGCGTCAATCACGAAACTCTGGGGACCCCGGCCGCGATGGCCCGCCTGCAGGCAAGGCTGGCCGAGAAGCGACCACCCGGCCTGTTTTTCGAGAGCACCACACCAAAGATTCACATGGACGCCCAGGCACGTTATGTCGGTCTTCCCCTGGCGGGGCCACTCTACGTGGACGCCCTCAGCGGCGGTGACGGACCGGCATCCAGCTACGCGGACATGCTGCGCCACAACGCCGAACAGTTGCATGCCACCCTGGGTGGTGCCAGAGAAGAAGACTAGGAGCCTGGCAGCTTCATATCAGGTGATCATCTCGGCGAGTGACGTCAGTACGGCATCAGGATCGCTGTGGCTGATCGGTTCGCCGTGATTATAGCCATAGGGCAACGCCAGGGTGGTAAAACCAGCGGCTTTACCCGCTGCGATATCATGTCGTGAATCCCCCACCATCACGCAATCGCCGGGGGGCACACCGCAGGCGTTAGCAGCGTACAGCAGCGGTAACGGGGAAGGCTTCTTCTCAGCCAGGGAATCACCGCCCAGGCACAGATTAAAGCAGGCGTTCAACTCGAAGTGGTCCAAAATAGGCGCAATAAAGCGCTCTGGCTTATTGGTGATCAGCACCAGGATATAGCCTGCTTCGCGGAGCGCCGTCAGTGCTTGCCCGACGTGAGGATATAAGGTGGTCAACTGATTGGGGGCCGCCGCATAATGGTGTAAAAACCCCGCGTAAGCACGCTCAAAAAGCCGGGCATCGGGTGGCGTGCCCAGCGTCCAGGTTAATGCCCGCTCAACCAGCACGGCAGCGCCGTTTCCAACCCAGTCGCGAACGTTATCTGACGCTGGCATTGTCAATTTCTGGTCGGCCAGCGCATGGGCTACCGCGACCGTTAGATCGGGAACCGAATCGATGAGCGTGCCATCGAGGTCGAAGGCAATCATACGCTTGCCGTGAAGAAGTGGGTGCAAGTGACCATCCTTTCTACTTAAAAATCACCTAAAGCTGGCTCCAGGACGCGCCCTGAGACCGGCTTTGCTATATGAAACGCAGCTTACATTCGTCACTACCGCAAGAAACCTCTATGCTGAGTCTTATTTCAGTCAAGGAGTAAGACATGAGCCTTCCCACCATCGTGATCGTTGGCGGCGGTGCCGGCGGACTGGCCCTGGCAACTCAATTGGGACGTAAGCTTGGCAAGCCTGAGCGCGCCAATGTTGTCTTGCTTGACCGTAATACAACCCACGTCTGGAAGCCGTTGCTGCACGAATTGGCCACCGGGGTACTGAACTCCAGCATGGACGAAGTGGATTACCGCGGTCATTCGTCGGCGCATCATTATCGCTACCAGCGTGGCTCGCTGTCCGGCATTGATCGCCAGGCCAAGCAGCTGCACCTGGCCCCCATTGTGGATGAACAAGGCGAGGAGGTTCTCCCCGCAAGACAGCTAGGCTACGACTACCTGGTCATGGCCCTTGGCAGCGTATCCAACGACTTTGGCACGCCAGGGGTCGCCGAGCACTGCCATTTTATCGATTCGCCCCAGCAAGCCAAGGCGTTTCAGCGCGATATGATCAATACCTTCCTGCGCTACACGGACCCATCGCTGCGCCAGCATCCCCAACTGACCATCGGTATAGTGGGCGGTGGCGCTACCGGGGTGGAACTGGCCGCCGAACTGTTTGACGCCTCAAGGATGCTCAATGCCTACGGGGTGACCGCCACCGACCACCAGCAAATCAGCGTGCACCTGCTCGAGGCCGCACCGCGATTGCTTCCGGGCCTGTCCGAACGCATCAGCCAGACCGTTCAGCAAGAGCTGGAAGACATGGGCGTCACGGTCCACGTGGGGACTGCGATCAAAGAGGCCCAGGCTAGCTGTCTGGTTACCGGCGACGATGACGTGATCGAGACCGACCTCAACGTCTGGGCGGCGGGCATCAAGGCACCGCCGTTTCTCGCGGAGCAGGGACTTTCGACCAATAACAAAAACCAGATCAAGGTCGCTAAAACGCTTCAAAGCGTCGATGATCCGGCGATTTTTGCCCTGGGCGACTGTGCCGACTGCCCGCAGGGGGACGACAGCGCCGTACCCCCGCGTGCCCAGGCCGCTCACCAGCAGGCCAAACACCTGGTCAAGAACCTGGTCAATCAGCTGGAAGGCAAACCGCTCGCCGATTTTCGCTACCGGGATCACGGCTCGCTGGTGTCCCTTGCCCGTTACGATGCCGTCGGCAGCCTGATGCGCAGCTCTGCATCACGCGGGCTATTCCTGGAGGGTTGGCTGGCACGCCGTGCCTACGCGTCGCTCTACCGAATGCACCAGCTATCGATCCACGGCGCGCCCAAAACCGGCCTTGCCTGGCTGGTCGATAAGCTCAATCGTTACCTGAAACCCCGCATGAAGCTGCATTAATCAATTAAACCAAGCATTTAAATCAGGCACTGGCAATCGCTTCGCGCAACTGCCGAATTACGGAATCATAGCCGTGCGGGTCACTTTGCTGGTGGGCATTAAAGATCGCCGACCCGGCGACGAAGGTATCCGCCCCGGCAGCGGCGATATCGGCTATGTTATCGGCCTTGACGCCACCGTCGACTTCGAGGCGGATCGCGCGCCCTGACGCATCAATCCTCGCGCGCGCATCGCGCAGTTTATCCAGCGTACCAGGGATGAACGACTGCCCGCCAAAACCGGGGTTGACGCTCATCAGCAGCACCATGTCGACCTTATCCATGACGTAATCGAGATAGGAAAGCGGCGTTGCGGGGTTGAATACCAGCCCGGCTTTGCAGCCGCTGTCGCGTATCAGCTGCAGCGAGCGGTCAATGTGCTCGGAGGCTTCCGGGTGAAAGGTAATATAGCTGGCCCCCGCCTCGATAAAATCGCTGATCATTCGATCCACTGGCTTGACCATCAGATGCACATCAATGGGCGCTGTCACGCCGTGTTGGCGTAATGCCTTGCAGACCATCGGCCCGATGGTGAGATTGGGCACATAGTGGTTATCCATGACATCGAAGTGGACGATATCCGCTCCTGACGCGAGCACATTGTCCACTTCCTCTCCCAGGCGGGCGAAGTTGGCGGAAAGAATCGAGGGAGCAATTAAGCAATCACGCGCAGCGGTCATATCAACAATCCTGCTTTACCAAAGTGAGTAAACAACGGCCATTACCGCATTCAAGGGGTTGCATGTTACCAGAAGCGTCGCGCAGCGGGGTTTGTCAGGTATTGTCTTTAACATATATTCTAAAAAAGAATATAAAACAGAATTGTAATTCCACAATCACAGGTTTAAGCTTGCTAACTATATTATCAATACCAGATTGCCAACACTGGCTAAGTTATTAAGGAGCTTAGAATGTCATTTGTCGTTTTCCGTCGTAGCGTCTTGGCGTTGGCTATCGGCGCCACGCTTTCAAGCCCTGCCATTGCCCAGGAACGCGAACTGCTGAACTCCTCCTACGATATTGCCCGGGAGTTGTTTGCCGAGATCAACCCCAAGTTTGAAGCCTGGTGGGCAGAAGAACACGGTGAAGACGTTGAGGTCAGCCAATCCCACGGCGGTTCATCTGCCCAGGCACGCGCCATCATGCAAGGGTTGCGAGCTGACGTCGTGACGTTCAACCAGGTGACCGATGTCAACGTCCTCGCTGAGGCGGGCCTGGTTGATGAAGACTGGCAGGAGGCGCTGGACAACAACGCCTCGCCCTACTACTCCACCACGGCGTTTTTGGTGCGCAAGGATAACCCCAAGGACATCGAAAACTGGGACGACCTGGTGAACGAAGACGTTGAAATCGTTTTCCCCAACCCGAAAACGTCGGGCAACGGCCGCTATACCTACCTGGCCGCCTGGGGCTTTGCCGACGAGCAATTTGACGGCGACGAAGAGCAGATTCAGGACTTCATGCGTACCTTCCTCGCCAACGTGGAGGTCTTCGACACCGGCGGTCGCGGCGCGACGACCAGCTTTATCGAACGTGAGATCGGCGATGTGCTGATCAGCTTCGAGTCCGAGGTGAATAACATTCGCAAGGAATATGGCAGCGATGATTACGAAGTAATCGTGCCGCCTACCAGCATCCTTGCTGAGTTCCCCGTGGCCGTCGTGGGCGAAAACGCTGAGCGAAACGGTAACAGCGACCTGGCGCAAAGCTATCTGGAATATCTCTACCGTGAGGACACCCAGCGGCTGCTGGCAGGCTTCAACTACCGTGTGCACCATGAGGCGGTGGTCGAGGAATTTGCCGATCAGTTCCCCGAAACCGACCTGCTGAAAGTTGAAGATGTTTTCGGTAGCTGGCCAGAAGCGATGGAAACGCACTTTGAAGGTGGCGGCATGCTGGACCAACTTCAGCGCCGCTAATTCTCTAATTCGCCGGACTGAGCCATGAGCCACTTCGCCCTTCGACACTCCGGCAGCGCGCGCGTGCTGCCGGGTTTTGGTCTTTCCATGGGTATCAGCGTACTGTTTATCTCGCTGGTACTGCTGCTGCCCATTACCGGGCTGTTTGGCCAACTCGCCGGACTGAGCTTCGCTGAATACTGGGCAATCATCACTGAAGGCCGTGTCGTCGCCAGTTACATGGTGACCATTGGGGCGGCCGCCCTCGCGGCGTTGGTCAATGCCGTCTTTGGCCTGCTGCTGGCCTGGGTGCTGGTCCGCTATGACTTCACCGGCAAGCGGCTGCTCGACGCGCTGATGGATTTGCCCTTCGCCTTACCTACAGCGGTGGCTGGCATTACCCTGGCAACGCTCTACGCGAGCAGTGGCTGGATGGGCGGCTGGCTGGAGTCACTGGGATTTCAGGTTGCCTACACCTGGGTCGGTATTGCTCTGGCCATGGCGTTCACCAGCATCCCGTTTGTGGTCCGCACGGTACAACCCGTACTGGAGGACATGCCCGCTGAAGTCGACGAGGCGGCGATGTCACTGGGCGCCACTGACGGTGTCGCGTTTCGTCGGGTCATCATGCCCCACTTATGGCCGGCGCTGGTCACTGGCACGGGGCTTGCGTTTGTGCGCTCACTCGGCGAATTCGGCGCCATTATCTTTATCGCTGGCAATATGCCTTACGAAACCGAGATCACCGCGCTGATGATTTTCGTCAAGCTGCAGGAGTACGACTACGCGGGGGCTTCGGCAATCGCCTCGGTGGTGCTGTTTGTTTCGCTGACCCTGTTGCTTGCGATCAATGTCTGGCAGGGGCGCTTTATTCGTCGCTTGCATGGAGGTAAGGGGTAATGCGTCGAATTGGGGATGCACCACTGATCCGCCGCCTGCTGATTGCAGCGGCGGTGGGCCTATCGGGGCTATTTCTACTGCTGCCGCTGGTCGCCATTTTCGCTCAGGCCTTCTCGCAGGGTGTCAGCGTGTTCTGGTCAAACGTCAGTGACTTTTACACCCTGCACGCAATCGGCCTGACGCTGGGTATTGCCCTGCTGACAATTCCGGTCTGCCTGGTGTTCGGGGTGGCACTTGCCTGGCTGGTGACGCGCTTCAGCTTTCCTGGCCGTCGACTGCTACAAACGTTAATCGATATACCGTTCGCGGTATCTCCCGTCGTCGCCGGGCTTATCTACCTGCTGCTATACGGGCGCAACGGCTGGATCGGCGGCTGGCTGGACAGCTACGATATTCAGTTGATGTTCGCCTGGCCGGGGATCCTGATGGTGACCATCTTTGTCACCTGCCCCTTTGTTGCCCGGGAACTGATCCCCTTGATGCAGGCCCAGGGCTCACGTGAAGAAGAGGCGGCCGTAACGCTCGGTGCATCGGGATGGACGACGTTTCGGCGCGTTACCCTGCCCAACATCCGATGGGCACTACTTTACGGCATCATTCTCACCAACGCCCGCGCGGTGGGTGAGTTTGGAGCCGTCTCGGTGGTATCCGGGGCGATTCGTGGCCAGACCAACACCCTGCCCCTGCACCTTGAGCAGCTTTATCAGGATTATAACGCCGTGGGGGCTTTTGCCTGCGCGGCTCTACTCGCATTGATTGCCCTACTGACGCTCGCCGCCAAGGCCGGGCTGGAATGGCGCTCGTCGCGCCGGGAGGCATTTGCATGAGCATTCGCTTACACAATATCGCCAAGCACTTTGGCGCGACTCAAGCGCTGGAACCGATCAATCTGGATATCCAGGAAGGCGAACTGGTTGGTCTGCTAGGTCCTTCCGGCTCGGGTAAAACCACCCTGCTACGCATCATTGCAGGGCTTGAAAACGCCGACCAAACACCGACGCCCGGCAAGATTTTATTCGGCGAGCGCGATGTCACCCACGTGCATGTCCGTGACCGGCGGATTGGCTTCGTGTTTCAAAATTACGCCTTGTTCCGCCACATGAGCGTCTACGACAACGTCGCGTTTGGCTTGACTGTCATGCCGCGTGCGAAGCGGCCCTCTGCCCAGGACATTCGGGCCCGGGTGTATCGGCTGCTTGAAATGGTCAAACTCGAAGCCTTTGCCCACCGCTACCCGGCGCAGCTCTCCGGTGGCCAGCAACAGCGCGTTTCACTGGCCCGTGCGCTCGCCGTCGAGCCGGATGTTCTACTGCTTGACGAGCCGTTTGGCGCGCTCGATGCCAAAGTACGCCAGGAGTTGCGCCGCTGGCTGCGTCATCTACACGAAGAGTTTAACTTCACCAGCGTGTTTGTGACCCACGATCAGGAGGAAGCCCTTGAGCTCTCTGACCGCGTCGTTGTAATGAGCAACGGGCGTATTGAGCAGATCGATACGCCGGAAACCCTCTACCGGGCACCCCAGAACCGCTTTGTGTTTGAGTTTCTCGGCGACGTCAATTACCTGGAAGGCAAGGTACACAACGGCACGCTTACCTGCGGCGACGCGCACCTGGCGGTGGACCTGCCGGATGGCGACGAAGAATTGTTGCTGCGGCCCCATGAGATTCGCCTGGCCGAGCAGCCCGCCCCGGAGAGCCACCTGCCAGTGACGATCACCGCGATTTCCCCCGTGGGCGCCGAAGTCCGGGTGGAACTGGAAGCCGACTGGCTGGCAAAGCCCTGGCTGGCAACGGTGCGCCACGCCGATTTCAACCGGCTGGGATTACGCCGCGGCCAGCGGCTTTACGCCCACCCGAGGCATTGGCGACGCTTCCCCGACGCAACAGAAAACACGATGGCGAAAACTCAAGTCGCATAGTGAGTTGCACAGTCCGTCGGCTGCCCCGGACGGGGCAACCGACGTCAATAACAGGATTATGTTTTCTGACTCAAGCCTCAGAAACGCATCTGCCTGAAGGTCAAATTGACCCGCGGATCAGAGACTTTTTTGGTTTTGGGCAGGCTATGTAGCCAGTTTTTCTGGGTACTGCCTTTCATTATCAACAAGCTGCCGTGCTCAAGGCTCAGCGACACCCGTTCGCCGGTGACTTTATGTTTAAACGAGAATTTTCTGGCACTGCCTAGCGTCAACGACCCGATCGCCCCCTCTTCAACCAGCTCTTTTTCGCCATCGCTGTGCCACCCCATGCCTTCATCGCCCGAGCTGTAAAAATTACACAGGCACGAATTGAAGATATCGCCACTGCTGCTTTCCACCCGCTGCTTAATCTCGCGCAAGACGTCAGGCCACATCAACGCCGTCCTGGTATGCCCGGAGTACGTATAGGAGACGGGCTCATCCGCGTACCAGGCCATCTTCCTCTGGGTCACGATCTCTTTGCCAAACATGAACGCACGATCATGCGCCCAGCTCAGTTGATCAATACATTGCTCCAGATAACGATCCGCCGCGCCAGCATCCAGGATTTTTCCGTGGTAATAGGCTTCGCCGTCCTGCGGCAAGAGGTTAATCAACTTCATTTCGTCATTTTCAAATAGATCGGTATACGTCATCACAACGCCTGGTTGGTGTCCATGGAGCGAAGCCAGCTTTGCACTGCCGAGAGTGGCTCACAGTCAGCGGTTAAAAACAACTTGGCAAACCCGCATCGTCTGATCATACCGCTGGCGCACTACCAGCGTTATACTGACGCTCTGATGACAGTTTCAACAACAGCGGAGAACTCCATGCTACGGCGTCATTTGCTCACTTTATCTGCCTCCTTGCTGGCCACTGTGTGGCTTGCGGGCTGTGCCAGCCCCCACTACCTGCAGCTTTCCCCGGAACGCACCGCCAACGTACCTTCAGTCGGTCAGGGGCAGGAAGTGACTGTCCTGGCGCAGGATGGTCGTGACAGCGAAGTGATCGGCAACCGTGCAGGCGGTGGCATGTCGACCGCGAAAATCACCGTCAACAGCCATGAAATCATCCCACGCTTGCAGCAGGAAGCCGAGCGGGCAGTCGCCGATATGGGCTTCACGCCCACCCGGCAAGCCGCCGACGGGCGTCCCAGCCTGACGCTGGAACTGGCAAGCCTTACCTATGTGCAGGGCAACAGCGACCAGCCATTGATCGACGAAGCTCGGATTGAAGGCGTGTTACGCGCCATCGCGCGCAATGACGGCACCACCTACACGGGTACCTACACCTCCAGGCGCACTCAGGAGTATGCGGTCAAGCCCGACAAGGATACCAATACGCGAATGGTTAACGACCTACTAAGCGATGCGCTGAATCGCGCCTTCAGTGACCAGGACCTTGGCCAACTGCTGGCCCGCTAACCCCTTTGACCATTACGTTAGTGCGTCAGAGGTTTTTATGGTTCCAGCGGCCCTCGACGCACTAAATGCCAAACGGTTTCCGTTATCCCGCGCGCATCCGGCTCGGTCTCTTCCAACAGCGACAACCGGAAATTGGGCGTCAACAGTGCCTCGACTTCCTCATGCGGGACGCTGTAAGGAGGGCCCCCGCCCTCTCCCTGGTGTGCCACACTCACCAGCAGCCCTTTGGCCCCCGGCGGCGTCAGTTGGGCAAGATGAAACGCATAACGCTGGCGCGTCGCTTCGGGCAGGGCGATTAGCGCGGCGCGGTCGTAAAACGCGCCGATTTCGCTTGCCTGCTGAATGTGCAAGTGAAAAAAATCGCCGCACCACAACTCGATATTGCCTTGGCGGCTGATGTTGAACCCCGCCTGTTGATAACGCGATACCGGAGTCGATGACTGGGCAAGAAACTGCTCGATTGCCTCAGGCGCCAGCTCAACACCCAGCACTGGATGCCCCGCTTCAGCAAGCCAACGCATATCCAGCGTTTTACCGCAGAGGGGAACCAGTACCTTGGCGCGGTCAGGCACGCCAAGCGATGGCCAGTAATGTGTCAGCGCGGGGTGGGGTTGGGGCAAATGAAAGCCAATACGCCCCTCCTGCCACCGGGCTCGCCAGAGATCCGTCATTTTTGGTCGCTCATACGCCCATTAAAACCAGCGATCGCGTTTTTTACGCCGACGTGGCAGGTGAGGCACGATAAGACCGACAACCAGGCCAGCACCGGCGACGCCTCCGCCATACATGAAGTAGCGCAGCAGCAGGTCCTCTTCCTGGGTATCAAGCCGTGCTTGCAGGGCGCGCACTTGCTCGCTCGACTCATCGACATTACTGCTCAGTTGGTCGTTACGCGTTTCCAGTTCATCAATGCGCTGCTGACGTGCTTCCAAGGTATCGCGCATGGTGGCCACGCGCTGCTCCCATTCTTCGTTGATACCGTCTAACTCATCGGTAAGCGCGGCCACCCGTGACTCGAGTTCTGGCAGCTGTTCGGTGGCACTGGGCGTTTCCTGGAGCTCATCGCTCAAAATCCATACGGTATCGCCGCCATCACCGCGCACGCGGGTGTAGTCGCCGCTGGTTTCAAGCACCTCAACCTGCTCGCCGGCATTCAGCGTCCCCACAATGCGGTAGCCATCCGTGGGGCCACTGCGTACATAGGTTGAAAGCTCATCACTTACCCAGGCCTCATTTTCCGGCTGGGCCACCCCATTGACACACCACACACTGACTAATACACCGGCGGCAACCGCCCGGTAACGATGACAAAATTGAGCTATCTGCATGACGTAATGTCCTGATTAAGTCACTGCCCTTCGGCAGCGCTAACGTGTCTAATCTCCGCGCGGTGGGAGTGAAAACGGACGAGGAAACTCCGCCACCTGCGCGTCGCTTTTAACGGCTTTCAAAGGTCCCTCACGCTCCACTTCATCAATGCGCACGATCGCGTTGAGCGGGAGGTAACTTCGCTTCACGCCTTCGAAGGTGCGCTGCAATTTTTCGCTCGCAGGGTCGATTACTACCCTCGAGGAATCTTCAAAGACAAACTCCTCGACTTCAATAAAGCCCCAGAGTTCGCTTTGGAATATCTCGCGCACGTATAAATCCCAAATTTCACCCTGCTGGTGCACCACCACTCGGTAAATTGGCTTGGCCGCCATCTTGGCCTTTTCCTCTTGCCGCTGGAACGTTAATTTAGCGGTGAAGCTTAACATATTCCCGTATGCAAGCGTTTGCCGTTCGGACAACCCTTCCATGGCCGAAACCTCCGCTTGTGTGTAGGGTAGTCAAGTCTGTTTGACTTTTTTGTCCTTCATCCAGAAGCAATCACCCATGCAAAGGGCCCAAACAGGAGCAATAGCGATCTTCCTGGCTGGTGCTTCAGTGCCATCACCCAAAGTATCCCGCTTGGTACCCACTGCGGTCTGGTCTACTTTAAGGGTGAGAATGCACATTCGCTTCGCGATCTACTAAAACATCAAGAAGATCTCGACTTCTATGTATAATCCCCGCTCACCCGGGACAAGGAGTCATCGTGACCACCGATCAACAGCCAGCGACGCAAGACGATAAATTTAACGGGCTGCTGACCAATTTTGACGACGCCGTGCACCTGCTGTCGCAAGCGCCTGCGTTATCAAAACCAGCGGAACTACCCCGCGTCTTGGACACAGCACGCGAACTTTTAATGCTGGACGGCGGCGCCCAAGCGCTCGAGCAGCGTGCGCAAGCATTTGAGGCGGCGGGCGTCTTCTTGGGTTCCGACTGGGAAACCCCCCAGTATCTGGTGCCAACCCTGACCACGTTTGCACTTAAAAGCACCGACCCCAACGTGGTGGTCATCGAGACGCTCAGCGAGATTCGTTTACTCGCCGTGGCAAAAGGTGGTTATGCGCACCCATTGGTATCGGAAGAATTTTCGCATCACTACCTGACCCAGGTCATCGCCATCAATCTATGGCTGCTGTTTACCGCGCCAAGCGAAGCTGAGCGTGAACAGCAGGGACGCCTGGCCGTTATTCCACGCCAACTCTTCCAGTATCTGGCGGAACGGATTGGTTACGAACACATCATCGACCAGTTGATTGACGAAATATGGCGCATTCTCAAGCAGCGCCCCATTCAGGTCGATTCCATCAAACAGATGATTACCCAAATCTCCCTGTGCCAGGCAAACCCCGAGATCGACCTGGGGGCCAGCGGCCAGGGGGCCGACAGGCTGGTAAGCTCGCTCTTCGGGCCAACCCAGGCGTGTCGCGAAGACCCAGGCATTGATATCTACCGCGAGCGGCTGGATGGCATGGACCAATCGGCTCTACAGGCTGAAGCAACCGGGTTTGCACGAGCCATGCACGACACCGGGCTGGTATCGCCCTACCACGCGGTCCTGCTGCGTCACTTGCTCGAAGAGGGTGATCATCTGGTGTCTGAAGCCTTCGGGCTCTCGTCAACCGGCCGTGATTGCCTGCTGTGTTACCGCGAGCTGGTTCATGCACTGATTCGCGGCAGCGTATATCCAGCCACGGCCCAGGCCGTCTACGGGCTGGCCCTGATGCTCGAGCGAGGGATTCTTTACCAGCCCCCGGTGGCACCGGCCATGTGGCGCCAGCTCAACCTGCCTCTTTCCGAATGGTCTCAGGCACGCCTGAATATTGCCTATGGCGAGATAGCGTCGCCAAGGGCTCGCCTGCTGGAAGGCGTGCTGTGCATGCTGGGCTTGCCGTTAGGTGTTGGTCAGGGCAATAACCCGACCTGTCAGTCGGCCCGCGCGTTATCAATGTGGGCTTACAATGACCCGGACTACTTGTTGCAGATGGTCACCTGGGCCGCACGGGATGACGAGATCATCATGCACTTCGAAGGCCAGGCCATCTCTTCGATGGCGAGTTTATCGGGCGTGGCTTCGGAGCTACCGATAGACCTTGACCCCGTTTCATTGATTGTGGTGCCGCATCTGGACCGTATCTACGCCGAAATGGGTCGACGTTGCATTAGCCGTGAAGGCGACCCCCACCGCTGGGTGAATCCGGAATTTCACGGCTGGTGGTCAGGCCGCGGCTTTCGTATCAATGTCGATGTGGCTACCGGCAAATTAGTCGACTTGAATGATTTTATTCGTCACTTCTACGCCTGCTACCACCCTTACTACAATGGCAACCAGCCACTGATTCATCCGCAGCCTGCCGGTATTGCCGTCACCGACAGCGCCGCCCGTTTCATTGGCTGGCACGCCATCACCATCCTGCGCGCCTCACTTGATCCTAACGACGTGATGCGTATTTATTTTTACAATCCCAATAACGATAGCGGTCAGGATTGGGGGGATGGTGTAAAAGTCAGCACCGCGGGGCACGGCGAACGCTTCGGCGAAGCCTCGCTGCCGTTTTCGCAATTTGTTTCGCGGCTGTATATTTATCACTTTGACCCGCTTGAACGCGGTGAACTGGCGACAGTCACCGAAGACGAGCTCGATACCGTTAAACGTTACCTGCAGCAAAGCTGGGGGGCCGAACGGCTACCCGCCACAGAGCTGCAAGCCAACGAAGGCCCTTACCACACCCCACCCAACGACACATGATGCGACTTGACCAACTGCTCGTCAGCCAGGGGCTGACGAGCTCGCGCACCCGCGCTCAGCGCCTTATCCGCAATGGCCGTGTCTCGCTTGATGAGACGACGCAGGCACTCACCAAACCCAGCGAAAAGTGGCCCGAAGATACCCGCCTGTACGTTGCCCCGGACCCTGAGGAGCGCTTCGTATCACGTGCCGGCCTCAAGCTGGAGGCCATGCTTGACGCACTTGAGCTCCGACTCGACGGACTGGGTGTCCTCGACGTCGGCCAGTCAACCGGGGGGTTCAGCGACTGTGCCTTGCAAGCCGGCGCGCGCCACGTGATTGGTGTCGAAGTCGGCCATGGCCAGTTAGATGCACGCCTTAGAAACGATCCACGGATCACCTGTCTGGAAGGCATCAATGCCCGCGCCATGCGCGGGGAAAAGACCCTGCAACAGGCGCTCGCCGAGCACCCCGTCGATTTGGCGGTCATGGACGTATCGTTTATTTCGCAAACCTTGATCCTGCCTGAAATAGCCGCCCTGCTGCCGCGCCACGGACGGCTAATTTCTCTGGTGAAACCGCAGTTCGAGCTGACACCGAAAGCACTGGACAAACGCGGCGTGGTCCGCGATGACGCGAATTATCATGACGTTGAGGAACGCTTAAGGAAAGCATGCCAGTCACTGGGGTTCACCGTCCAACATTGGCAAATCAGTCCGATTACCGGCGGCGACGGTAACCGCGAGTTTCTGCTTTACGCGCAAAAAACCGACTAGTCATTGGAAGTTCCCGGAGACGGCTTTAGCGTTTCCACTTTCACCGACTCCCCCGACGCCCGGTGCAGCCAGACATCCATTTGCTCAAAGGCAATGCGTACGCCCGCTTCGCGGAACAGCGCATCCACCCGGCAATTGATCTCATCGGCGGCAAACAGTCGATCCAGCAGATCGTTGACAAAGATACGCAGTTCAAAGTTGAGGCTATGGGGCCCATAGCTCATGCAGAATACCTGCGGCTCGGGATCGGCAAGCACACGGACATTTTCATCCGCCGCTTGGCGCAACAAGCGGTGTACCGTCGCCAGATCTGAGCCATGGACCACGCCGTAGGTCAGCACCACGCGGGTCACGTTGTCGGAGAGCGACCAGTTGATCAATTGATCGGTCACGAAGGTTTTATTGGGAATGATGATCTCTTTGCGATCAAAATCGGTCACGGTCGTCGCACGTATGCGAATACGGCTCACCGTGCCGTGCAGATTACCCAGGGTGATGGTATCGCCAATCCGGATGGGGCGTTCGAACAGGATAATCAGACCGGAGATAAAGTTGGCAAAGATCTCCTGCAGCCCAAACCCCAGGCCCACACTCAAGGCCGCTACCAGCCATTGTAATTTGTCCCATGACACGCCCAGCGTGCCCAAGGCCGACACGATACCGGTCCCGACAATGGTGTACGACAGCAAGGAAGTGATCGCATAGGCACTGCCCTGTTTTAACGTCAGGCGGGAAAGCACCATGACCTCCAGCAGCCCTGGCAGATTGCGCGCCAGAATAAACGTCAGTGCCACCACCAGCAGGGCACCCGACAGGTCGGAAATCGACAGCGCACTATCGACCAATTCGCCATCGGTGTTCTCCCATAGCGATACCTGGTCCAGATAGCTCAGCACTGAGAGCAGGTCTGCCCAGACCAGATACAGCAAGCCACTGAAGGCAACCAGTAAAATCATTTTGGAAAGGCGTAGCGACTGAGTATTGATCTGCTCCATGTCCAGCGGCGGCTCTTCTACGACTTCCAGACCGCCTTCGGCACCCTCCTGAACCTGGGCGCGTCGCCTTGCCAGTGCACGCCGATAAGCCAGGCGCCTTGCCGCCACGGCCAAACTACGCACCCCTGTGGCTTCTACCACCACCCACAAGCCCAGTAGGTAGAGCGTGGCAACAAAGCGACCCACCAGCCTCAGCGCCGTGTATTCATATCCCCATACCACCAGCCCCAGCAAGACGATAGGCACTGCCGACATGGCCAAACCGAGTAGCAGGCGAAACAGGCGAACGCCAAAAATGGGCACATGGGCCAGGATCAACCTGGCCAAGCACACGCTCATTGCCAGCAGCCCCAAGGTTAACAGTCCCATGGCAACCGGCCGCTGGGCGAGCGGCGTCTGAAGATTGTCGGCCAGTGTTGAAATGGCAATCACCGGTACCAGCGCCACCCCTAGCCCCGCCAGTAAACGCCGCAGTTGGGCGTTATAAGCAGGCGACCAGGTAAAGTGTTGCTCGGCCACGCCATCCGCCACCAACAGCCGTCTCCCCCAGGCGACAACAACCCAGCTCAACGCCAACTGCAATAAGGCAGGAGCCAGGTTCGCCGACAGTAGACTCTCGGTAGCGCCCAGTGCCACCCCCACTCCCGCCAGTGCCAACGGCCCTGGCATCGCCAGCAAGGCATTCAGAAAAACGGCTCTGGGCGTATGCAGCTGGGTGTCGCTCTTTAGTCGTCCAATTTGGCCGTGTAGTGTCGCCAGGCGCTTCTTGATCCGGCGGCGTAGAACGGCCAGCAAAAGTCCAGCGGCAAAAAAAGGAACACCGCTCAACATTTCCCAATCCGGTGACGGCCAGCGATTCGGCAAAGCAGCGCGCCACTCGCCTTCCTGCCACTCGATGCGTAGATGTTGAGGTAACTGCCGGAGCCAGTTAACGTCCAGTGGTCGGCTATTGGCCACCCAGAACAACTGCTCGTCAATGGTACTGCGCAACGCTTGGGTAGTGGCCAACAACTGCTGTTGATTAAGCTGTAGCTCGACGGCAGCGCTTAGCAACCGTCCATAGACCTCTTCAAGCTCATCGACCAATTCGCGGCGTGACTGGTAGAGCCTTGACAGCGTATTGATCAGCGCGGGAGTCGGTTCGACATTGGCATCCTTGAGACGTTGCCTGGCCAACTGCTCAGCCTGACGTAGCTGGTCGCGCTGGCGAACCAGATCGAACTGTTTGAGACGCAAGTCGGCAATCTCATCCTGCAAATCGCGACGAGGTTGGACATTAGGCAACGACTGGCGCTGCTCGCGTAGTATCCGTGACAGCAACTGGCTGCCGCGAATCGCCTCTATCTGCTCGTTCAAACTACGCTGTAGTTGGCGCACATGTTCAAGCTGGCGCTGGGCATCGATATTGTCGCGCACCAGGCTGTTATCCCGCTCACCCGCCTGCAATAAAGCCAGACTAAGCGATTGGTTACGCTGCTGAGCCTGCACCACAACAGGGTGTCCAGCCGCAATCAGGGGATCTGTCTGGGCAGCATCGGCAATCGCCTGTTCTGATGCCAGCCGTCGCTCCCTATCTATAACGTTTTGCAGCAAATTAAGCCGCTGCTCCTGTTGATCAATTTTCAGCATCAACAGGTCCCGACGCTGCTGGGCAAGATCACGCAACCGTCCATTGGCGCTCAGCTGGCGCTGATAAAGAGCCACCTCACGATCGGCGACGGCCCGCTCAAGACGCAGTTGAATCATGCGGGCATCATTCAGGGCGGATAGCTGACGATCCCCCAGCAGTGTTTCACGTTCAGTGGCGTCACGGCGCAGCGACTCCATGCGCTCAAGCGTTACGGCCATGGATTGCTGGGCGCGTTCGGGCAACGTTTGAGCCGTCAGAAATTGCGAATTCACTTCCGCAAGCTGGCTCTGAAGCTGCTGGAGCTGGGTCAGCGCCTCTGCCTGCTCGGATTCCAGTGCGGCCAAGGGTAAGTTGCTGAGCTCATCGATCGATGGCATGTCATCGCTATCTTCAGTCTCAGCGAGCTCACGCTCGACGGCAATCAGCGCATCAGGCGCCTGGCTTACCCGCTCCTCCAGCTCCGCGAGCTGCTGTTCGATGGCATCCAGCCGCTCGTAAGCCTCCAATGCGGCGATCAACGCTTGTTGATCCAGCGCCTGCTGAGGGTTTAATGTTTCCTGAGATTCAAGCTGATCAAGCCGTTCCTGGAGAGAGGCTTCGTCGGGCACATCGTCCACCGTCGCCGCTTTCAAGGCAACGCTACAAAATAGTAGCATCAGGACCAACAACCCTTTCATTGCCAAACGGAAGACGAATTTCTCCACAGCGCTATGCCTCGCTAACGCATCAGTATTGAGCTTGGCTATTGTCGGGGGTTGGCAGTCGCGGCGCAATCATAACAGTTGACTTACGTCGTCAGCATGATAGAACAGCTCAAGCACAGGCACGTGCCCCACCCTATCCATGTGAGTTATCGATGGTCATTCGACACCGACGTCTAAAAAGCTTCTTTTTACTTTGCGGCCTGACCGTCTTCAGCGCTTTCTCCCACGCCAATACCCGCGAGGATATTGAGGCGCGTATTAGCGAGCTTAACAATGAGCTCTCCCGGCTTCACCAGCAACTGCAGCAGGCCGAAGCGCTTGAAGAAGAGGGTCAAACGGACACTGGCGATATTCGACCACCTGAAGAAGTCGCGATTGAAGATCTCAACGAGCGGCGTCAGTTGGAACAGGAATCCAGCCGCAACCCCTTTTCGATTACCACGCACCGGACCAACTACCTATTTCCGGTGAGCTATAATGAAAAACAGAATCGCGAAAACTTCAAAAGTGTCTCTTCAGATGCCTCACCGGATAGCACCGAACTGAAGTTCCAGTTCAGTGCCAAGGTCAATCTGGCAGAGAATGTACTATGGGGCGAGTACGGCGACGTCTATTTTGGCTATACCCAACGTAGTTGGTGGCAGGCCTTCAATACAGAAGCCTCTTCGCCGTTTCGTGAGACCAACTACGAGCCAGAAGTGTTTATTGACATTGATGCACCGTGGGGGGCCTTGGGCTGGGTCAACACCCGCAACCGTATCGCAGTCAACCATCAGTCCAACGGCCGTTCGGACCCGTTCTCGCGTAGTTGGAACCGAGTCTATCTCGAGAGCATCTTTCAAAGTGGCGACTGGGCCGTCACCTTTGCGCCCCACTGGCGGGTTCCCGAATCCGAAGGCGACGACGACAACCCGGATATTGACCGCTATATGGGGTACGGCGACATTCGTATCGCCAAACGACTCGATGACAACCATGAGGTCAGTGGCCAACTGCGAGGGAACCCCAGCGCTGGCAATATGGGAACGCAAATCGACTACAGCTGGCCGGCCTTCAATTCTCTACGCGCTCACGTGCAGTACTACTACGGTTACGGCGAAAGCCTGATTGACTACGATCACCGCGTGCATCGCTTGAGCATCGGGTTCAGTTTAAACCCGTTATTCAGCGCCAGCGGCCTGAACCGATAGCCAATTCGCTTGTCAGTGACTATGCGACTGCTATGCTGATAGCTGTTCATTAACCGTCAAAGGAAGACATCATGGCTAAACGTCAAAACGAAAGCACCGCTCAGGCCGATCAACTGAAAGAAGATCTGCGCCATCTGAGCGATACCGTCGAAGAACTGGTCAATGCCACCTCGAAAGACGCCAGCGGCGAAATGCGCGACCTGCGCACCCGCGCCGAACAGCGTCTCAAGGATACCCGTCAGCGCCTGGAAGCGCGTGGTGAGCGTATTTATGAAGACACCCGCGATTCCCTGACACACCAGGCTGATGCCTGCGACCGCTATGTCCACGAAAACCCCTGGACCAGCATCGGAATCGGTGCAGCGGCCGGCGTTATCATCGGTATGCTTATCGGTCGTCGCTAATGGCTTTGGGGCCTACCCAACGCGTTTTTTCAGCCGCTAAACGCTTACTCAACTCGCTGATCGCCAACGGTGAAACGCGCTTGCGTTTAGCGGTAGTAGAGCTGGAAGAAGAACGCTCACGACTGCTTGTGCTGATGTTGTTGGCTGGCGCCAGTCTGCTTTTGCTACTGCTTGGTGTCGCCACGCTGGTGGCACTGGTCGTGGTACTTTTCTGGGATACCTACCGGCTTGCCGCTATTGGCGGAAGCGCTCTGGTATTGATTGTAGCCAGCTTTACATTGGCCGTGATAGCGCTTCGCCAAGCGAAACAGCACACCTTGCTGAAAGAAACGCTGAACCAATTAGCCGCCGACCGCGCCTTGCTGGAGGCAAAAAATGAGTCCGATCAACGCCCCCGCTAAGCCACCAGGTGCCGATACCAAGCCGCTTTCCAGGGCAGAGCGAAAGGCGCACCTGTTAGCCGAGCTGGAGCGGCAGCGTGTGGATATTCTGGTCGACAGTGATCAGTTATTGCGGGCGGCATCCCCCCTCGACTCCAATTGGCAACGCTTTAAAATACCTGCTTATTTCGTCGGCGGTATCATTGCCTTGCGCCTGGCTCGTCATCCCCGAGGGGCGCTGGCAGGTGGCCGTAAAGTCCTGGCGGGCTACATGCTTTTCCGCAAGCTCAAGTTGCTTGCCAAAGCGACCACCTAGCCGACACAGTTTGCCTGGGTCAGCAAGCCTGGCCGCAGGCTACCCCGCTGGCCCAGGCCCACTGAAAGTTATACCCCCCCAGCTCGCCGGTCACATCGAGCACTTCACCGATGAATCGCAATTGGGGCAATCCGCTGACCTCAAAGGTCTTGGATGAAATTGCCTGGGTATCCACCCCTCCCATCGTCACCTCCGCCGTTCGCCACCCTTCCGTTCCGGCAGGTTTCAACTGCCAACGATTTAGCCGCGCCGCCCAACGCTCAAGCTGCGTATTGCTGTATTGCGCCAGCGGTTGCTTGTCGTGGCCTTCTGGATACCAGTCACAAAGCGATTGCGCCACTCGCTTGGGCAAATAATCCATCAACCACGTGGCCAACTGGCGCTTAGGTGTGTGCTCGCGGGCATGGTGCAGCAACGCTTTGGCATCCTGCTGCGGTAATAAATCAATTTCAATCGCCTCGCCGGGTGCCCAGACGCTGGACGCTTGCAACATGCCAGGGCCGGATAACCCGCGATGGGTAAATAGCATGGGCTCGTTAAAACGTTGCGAGCCAGCGCTCACCGTCACCGGCAAGCTGACTCCCGACAGATCGCTGGCCCTGGCTTTCCACTGATCGCTGAGCGTAAAAGGTACAAGACCTGGCGTCGTCGGCCGCACGGCAAGGCCAAACTGACGGGCGAGGTCGTACCCGAAACTACTCGCCCCCATGGTCGGAATCGACAGTCCGCCGCTTGCCACGACCACGACACCCGCATCGATACTACCTATTGAGGTCGTTAGCCGCATGGCACTGCCCTGCTCCTCGACGCGGGTGATCTGAGTACTGAGACGTATGTCAGCGCCCGCCCACTCGCACTCGGTGAGCAGCATGCGGACGATCTCTTTGGCAGAGGTCGCACAGAATAGCTGACCGGGCGTTTTTTCTACGTAGTCAATCCCATGACGCTCTACCAGCTCGACAAAATGCTCGGGCCGATAGCGTTTTAACGCCGAAATACAAAAGTAGGGGTTTGACGAGTAAAAGTGCTGTGGCGTAGTGCCAAGATTGGTAAAGTTGCAGCGCCCCCCGCCTGACATCAGGATTTTTTTGCCGGCTTTTTTCGCATGATCAATCACCAACACACGCTTTCCGGCATAGCCCGCCTGGGCAGCACACATCAGGCCTGCCGCACCAGCCCCAATGATCACGACATCGTAGGTCATTCGTTAGCGCTCCAAGCTTGGCAAAAGGCGGCATTTTAACAGCCTCTCAAGGCTTTTTTATTGTATCATTGAAATAATAAATATAGTTTTTGTATAAAATTAAACAGCTATCGACATTGACAACATAAACCGCTGCCTGGCGTCAGCGCACGCGGTCCACGTATTGCAGAGAGACTTATGCCTTTATTGTGCCGCCGCCTGGCTGTCACGCTACTGCTCATCACTGCCCCCATCGCCAGCCTGGCTCAATCCGAGCCCAGCGTGATTGGTGTTCGCGCCATGCTTGCTCCCTGGTCTGACCCCATTGAAGCATTGGGTACGCTACGCGCCGATGAAAGCGTGACGCTATCGGCCACCGTCACCGATACCATTGCCGACATCAATTTTCAGGACGGCCAGCGTGTGACCAAGGGCGATACGCTCATTCGCCTGCAGGACGCTGAAGAGCAGGCACGTTTAAAGGTCGCACAATCGCTTCGAGACGAGCGGCTTAATGCCCTGGGACGCGCCTCTGAGTTACAGAACCGCAATTTGGCAGCTCGCGCTGACGTAGAAGATAACCAGTCGCGCGTTGACCAGGCCGAGGCTGAAATTGCGGCATTACGTGCACGTCTTGCGGATTATCGACTAACCGCCCCGTTCAGTGGCCGTGTCGGCATACGCAATTTGAGCCCTGGTGCATTGGTGACACCGGGTATGGAGCTGGTCACGCTTGACAAACTGGACGTCATGAAGCTGGATTTCAGTGTCCCTGAAACCTACCTCAGCCGACTTGCGCCTGGGTTATCGCTCAGCGCCACCACCGCCGCCTATCCAGACGAGGTTTTCAACGGTGAAATTGCCAGCCTGGGGACGCGCGTCGACCCGGTAACACGCAGCATTGGCATTCGCGCGGAAATCGACAATCCGGATGAACGGCTACGTCCAGGCATGCTAATGGAAATCGTAGTTCGCCAGCAGCCCCGACAAAGCGTGGTCGTCCCCGAAGCAGCTGTCCAACCCAATGGTAATCGCCACTTTGTGATGCTGATCGACGATCACGAGAGCACTCCTCGGCTTCGCCAGCAGAGCGTCGAATTGGGCGAGCGTCGGGCAGGCGAAGTGGAAATTAACGAAGGGCTAGCGGCCAATGACATCGTCGTGGTGCATGGCCTGCAGCGAGCCAGGGATGGTCAAGCGGTGAGGCTGATAGGCCTGATTGACGAGGATACCAGTGTACGCGAGTTACTTGAGGCTGATCGCTAATGCGCTTATCGGACATATCGGTTCAACGCCCTGTCCTGGCGGTGGTGATGGCGGCATTGATCATTGCCTTTGGCCTCCTGGCACTTGATCGCTTGCCGCTTCAGGAATACCCCACCGTGGATCCTCCGATCGTGAGTATTGATACCCGCTACCCCGGGGCCTCGGCAAGCGTCGTTGAAACACGCATTACCCAGGTGCTTGAAGACCGCATCGCCGGGGTGGAAGGAATCAAACTGATCACCTCCGAAAGTGAGGACGGCCGCTCACGTATTGATATCGAATTTGCCCTGACCATGGATATCAACGCGGCAGCCAACGACGTGCGCGACCGGATAGGCGGCGCGTTGCGCAACCTGCCCGACGATGCCGAGAACCCCGAGGTAAGCAAAGCCGATAGCAGCGAGGAAGTCGTGGTATGGCTAAGCCTTTCGGGAGATGGCTACTCGATCACCGAGCTTACCGACTATGCCAACCGCTTTCTGGTGGATAGCCTTTCTGTACAACCGGGAGTGGCCAGGGTGCGCGTGGGCGGTGGCCGTGACTATGCCATGCGCATCTGGATTGACCGCAAGGCCATGGCGGCACGGAACTTAACCGTCAGCGATATTGAAGATTCATTACGGGCCGAAAACGTTGAGCTCCCCGCCGGTGCCATTGAATCCGAGGATCGCCAATTCATCGTTCGCTTACCGCGCACCTTTGAAACCGCCGATGACTTTCAGGCACTCCCGCTTGTCGAAGGCGACGATGGCTACCTGGTCCGCCTTGGAGACGTCGCCGACGTCGAGGTCGGCTCCGTGGAGGACCGCACGGTCTTCCGCGCCAACGGCGTTCCCATGGTCGGGCTTGGCATGATCATGCAGTCGACCGCCAACGTCGTTGAACTTTCAGACGCGGTGCGCCAAGAGCTTGAGCAGCTGCAATCGACGCTTCCCGATGGCATGTCACTCAGTTTGAACTACGACGCGTCGGTGTTCGTCTCGGGGGCCATCAAGCAGGTCGTGTTGACGTTATTGATCTCGATGGTATTGGTTATTGTGGTCATGTTCCTGTTTTTGGGCAACCTGCGTACCACGCTGGTCCCGGCGGTTACGGTGCCGATCGCCATCATTGGTGCCTTTACTGCGCTGGCGGTCATGAACTTTACCATTAACCTGCTGACCCTGCTGGCACTGGTGCTGGCGATCGGGTTGATTGTCGATGACGCCATTGTCGTCCTGGAAAACATCAATCGGCGCATGCATGACGAAGGCGAAACACCGCTGGTGGCCGCGTTTCGTGGCACCCGCCAGATCGCCTTTGCGGTCATTGCCACCACACTGGTGTTGATCGCCGTCTTTGTGCCGCTCAGCATGCTGCAGGGCGATATTGGGCGGTTATTTTCCGAGTTTGCCCTCACCATGGCCGCAGCGGTCGCCATCTCCACGTTGCTGGCACTAACATTGACACCGATGATGGCGTCTAAAATACTCTCGCCGCGCATGCACGACAGCCGCCTTTCCCAACGCGTGCAACGCATCATGCGCAGCGCCCAGCGCCGCTATCAATCGTTACTCGACGTGTTACTTGCGCGGCGCAGTTGGGTAATCGCCGTCTTTGGGCTACTGGTTGCGCTGACCGCCTGGTTAAGTCAACTATTGCCCAACGAGTACACCCCCCAGGAAGATCGGGGTAACTTCATCGTGCTGGTCAACGGGCCCGAAGGCGCCACCTTTGACTACATGATGGATTACATGGATGAGATAGAAGCCCGCTTGACGCCAATGGTTGACAGCGGTGAGCTGGAACGGATTGTCGTTCGCGCGCCTCGCGGCTACGGCAATATTGAAAACTTCAACAGCGGTTTCATCATCGTCAATATGGCCGACTGGGGCAGTCGCCGTAGCGCTTGGGCAATCATGGACGATGTTCGCACCGAGCTGAACACCTTACCCGGCGTCCAGGCATTTCCGGTCATGCGTCAAGGCTTCGGCCAGCGTACGCAAAAGCCCGTACAGTTTGTACTCGGCGGGGGCACCTACGAAGAACTGGCCGAGTGGCGCGACCGACTGATTGATCATATCCGCGACGATAACCCACGCATTCGCGCCATCGAAAGCAACTACGATGAGACGCAACCGCAACTCAACGTGGAGATAGACGAGCAGCGAGCCGCCGCTCTGGGGGTCACGGTCAGCGAGATCGGTCGCACGCTGGAAGTGCTGCTGGGTGGGCGCAACGTCACCCGCTATGTCGATAACGGTGAAGAATACGATGTCATCGTTGAAGGCGATCGCGCCAGCCAGAACAGCCCCCGCTCGCTGGATAACATTCAGGTCCGTTCACGGCGCTCGGGCGAGCTTATTCCCCTGGCGAGTCTTGTGACCTTAAGCGACGCGGCAGGGGCCAGTACGCTTAACCGTTTCGATCGCGTGCGCTCGATCACCATCGAAGCCAACCTGGCGGATGGCTACCCATTGGGAGAAGCCCTTACCTACCTTGAACAAAGCGCGGATACGCTGCTGCCTGAAGAAGCGCAGACCAACGTCGCCGGAGCATCCAGGGATTTCCAGGACGCCAGCGGCGCGACCACTTTCCTTCTGGTGCTGGGCGCACTGGTGGTATTTCTGGTATTGGCCGCTCAGTTTGAAAGCTTCATTCACCCCCTGGTCATCATGCTCACGGTACCGCTTGCCATGAGCGGCGCCTTGTTGGCGCTGTGGTTAACCGGCCAATCGCTGAATATTTATAGCCAGGTGGGGCTGGTACTGCTGATCGGACTCGCCGCTAAAAACGGCATACTGATCGTCGAGTTCGCCAATCAGTTGCGCGATGAAGGCAAGGCTTTCCGTGACGCCCTCATCGAAGCCTCGGTCACCCGCCTGCGGCCCATTTTAATGACCGCCATCACCACCATGGCAGGAGCGGTTCCCCTGATCGTATCCAGCGGCCCGGGCTCCGAGTCGCGCTATGTGATCGGTATTGTCATCATGGCTGGAGTGGGAGCTGCCACGCTGTTCACGCTGTTTGTGGTGCCGGTCGCCTACGATTTACTGTCTCGACACAGTGGCTCGCCTGGGGCGGTCAAACGTCGACTGGAGCATGAAATCGCTCAATCGACATCGGAACGTTAGCCAAGGCGTGCCCCTGTATTTCGGTTGGCAATAAGCGTTTCCAATACCCCTTTTCCAATAAACAAAGAGGGCGCGCCTCAGCGGCACGCCCTCTTTGGCATGTCGCGTCAGACTAAGCTCAACAATCGCCTAAGCGCTGACCTTCTATCTGGGTTTGCATGTTCAGCTCGCCCATGGGCGATTGCGTCATGATATCGACAGACCCTTCGATGCGCTCCCCCATGAACTGCATATCACCATCGATATTGGCTTCGCCGCCGTCAGCCCGGCATACCATGCTGTAGGAAAGGCCGTCAGCACTGGTGTCCTGATTGAGCAACTCGCAGCCTTCCTCTTCTTCAATAAAGCCCAAATCGGCATCGTCCAGATCTTCCTGGGTGATGCACTGCTGTTCGGTATCGGTCTGGTCAGGAATCGGCATGTCGCCGGTCACGGTGGTGGTGCTGACAAATTCCCACGACCCGGGCGTTATGTTGGGTGTTTCCGCCCATGCGGCTACCGGCAAGGCCACCAAGGCCGCTATGGCCAACTGTCGTAACTTCATCGCTGCTCTCCATTGCGTTATAAAACGGCGTTTAGCCTAACTGATTGCATACGGCAATGCCTCTCGATGACACGGCTGCTACACTTAAGTGTCAATTGCAAAAGGATCGCACCATGCAAGAAGATACCTTAGTAGAGTATGACGCCTACTGCCCCTACTGCGATACCTTGTTAACACTATTGATTGATCCTTCACAGGGCAGTCATGTTACCTGGGAGGATTGCCACCAGTGCTGCGCGCCCATCCAGTTGGCTATCGAGGTATCGCTGGTCACCGGCGAACTGGAAAGCGTCAGTCTGGGCAGCGATGACGATGTGCTCTAACCTGATGCTTTCAACACCTGTTGTCGCTTGGCCTCGTTGCGACGCATGATATACCACGCCAGCAGCGTTGCCAGGGATACCGCTAAAATGATCAGCGTTGCCAGCGCATTAATTTTTGGCGATACGCCCATTCGCACCGATGAAAACACCACCATTGGCAGCGTATTGGCCCCAGGCCCCGATACAAAGCTGGCAATCACCAGATCATCCAGCGACAGCGTAAAGGCCAACAGCCAACCTGCTACCAACGCTGGTGCAATTACCGGCAGCGTTACGCAGAAAAAGGTTTTCATCGGCGGCGATCCCAGGTCCATCGCGGCCTCCTCGATAGACCGATCAATCTCACGCAGGCGAGCTGCCACCACCACGGCTACGTAAGCACTGCAGAAGGTGGTATGCGCAATCCAGATGGTCGCCATCCCCCGGTCGGCAGGCCACCCCGTGATCTGGGCCATTTGCACGAACAGCAGTAATAGCGACAGCCCGGTGATCACTTCAGGCATTACCAAGGGGGCCGTTATCATGGTCGAAAGCGCCGTTTTGCCGCGAAATTGCCCATAACGAGTCATCACAAACGCCGCGATGGTCCCCAGGCATACCGCCATGCTGGCGGAGAAAAAGGCAATGCGCAGGCTCATCCATATGGCTGAAAGGATTTGCTCATCGCGAAACAGCTCCCCATACCATTGGGTAGAAAACCCCGCCCATACCGTCACCAGTTGGGAGGCGTTGAACGAGTACACCACCAGCACCAGCATCGGCACATACAGAAAGAGCAGCCCCAGGACCAGCATGACGCTGCTGAAACGGAGACGTGGCTTGGCAAGGCTCATTCGTTCAACTCCCGAGACTGATGACGGTGGAACCAGACAATGGGGATCAACAGCAGCAGCAACATGACCATGGCAAGCGCCGAGGCCACGGGCCAATCGCGATTGTTGAAGAACTCCTGCCACAGTATCTTGCCGATCATCAAGGTATCCGGCCCGCCCAGCAGTTCAGGGATCACAAACTCGCCCACGGCAGGAATGAACACCAGCATGGAGCCAGCAATAATGCCGCCCATCGACAGGGGCAACGTGATCTTGATGAAGGTATTCAACTTGCGCGACCCCAGGTCTGATGCTGCCTCGAGCAATGCATTATCCAGCCGGGTCAAGTGAGCATAGAGCGGTAGCACCATGAATGGCAGGTAGGCATAGACAATCCCGATAATCACCGCAAACTGGGTATTCATCATACGCAAGGGGGAGTCGATCAGCCCCATGCCTATCAGCAGGTTATTCAGTAAGCCGCTGTTGCTGAGGATGCCCATCCAGGCGTAGATCCGGATCAGAAACGATGTCCAGGATGGCAGCATCACCAGCAGCAATAAAATCATCTGCCAACGGGCACTCGCTCGCGCCATGGCATAGGCCATGGGGTAACCGATCAACAGGCAGGCCAGGGTCGAGATGAAGGCGGTTTTCAGCGACCCCCAATACGCCGCCACATACAGCGAATCCGATGCCAGAAAAAGATAATTTCCCAGGTTGAGCGCAATATTCAGGGTTTGGTCGACCACCTCAACCAGGGGCCCGTACGGCGGCACCGCGATGGCGGCCTCAGAGAAACTGATTTTCAGCACCAACGCAAAGGGCAGCAGAAAGAATAGCGTCAGCCACAGAAGGGGCAACGCAATCACAGCACGCCGTCCCAGTTGCAGGCGCTTCAGCATGGCGGAAAATCGAGCAGGCATCATTTAGGCGATCTCCTGAGCGCCCACCGCAAAAGGCGCTTTTCATAGACGAGTAAGGTGCCCATGCTAACGGTTCAGGACCATGGCGCTATGATCTTCCCAGTACACGTACACTTGATCTTCCCAGGTAGGTCGGTCGCCACGACGCTCGGTATTGGCCATACTGACCTTGATGAGCTGACCACTGGGAGTGCGCACGTAATAAAGCGAAAAGCCGCCCAAATAGGCGATATCTTCCACCTTGCCTTCGCTCCAGTTATGGGGGGCGGATGGGCACTCGCGGGTCAGCCAGATCTTCTCAGGCCTAAGCGCGGCCCACACCCGCCGGTCCACGGCCTGGGTGGTGATCCCATGGTCGATATAAATCGGCCGCTCAAGCACTGGTGACACAATTTTGCAGTGGTCCGCAGCGTCCTCGACGATTTCCCCCTCGAACAAGTTTACGGTGCCTACAAATTCGGCCACCATGCGGCTGACCGGGCTTTCATAGACATCGATCGGTGAGCCCACCTGCTCGATCCAGCCGTCGGCCATGATCGCCACCCGGTCGGCCATGGTCATGGCTTCTTCCTGATCGTGAGTGACCATGATGCACGTCACCCCGACTTGCTCAATGATCTCGACCACTTCCAGCTGCATTTCGGTACGCAGCTTCTTGTCCAGCGCCCCCATCGGCTCATCAAGCAGCAGCAGCTTGGGGCGTTTGGCCAGCGAGCGCGCAAGCGCCACACGCTGGCGCTGGCCACCGGAAAGCTGGTGTGGCTTACGCTTGGCAAAACGCTCCATGTGCACCAGCTTGAGCATGTGCGCGACCCGCGCCTCAATATCTGCCTTTGGCAGTTTGTCCTGCTTTAGCCCGAATGCGATGTTCTGGGCCACGGTCAAGTGCGGAAACAGCGCATAGGATTGAAACATCATGTTGATGGGCCGCTTGTGCGGCGGCACGGCGGTAATATCGTCGCCGCCCAGCAAGATACGTCCCTCGGTGGGTGTTTCAAACCCCGCCAACATGCGTAGCAACGTCGACTTGCCAGAGCCGGACCCCCCCAGCAGGGCAAAAATCTCACCGCGCTTTACCTGCAGGTTGACGTCATCTACCGCCAGGGCATCATCAAAGCGTTTGCTTAACCGCCTCACCTCCAACACGATGTCATCCGCAAACCGAGGGGCTTTGCCCAGGGCACGCATAGCAGCCGCATTGGCAGGAAGATTGGATGACGCGTCGTTCGATAGCGGCGTGGTCACCATTCGCCACTCCCATGAAAAGGCCCGCAGACAACGGGCAATCAAAAAACGAACAGCGAGCCCAGGCCAATCGTGTAGATGCCTGGGCTCGCCGTCGGATGAACGTATCTTAACGGCCGGATTTTACGCGGTTCCAGATGCGAGTGCGAGCGCGCTGGATGTCCTGAGGCTTTTCAACCTGCACGTAGAGGTTATCCATCACGTCGGTATCAGGGTAGATGGCGGGATCGTTGAGAATCTCATCAGAAAGGTATTCATCCGCCGCAGCGTTAGGGTTGGCATACCGCACGTACTCGGTTATTTCGGCGGCGATTTGCGGGTCGAGAATAAAGTTGATAAAGGCATGGGCGTTATCAGGATTGGGCGCATCGGCGGGAATCGCCATCATGTCAAACCAGAGTGCCGCGCCTTCTTTGGGAATGCTGTAGGCAATTTCAAAGTCACGCCCAGCTTCTTCTGCCCGGTCGGCCGCCTGGAAAATATCACCTGAGTAACCGGCCGCGACACAAATATCACCGTTGGCCAGATCCGACACATAGCGAGACGAGTGGAAGTAGGTTATGTCATCACGTACTTTAGAAAGTAACTCACCTGCCGCCTCAAGGTCTTCACGGCTTTCATTTGTGGGGTCCAAGCCCAGATATACCATCGCGGGCGAGAGCATTTCATCGCCGGAATCCAGCATTGACAGCCCGCAACCTGCCTCGCTGAGTTGTCCGGTAATCTCAGGGTCAAAAAGCAAGGCCCAGCTGTCGACCGGGGCATCCTCACCCAGGATTTCTTTGACGCGATCAACATTATAGCCGATCCCGTTGGTACCCCACATATAAGGCACCGAGTACTCACTGCCTGGATCAACCGCTTCCAGGTTCTCCATCAATGCCGGGTTCAAGTGCTTTAAATTGGGAATCTTGTCGTGATCCAGCGGTTGATAAACATCGGCTTTCATCTGCCGCGTGAGGTAGTAGGTAGACGGTACCACCACATCGTAGCCGGACCGGCCCGAAAGCAATGCCGCATCCAGTATTTCGTTGCTGTCAAACACGTCGTACGTGACGTCAATGCCCGTGCGTTCCGTGAATTTTTCCAATGTATCGGGTGCAATATAGTCGGACCAATTGTAAACCCGGACTTCATCGGCATTAACGGTGGTTGCCGCTGCGGCAAGTGAAATGGCCGCAACGGCCCTGGAAAGTTTGTGGATGTTCCCCATTAACCTGCTCCTTAGTGAAACTAACGATAAACTCAAGTAAGGTTCTTGACCTTACCCGTTCGCCACTGCGCGACTGACCGTGCGAATTTTGCGACGCGGAGCCCGCTATCGCAAGACGATTGAGAAAAGTATTCTTTCCGCAGGTAGTCGGCCCACCTCCAGCGTAGCGCAACACATCACCTTGATGAATGGTGGTACCTTCAATAGTTTTTTTCTATCCAACCGATGTTTTTTCCCAATTTTATTAGACATGACTTAATCCTTAGTCTAATAAGCAAGTTATTTTACTGTCATTCGCTGCCAATGGAGATGTTCTGAATGTCTTTGATCAATTCTGAAGTTAAACCTTTCAACGCAACCGCTTACTTGAACGGAGAGTTCGTTGACGTTTCTGATGCCGATCTACAAGGCCAGTGGAGCATCTTCTTTTTCTACCCAGCTGACTTTACCTTTGTCTGCCCCACTGAGCTTGGCGACCTGGCAGACAACTATGAAGAGTTTAAAAAGCTGGGTGTCGAAATTTACAGCGTCTCAACTGATACGCACTTTACTCACAAAGCCTGGCACGATAGTTCAGAGACGATCGGCAAACTGCAATTCCCAATGATTGCCGACCCGACGCTGCGCATTTCACGCAACTTTGACGTTTTGATTGAAGACGCGGGTCTCGCCGAGCGCGGCACCTTCGTTGTCGACCCCGACGGCAAGATTCAAATCGTTGAAATCAATGCCGGCAACATTGGCCGCAACGCCGAAGAACTTCTGCGCAAGGTGAAAGCGGCTCAATACGTTCGCGCTAATCCGAACGAAGTCTGCCCTGCCAAGTGGAAAGAAGGCGAAGAGACCCTCGCACCATCGCTGGATCTGGTCGGCAAGATCTAATCCAATTAACGGCACCGCAACGCGCTAGTTTTCAACAGGCACCCGGGCATCACCCGGGTGCCGTTGTCTGATCCCCCTGAAACGACGACCCAGTTGCCGTCACACACCTTTGCCAGCCAAGAGGTTGTTTCGATCATGCTCGACGCCAATTTAAAAGATCAGCTAAAAGCGTATTTGGAGAAAGTGACGCATCCACTTGAGCTTGTCGCCTCGCTGGATGACGAAGATAAATCAAAGGAATTGCTCAGCCTGCTACAAGAGATTAGCGGCTTGAGCGACAAGATCACCCTGTCAACGGAAGGCGACAATCCGCGCACACCGTCTTTTGCCATTACCCGGCCCGGCGAAGACACTGGCGTCGTGTTTGCTGGCATTCCTATGGGCCACGAGTTCACCTCTCTCGTGCTGGCTTTACTGCAGGTTGGTGGTCACCCGCCCAAGACCAGTGAGGATGTACTCGACCAGATCCGTGCGCTTGATCAGGAACTGGTATTTGAAACCTACTATTCCCTGTCTTGCCAGAACTGCCCCGATGTTGTTCAGGCACTCAACCTGATGGCGATTTTCAACCCCAACATTCGCCACGTTGCCATCGACGGCGCGCTGTTCCAGGACGAGGTGGAAAACCGTGAGATCATGTCGGTGCCCAGCATCTACCTCAATGGCAAACCCTTTGATCAAGGCCGCATGACCCTTGATCAAATTCTTGCCAAGGTGGATACCGGTGCCATCGAGCGCGAGGCCAAAAAGCTCAGCGAAAAAGCCGCCTTTGACACCCTGGTGATTGGCGGTGGTCCCGCCGGCGCCGCCGCGGCCATTTATTCGGCACGCAAAGGCATCAATACCGGCATTGCTGCCGAACGGTTCGGCGGTCAGGTGGCCGACACCATGGGCATCGAGAACTTTATCTCGGTATCGCATACCGAAGGACCCAAGCTGGTCAGCGCGCTTGAAGAACACGTCAAGGACTATGAAGTGGACGTGATGAACCTGCAGCGCGCCAACTCGCTCAAAGCTGCCGATACCGAAGGCGGCCTTCACGAAGTGATACTGGCGTCCGGTGCCACGCTTAAAAGCAAGACCCTGGTACTGGCCACTGGCGCGCGCTGGCGTGAAATGAACGTGCCCGGTGAACAGACCTACCGTAACAAAGGCGTGGCGTACTGCCCTCACTGCGATGGTCCGCTTTTCAAGGGCAAGCATGTCGCCGTGATCGGCGGCGGCAACTCTGGCGTAGAGGCCGCGATTGACCTGGCAGGCATTGTCGGGCACGTGACGCTGATCGAGTTCATGGGCGAAATGCGCGCCGACGCTGTCCTGCAGAAAAAGCTCAAGAGCCTGCCCAACGTGGATATTATCCTCAACGCCCAGACCACCGAAGTGATCGGCGATGGCAGCCGCGTGAATGGCTTGACCTACAAGGACCGCACCAACGACGAAATCAAGCACGTCGCGCTGGAAGGTATTTTTGTGCAGATTGGCCTGGTACCCAACACCGAATGGCTGAAAGACTCGCCCATCGAGATGAGCCCGCGCGGCGAAATCATTGTCGATGCACATGGCATGACATCAGTACCGGGCATTTTTGCCGCCGGGGACGTCACCACCGTACCTTACAAACAGATCGTCATTGCCATGGGCGAAGGCGCCAAGGCATCACTGGGCGCCTTTGACTACCTGATCCGTCTCTAGTGCCGACCCCAAAGTCCCCTGACCGATCCACGGGTAGTTGCTAACTACGTTTGGATAGGTTCCCTTTGACGTTGATCACACTGACGTCGCGCCCGCTACCAAGCGGGCTTTTTTATGGTCATCTACCCGTGGGCTGACAGGCTGCGACGGTACCTGTGACCTTGGCACCTGAATGGCATTCAAAGCGGTTCGTTGACATCGCACCACGCACGTTGGCACTCGGCATCAGTGTCAATCGATCACTGGCATGGACATCACCGTCAAGGTAGCCGTCTATACACACATGCCCTCCCTCCAGGTCAGCGCTGACCACGCTACTGGCGCTCAACTGGATCAGTTGATGCCTGGCAATCACAGCCCCCACAACGCGCCCTTTAATCGACACGCCTTCATTGGCAATGATGTTGCCTGCTATCTGCGTCGCGGCGCCCAGATAGCTTCCCTCTCTGCGTGGGGGCTCAAGCGATACACAACCGTCGCGAAGGGGCGACTCGTCAGGCGCCGTGAGCACACCGGACAAAGCTGGCAGGCTCTGTACATTATCAACCATTGCTGCATCATCGGTTCGGGCGCTTACGCTTGAAGCGTTATGGCTGCTCGCTGCCCGTTTTTTCAGTTTTCTACGCCTGCCATCTAAAATAATCAACGTCATAACCGTAACGCCAAGCAAAATCAGCCATGTTTCAGTACCCATGAGATGCGATGCCCCTGCTCTTCATTCAGCGTCAATGTTATAGACCCAAGCTGATAAGCTAACGTCAAGAATACAAGGCGAGTTGCGCGGTATCTTTGCGCTTTGACTTAACAATGTTCAGCGTAAATTAATATTATCGCATGAACCGATGCCATCATTTTGCTATTGACGCCTTGGCACCCCCTATCAACCCCAACAGGTATATCGCATGTTCAGTAAAACCAAACCGCCTACCGCGCCACACAGCACGACTGACGCTCAACAGGAAATACCTCAAACCGAGGAGACCATCAGTCTCCCCAAGGCGTCACGGCAAAGCACCTCGGTCATTGGCAGCAATACGCAGGTTCATGGGGATATCAACAGCGACGAAGACATTACCATCGAAGGCCAGATCACTGGCGTCGTGACCTGCAAACAACACACGGTGACACTGGGCAAAAATGGCAGCCTCAGTGGCGATGTCTACGCGCATACCTTGCGTGTTTCGGGTAGCGTGGACGGCAACCTGGTTGCCCTGCATAAGATAACGGTTCATGACGGGGCGCACGTGACCGGCACCCTCACCACTCCCTGCCTCGTTCTGGAGGACGGCAGCGTCTTTCATGGCAGCATCGACATGAATCCGGATAACGACATTTTCAACAGTGTCTTTTCATCGCAACCGCCGAAGGACTTCAACAGCAAGGGGAAAAACGAATCGTCAAAGCCACAGGGTCCGCAGAAAGCCAGCTTCCCGGCTGACGACGCCGCCAATAGCAAAGAAACCGATACCCCTTAATGGGCAGGCGCGCACACCGGGCAGGCAGGATCCCTGGGGACATTAAAGTGCCGCCAGTGTCCGCTTAACGCCTCGAAAAGCGACAGTCCCTGGTGGGCTTTGCCTGCACCACTAAGCAGCTTGAACGCCTCAACGGCCTGAAAACAGCCAATCACGCCGACCAAGGGAGCCATCACGCCGCTTTCTGCACAGCTCAACGCATCGTCGCCCTGCCCATCGGGTGGGTACAAACAGGCGTAACAGGGCGCCTCGGGCAGACGCGGGTCAAATACCGCCAATTGACCTGAAAAACGAATCGCGGCCCCGGATACCAGCGGCACCCTGGCTTTTTGCGAAGCGGCATTGATAGCGTAACGGCTGGAAAAGCGATCCGTGCAATCAAGCACCACATCGGCGGCGGCAACCAATCGCTCGAGCAGCTCACCCTGGGCGTGCTCCTCAACCGTAATGACACGGCACTCGGGGTTGAGCGCCTGCACACTGGCCTTGGCTGAATCCGCCTTGTTGTGACCGATACTCGCCTGCTGGTGAGCAATTTGACGCTGCAAATTGGAAAGCTCAACGCTGTCCGCATCGACCAGCGTGATATGCCCGACCCCCGCCGCCGCCAGGTACAGCGCCGCCGGCGACCCTAACCCACCGGCACCGACAATCAGCGCATGGCTATCGATCAGCCGCTCCTGACCCTCGATATCAACCTCTGGCAGCATTATCTGGCGGCTATAGCGCAGCAGCGCGTGATCATCCATCATGGGCTACTTTTCCTCGAATTCCTCAAACTCAGGCACATGCAGGCTGAAGCTTTCTTTTACCTCCTCCATGACCACGTAACTCTTCGACTCCTTGACGCCCGGCAGGGTCAGGACGACATCACCAAGCAGCTGGCGATACGCCGACATTTCCGGAATACGGCATTTTAAAATGTAATCAAACTGCCCTGAGACCAGGTGACATTCCTGAATTTGCGGCAGTTTTTCGACGGCGCGTCGGAATTCATCGAAAACGGCGGGGGACTGGGTTTCCAGACTTATCTCGACAAACACCAGTAAATTCGCCTTGAGTGCCTGAGGGTCGAGAATCGCTTGATAGCCGCGAATAATACCGGCTTTTTCAAGACGCTTGACCCGCTCCAGGCAAGGAGTGGTCGACAGCCCCACCTCGGTGGCCAGATCCACGTACGAAATTCGCGCGTTTTCCTGCAGACAGCGCAGAATTTTCAAATCGATGCGGTCCAGCGTTTTGTTTTTTGCTTTCATGGCAGGATCCATTACTGAAGAATCAGGCGGTAGTTAAAAAGCCTAGCGTAACGCGTTCATGGCCTCCGAGGTCGCGAACCGTTTCAACGTTTTGATAGCCCGCTACCCGCATGGCCTCGCGAAGTTCGGCGGCTTGATCATGGCCATGTTCAAGCATCAGCCAACCCGAATCGGCCAGGTAAGCCTTTGCCGTGACGATGAGATGCAGCAAATCAGCCATGCCATCGGCGTCGGCCACCAGGGCAGACGCCGGCTCAAAACGCACGTCTCCCCGTTTCAAATGTGGATCATCCGCCGCTATATATGGCGGGTTGGCGACAATCACATCGAAAGCTGCCGTTTCACGGGGCACAGCAAAGGCGCTAAACCAGTCACTTTGCTCGAAACAGGCATTGCCAAGGCCCAGCTTTGCGGCATTTTTTTGCGCCAGCGCGACGGCGGCAGGGAGCAGGTCGACGCCGGTCACCTGCCAATCGGGCCGTTCACTGGCAAACGCCAGGGCAATCGCGCCCGTTCCAGTACCGATATCCAGCAAACGGCCCTGAGGCTGTGCCGCGCGGCTTAACGCCAACGCCACCAGTGTTTCGGTATCGGGCCTGGGAATCAGTGTATCCGGCGATGTCATGAGGCGCAGACCCCAGAATTCGCGTTCTCCGGTCAAGTAGGCCACGGGATAGCCCTGGGCGCGGGCAGCCACAAGCGCATCGAATCGCGCCTGTTGCCAGGTTGAACAGCCTTTATCCCCCCAGGTATACAGCCAGGTGCGGTCACGTTGGATAACATGCCCAAGCAACACCTCGGCATCCAGCCGCGCACTGGGCGAACCTGCCCGCACTAGCCGCTCCGTTGCCTTTCGTAGCAGCACATCCAGGGTCATCAGGCACCCTGCAGGGCAGATAACTGCTCCGCCTGATACTCGTGCACCAGCGGGTCGATCACGTCATCGAGCTGCTCGCCGCTAACCACTTCGGTCAACTTGTAAAGTGTCAGGTTGATGCGATGATCGGTAATCCGCCCCTGGGGAAAGTTATAGGTGCGAATACGCTCACTGCGATCCCCCGAGCCCACCAGCGAGCGGCGGGTATCGGCCTGGTCCTGGCGCTGTGCGTCCTGGGCACTTTGCTTCAATTTGGCCGCCAGCAGTGACATCGCCTTGGCACGGTTTTTATGCTGGCTGCGCTCTTCCTGGCATTCCACGACCACGCCGGATGGCAGGTGGGTAATGCGAATCGCCGAGTCGGTAGTGTTGACGTGCTGACCGCCCGCCCCGCTTGAGCGGAAGGTATCGACGCGCAGATCACCGGCATTGATATCCACATCACCAACATCGTCGACTTCGGGCATCACGGCCACGGTACACGCCGAGGTATGGATACGCCCTTGGGATTCGGTGGCAGGGACGCGCTGAACACGGTGCGCCCCCGACTCAAATTTCAGCCGGGCGTAGACGCCATCACCTTTAACTCGGGAAATAATCTCTTTATACCCGCCTTGCTCGCCATGGCTGGCACTCACCACTTCCACGCGCCAACCGCGCTTTTCTGCATACCGGGAATACATGCGAAACAGGTCACCGGCAAACAATGAGGCTTCATCGCCGCCCGTTCCCGCGCGGACTTCCAGGTAGACGCCACGACCATCATCAGGGTCCTTGGGCACCAGCAGTCGCTTGAGTTCAGCATCTAACGCGTCCAACTGCCCACGTCCGTCGTCGATCTCCATCTCAGCGAGTTCGCGTATCTCGGGGTCGCTGTCCTGGCTAAGCTGCTGTGCTGCGTCAATATCGTTTTCGATTCGGCGATAGCGCTGCCAAGCCCCCACCAGCTCATCAAGTTCGGCATATTCGCGGGAGTAATCGCGAAACCGCTGCTGATCCTGGATCACCTCAGGGTCAGACAACAGCATCGACAACTCTTCAAATCGGTCGGCAAAGCTATCTAAACGTTGGCGCAGTGTTTCTTTCATGCGGGCGTATCATCCTTCTGGCGATTGGCCGTCGATGTCGAGGGTTTCTCAAAGGCTGGCTTGGGCGGCATTAACAGGCGCGGTGCGGCTTCCAATAGTGCGTGATCTTCCTGAGACGCCGCATCGCGCAGCGTTTGTGTCGGCTGGTGCATCAGCCGGTTGGCCAGTTGGTGAGCCAGACGCTCGACAACCTTTGTCGGGTCCTCGCCACGCGCCAGCCGCTCAAGGGCCTGATCTCGCGCTGTATCCCTCAGCGACTCCCCATGGCGGCGATAACCACGAATAAGCTCGCCACCATGGCGAATACGCCGCTCATGCTGCCAGCCGCTAACGCCATGCTCAATCAGTGACTCCGCCTGATCAGCGGCCACCTGACGATGGCGACGGTTTTCCTGAATAACCTCTTCAAGGTCATCAACGGTATACAGGAACACATCGGCGAGGTCGCCCACTTCGGGCTCGATATCCCGAGGCACGGCAATATCGACCATGAACACCGGGCGATGACGACGTTTCTTGAGGGCACGCTCGACCATTCCCTTGCCTAGAATCGGTAGCGGAGACGCCGTGGAGGAAATCACGATATCCGCTTCTTCCAGCGCCGCCGGGATCTCCGGCAGGGTAATCGCCGTGCCGCCGAGCGGCGCTGATACCTGCTCGGCGCGCTCACGGGTCCGGTTGGCTACCGTCAGCTTTCGCACCCCGGCTTCATGGAGGTGTCGGGCGACCAGTTCAATAGTCTCGCCTGCCCCGATCAACAGTGCTTTTGAACGGCCAAAATCATCAAAAATCCGGCTGGCCATGCTGACCGCCGCATAAGCGACTGACACAGGGTTCTTGCCGATACCGGTTTCTGTGCGTACCTGTTTGGCCACGGCAAACGTATGCTGGAATAGCCGTTCGAGCTCGCTGCCCAAGCCTTGGGCTTCACGGGCCTGTTGATAGGCTTCTTTGAGTTGACCAAGAATTTGCGGCTCGCCAAGCACCATGGAATCGAGCCCCACAGCAACCCGCATCAGGTGGCGAACCGCCTCATTATCCAGGTAGTGGTAGGCACAGTGGGCCAGCTCATCGACCTTTAACTGATGAAAGCGGCTCAGCCAGTCAAGGACGGCTTTTTCGCCTGCCGCGTCAGTCACGCAATACAGTTCTGTCCGGTTGCAGGTCGACAGTACCGCAGCCTCACTGATTTGCGGGAGGGCACGCAGCTCCATCAGCGCGTGGTCGAGCTGCGCCGGTGTAAAGGCAACCTGTTCGCGCACGGCGATGCTGGCGGTGCGATGATTAATTCCCAGGGCAAGGAGCGTCATGGGTTAGGCGTCTTCGCTAGTGTGTCGGTCTTCACGTCAATTTGGGCTTGCTCAGGCAAGTCTGGACAGAGATATGAGGGCTAAACGCCGCACGATAAAGTGCACTATCTTATCACAGCACAGAATGATCTGGCGCACACCACTTTGCCGCAGGCAGGCAAGCCGCTATGCTGAGCACTCGGCCAACTGATTGAGATCCGCATGCCACTACGTCTGCTACTATTTTTCCTGGCCACCATCACGTTATCCGTGAGTGGCTGCCAATTGTCGCCCAATGCCAACGACGAGCGGCTTTCATTAACTGCCGACCCCATGGATAACGCCCCGCCTGTTACGCAGGGACTGGATGCTGCTGGCTTGAGCACGCTGCTGCAAGCAGAGTTTGCCGGGCAGCGCGGTGACTTCAAGCGGGCCAGCCAGGGTTACCTTGAGGCTGCCAGACGCTACGGCGCCGAAGCACTGGCTGAGCGCGCCACTTTTGCCGCCCGTTTCAGCAACGACGAAAGCCTGATCGAAGAAGCGGCGCAGAGCTGGCAAACCCTGAACCCTGAGGCCGACACCCCCAATCGACTTCTCGCTGCGCTTTCGCTGCAGCAGGGCAATTGGATGGCAAGCCTGGAGCGCCGACTGGCCTTGAGTGAGGCGAATCAGGATGGCGAACTCACCGGTTTCGCCGAAACCGCCATCGCCGAACAGGGCCCTCTCAACCGGCTGCTAAGCCGCCTTGTCGAGCATTTGAATCAGGCCTCGTTCAGTGACCCGGCACAACAAGCCGATGCCCTGCTAGCGGCGGCGCTCTGGGAAGCGGCACTCGGGCGCACTGAACAAGCTCGTGACTATCTTGACCAGGCCTCAGGCTTGAGCGAGCGTCCCTCCTTGCTGCTGGTAGAAGGCCAACTGGCGTTTGAAACCGGCAACCCCGGCCAAGCCCGCCAGGTTGCCCGCCAAGGCCTGCAGGAAAACCCCGATGATGTGCGCTTTTTATTACTGTTGGCTCAGGCCGAGATTCGACTCGACAACCTTGATGCGGCCCAACAGCAGACCGACGCCCTGCTCGATCGACACACAGGCAGCGATGCGTTACGGGTCGCCCTTGCCCAGCTCTATCTGGATGAGGGCCACCCCGACCCCGCACAGCGGCTTCTTCAGCCACTAATGGGCCGGGATGACACACCCAACCTGGCCTACTATTTACTGGGCGTGATTGCCCAGTCTAAAGGCGATACCGACAACGCACTGCTTTACTACAGGCAGGTCGACAGCGGTGAGGAATTCCTGCCCGCTCGCGCCACGGCGGCGCAAATGCTCATTGATGACGACCGGCTCATCGACGCACGTGCTTTTTTACGTGTCGAACGCATGCGTCACGACGATTACTTCAGCGAACTGGTCAAACTGGAAGTGCAACTACTCGACGAAGTGGGCCGCACCAATGATGCCGACACTCTTCTTACCCGTGAGTTGGCACGCACGCCAGACGATACCGACCTACTTTACTTCCGCGCGATGCGCGCCTGGGAGATGGGCGATGTTGAACAAATGGAGGAAGACCTGCGCCATGTGCTTCGCATCGAACCCGACAATGCCGTGGCGCTGAATGCGCTGGGATATACCCTGGCGGATCTCGATCTTCCCGGTCGTCTGGAAGAAGCCCGCGAGTTGATTGAGCGCGCCTATGCGCTTGACGGCGACAACCCCGCGGTACTCGACAGCCTTGGCTGGGTGTATTACCGCCTGGGCGATGCAGAGAAAGCCCTCCCCTGGCTCGAAAAAGCCTATGCGCGCATGCCCGACCAGGAAATTGCCGGCCATCTTGCCGAGGTGCTGCATGCCTTGGGGCGCAGCGAAGAAGCACGCCAAATCATCCGTGATGTACAGCAACGCACCCAGGACCATCCGACGATTGATGGATTAATACAGCGTTATCCCGAACTCGACCCAGCAAACGACCTCTAAAACATCTCCGGCGCTTACCCTCTCGCGACAGCCGTTGACCGATGAACTGACAAGGAGTCCGACATGCCCACTATTGCTTCCACCTGTATACCGCCCCATCCCTTGCGCCGGGCATCGAGGCTTGTGGCCTGTGCAGCGGCATTATTGCTCGCCGGGTGCGCCACTCAAGTCCCCCAGGACGAAGGCAGCCGTCAAGCCGGTGACTGGGACGCCCAGGAAGACCGGGTCAATGACTTTGACACCTGGACGCTGGTTGGCAAGGCCGGGTTGCGCACCCCTGATGAAAGCACCAGCGCCAACCTCGACTGGAACCAGCACCCACATTATTTCCGCATGCTGATCAGCGGTCCTTTTGGCGGTGGACGTAACGTGCTGGAAGGACGCGAGGGGCGCTTTACCTTGTCCAACAGCGAAGGCCGCTTCGAGGCCGAAACCCCCGAAGCCCTCATGGAAGAACAATTAGGCTGGGCACTGCCTGTCAGCGCCATGCCCGACTGGGTACGTGGCCTGCCCGGCGGTAATGATAACTACCAGATGGAAACCGACGAATTCGGCTTCCCCAGTCATTTGGTCCAGGCCGGCTGGGAAATCGATTATCGCGACTGGGAGCGATTCGAAGGCATGTGGCTACCGCGCCGCCTGGTGATGAACTACGACGTTATCCGCATCACGCTGGTCGTTAACGAATGGCGCTCCACAGACGAAGAAGGCCAGTAAGCCAAGCATTATGACAACCCTGACGCTGCCTGCGCCCGCCAAGCTGAATCGGCTTCTACATATTACAGGTCGCCGTGAGGACGGCTACCATCGTCTGCAAACGCTGTTTCAGATTATTGATTTATGCGACCAGCTAACCATCACCTCCCGCGATGACGGCGTAATTCAACTGACTAGCCGCATGCCTGGCGTCGCCGCCGATGACAACCTGATCGTAAGAGCTGCCCAGCTGTTACAAAAGGTGAGCGGCACCCGCCTGGGTGCCACGCTGACCCTGGACAAAACGTTGCCCATGGGCGGTGGACTGGGCGGCGGTAGTTCCGATGCGGCCACGACACTCGTTGGCCTCAACAAGATCTGGCAGCTTGGGTTCTCGCTTGACGAACTCGCCGCACTTGGGCTTCAGCTAGGCGCTGACGTCCCTGTCTTTGTTCATGGCCACACCGCCTGGGCCGAGGGCGTTGGTGAACAGCTCACCCCGGTGGGTCTCGACACCCCCTGGTTTGTGATCATTCACCCCGGTGTCAGCGTCTCGACACAGGCAGTATTCCAGGACCCGCAATTGACACGCGACAGCCGCCCCATTACTATGGCGCGCGCACTGCAGGGGGGAGCGTCGGAGTGGCGCAATGACTGTGAAGCGGTGGTCAAACAGCACTATCCAGCCATTGCACAAGCCCTAGACTGGCTATCACAGCATGCACCAAGCTGGTTAACCGGCACGGGCGCCTGTGTGTTTGCAGCATTCGAAGATGCGCAGACGGCACACGCAGTTGCCGAAGCAGCGGGCCATCATGGCTCCGCCTGGGTAGCTCGCGGACTCAACACCTCTCCTCTACATGATGCTTTGGGCTGTTGAATCGCCCGGTCATCGCATTAGGTCATTACTGGGGTATAGCCAAGTGGTAAGGCACCGGTTTTTGGTATCGGCATTCCCAGGTTCGAGTCCTGGTACCCCAGCCAGCCTAACGCTGACCTGCGTTTTCCTCCCTGAACCCCAACACTGCAAAGGTGGCTGCGCGTGTCAAAACTGATGGTTTTCGCCGGGAACGCCAATCCCGAACTCGCTCAAAAAATTGCCGAGAGCTTGGACAGCCGTATGGGTAACGCCACGGTGGGCCAATTCAGCGACGGTGAAATCGCGGTCGAGATCAATGAGAACGTGCGCGGTAAGGATGTCTTCATCCTGCAGTCCACCTGTGCGCCGACTAACGACAACTTGATGGAGCTGATCCTGATGGTCGACGCCCTGCGGCGCGCCTCAGCCACTCGCATCACGGCCGTGCTGCCCTACTTTGGCTATGCCCGCCAGGACCGCCGAGTGCGTTCGGCACGGGTGCCCATCTCGGCCAAAGTGGTCGCCGACATCATGGTCAAGGCCGGGGTTGATCGCGTCATGACCATGGATCTGCACGCCGATCAGATCCAGGGCTTCTTCGACGTACCGGTCGATAACGTCTATGGCTCGCCGATTCTGCTCGACGACATCGAGCGTCAGAACTACAGCGATCTGGTCGTCGTATCCCCCGATGTCGGCGGCGTTGTGCGTGCCCGCGCCATCGCTAAACAGCTTAATGCCGATCTGGCCATCATCGACAAACGCCGCCCTCAGGCTAACCAAGCCCAGGTGATGCACATTATCGGTGAAATTGAAGGCCGTACCTGCGTGGTTGTCGACGACATGATCGACACCGCCGGTACGCTGTGCAAAGCCGGTGAAGCGCTGAAAGATCACGGTGCCAAGCGCGTCGTCGCCTACGCCACGCACCCGATATTATCCGGCCCTGCCGTCGACAATATCACCAACTCAGAACTTGACGAAGTCGTGGTGACCGACACCATCCCGCTTTCCGACGCAGCGCGGCGGAGCGGTAAAATTCGTCAATTGAGCGTTGCTGGCCTGATCGCGGAAGCCATCCGCCGCGTCAGCAATGAAGAATCTGTCAGCGCGATGTTCCACTAATCGCCTGACATCACAGCCCGCTTACGGGCTCCTGGGGACGTCGTCGTCTGGTCGCGGACGGCGGCGTTTCCTTACTCAAAACCAAGAGGCAATTCCATGTCTGATTTTAGCTTGAAAGCCAGTGTTCGTAACGACCTGGGGAAAGGTGCGAGCCGCCGCCTGCGTCGTGCGAACGAACAGGTACCGGCCGTTGTTTACGGCGGTAACAAAGACGCACAGTCGATCGCCGTTGAAAAGACCGCTTTTTACAAGGCGATTGAAGACGAATCGTTCTTCTCCTCGGTCATCACGCTCGTGATTGACGGCAAAAACGAGCAGGTCGTGGTACGTGACCTTCAGCGTCACCCCTACAAGCCGCTGCTCACCCATGCCGACTTCCTGCGTGTTGACGCCACCCACGAAATCACCATGAACGTGCCGTTGCACGTGACGGGCGAAGAAGCGTGTGTCGGCATCAAAGACCAGGACGGCGAACTGCACGTTCTCGCTAACGAAGTGGCGATCAGCTGCTTGCCGAAAGATCTTCCTGACTACCTGGAAATTGACATCAGCAATGTCGAGGTCGGCACCACGCTGCACCTGTCAGACCTGACCCTGCCGGCGGGCGTCACCTCGGTTGACCTGTCTCACGGTGAAGATCACGACAACGCGATTCTTAGCATCACCAAGATGAAGGTTCGTGCGACTGAAGACGACGAAGATGAAGGTGGTGAAAGCGAAAGCGGCAGTGACGGCGAAGAAGACAAAAGCGCCGAGTAAGCTGTCAGCGTTGGCCGTGCCTGCACGGCCTTCGTAATGTTAAGATCAAGCGCTTCGGCGCTTGATTTTTTTTGCGACCTGCCATGCGTGGCAGACGCCCTCGGGCCGCCGCTGGCACGGCGTCAAAAATTTCTCCCGGAAATTTTTTGGAGGTGGAAAATGAGCCAGGTAACGGCCATCATTGGACTCGGCAACCCCGGGCCGGAGTATGCGACAACGCGCCATAACGCCGGCTTTTGGCTGGTCGATGCCATTGCAGGCAGCGTGCATGGCGAATTGCGTCCGGAAAAAAAGTTCCTCGGGCACTATGCCAAGGTACGCATCGGCGATCAGGACGTACATCTTCTCAAGCCCGCCACCTTTATGAATCGCAGCGGCGCGGCCGTCGCGGCACTGAGCCAGTTTTTCAAGCTTGCCCCCGAGAACCTGCTGGTAGCCCACGACGAGCTCGACCTGCCTCCTGGTCAGGCGCGTTATAAAACCGGTGGCGGCCACGGCGGCCATAACGGGCTGCGGGATATCGCCAGCGCACTCGGCAACCAGAAGCAGTTTCACCGCGTACGGATTGGCGTCGGCCACCCGGGCGACGCACGCCAGGTGACCAACTACGTGCTGGGCCGCGCTGGCAAGGAAGAACAAGCGGCGATTGAACGCGCGATCGAAGAATGCCAGGCAACCTTGCCCATGGCACTGGCCGGTGACTGGGCCAAAGCCATGAATCAGTTGCACAGCTTCAAGCTGTAGCGTTGCCCCCGTAGCTGGCAGCGGGCTGATCTCGTAGAATGGCCATTATTTCTCGCCTACCATTTTATTTCAGGAACACTTTATGGGTTTTAACTGCGGCATCGTCGGCCTGCCCAATGTCGGCAAGTCAACACTCTTCAATGCGCTTACCAAGTCGGGGATTGATGCAGAAAACTTCCCCTTCTGCACCATCGAGCCCAACGTCGGGATCGTTCCCATGCCCGACCCGCGCCTTAATGCGTTGGCCGAGATCGTCAAACCGCAGAAAGTCCTGCCGACCACCATGGAGTTTGTCGATATTGCCGGCCTGGTGGCAGGTGCATCAAAAGGCGAAGGGCTCGGCAACAAGTTTCTGGCCAATATCCGCGAAACGCAGGCCATCGCCCACGTGGTGCGCTGTTTCGATAACGACAACGTGATTCACGTCTCCAATCAGGTCGACCCACGCATTGATATCGAAACCATCAACCTTGAATTGGCGCTTGCCGACCTGGATACCGTCGAAAAGGCCAGCCAGCGGCTGGTACGGGTCGTCAAAGGCGGAGATAAAGACGCTATTGCCACCAAGGCCGTGCTGGATAAAATTCATCCGCACCTCGCCGAGGGGCAGCCGCTACGCAGCTTTGGCTTGAGCGAAGAAGAACAGCTTCAGGTGAAAAGCTTTGGCTTTTTGACGCTCAAGCCCACCATGTATATTGCCAACGTCAATGAGGACGGATTCGACAATAACCCTTATCTCGACGTGGTCAACGAAATCGCCGCTGAAGAAGGCGCTGTCGTGGTGCCGGTGTGCAACCAGATCGAAGCCGAAATCGCCGAGCTGGATGACGAAGAACGCGAGATGTTCTTAAGCGAGATGGGGATGGAAGAACCCGGCCTGGACCGCGTGATTCGCGCCGGTTATGCGCTGCTCGGCCTGCAGACCTATTTCACGGCGGGTGTCAAGGAAGTGCGCGCCTGGACCGTCAAGCAAGGGGCCACCGCACCGGAAGCGGCTGGCGCCATCCATACTGACTTCCAGAAAGGCTTTATCCGCGCCGAGGTGATCGCCTTTGATGATTTTGTCTCACTGGGCGGCGAGCAAGGGGCCAAAGACGCGGGTAAATGGCGACTGGAAGGCAAGGAATACATCGTCAAGGATGGCGACGTGGTACATTTCCGTTTCAATGTCTAGCCCGCAACCAGCCCCCTCAAGGGTAGCGGCGCACCTTAACGACCGATAACCCAGCGTTTAAGCGCCGCCTTCCTGGCGGCGCTGAAGCCTGCTAGGGTTAATCAATGCCTAATTCCTGCTACCCAGATGACCGCACGATTGGTCATACATCCCGATCCAATCGGGTTATTTTCAGCCTTCTGCTCCCGCTGGTCATGCTTTCAGGTTGCGGCCAGAGCGAGACGACGATCACACAGATCGATCCGCCTGAACCGGGCGGATCGCTTAACGTCGTTACCCGCAACAGCGCCACGACCTACTACCTTGATCGCCACGGGAATCCCGCGGGTCCCGAGCACGACCTTGTGGAAGCGTTCGCCCACGCCAACGACTGGGAGGTTGAATGGACACTTGCCGAGTCCACTTCAGGGGTGCTCCAATCTTTGCAGGGCGGTGAGCAACAGCTCGCCGCCGCTGGGCTGACGCACCTGCCCTCCCGGGATGAACACTTCCGCCAAGGCCCCACTCACACCGATATTGTCGAGCAACTGGTCTGTCACCGCGACATGCGCCCCATGCCACGCCAGGTAGAAGAAATGGCCGGGGTCGATATCCGGGTCACGGAAGACTCCAGCTACGCCGCAAAACTGCAGAGCCTGGTCAACCAGCATACGGGCATCGACTTCGAGGAAGATCCGCGCACCACTGAGATATTACTGACCGAAGTGGCCGAGAAGCGTATTGACTGCACCGTTGCCGACTCCAATATCGTGCAGTTGGTCCGCCGCCACTTCCCACACCTGGAAGTGGCCATCAACCTCACCAGCGGCGACCGGCTGGGCTGGTATCTACCCGCCAACCAACAGGCCCTGGCCAATATGGCCGACAGGTGGATGGCAACCCCCGAGGGCCAGGAAAGCATCAACGAGGTGCAGCAACGCTACTACGCCTATATCAGCGAGTTCGACTTTGTTGATCTGCGTGCGCTCAACCGGCGCATCGACGAACGCCTGCCGGACTTCCTCGACCTTTTCCTGGAGGCTCAGGAAGAGACCGGCATGCCAGCCGACCTGCTCGCCGCACTGGCCTACCAGGAGTCGCACTGGGACCCGCAAGCGGTCTCCCCTACCGGTGTGCGTGGCATCATGATGCTGACGCAGAACACGGCCCAATCCCTGGGTGTCGACAATCGCCTGAACCCGGCAGCGTCCATCGATGGTGGCGCCCGCTATCTTGCCGACCGCCATCAACGCCTTCCCGACAACCTCCCCGAACCGGATCGCACCTACCTGGCCCTGGCAAGCTACAACATTGGCCGCGGCCATGTGCTGGATGCGCAAAAGCTGGCCCGGGAGCTGGGCAAAGACCCGAATTCCTGGGAGGACATGAAGGAAGTCCTGCCGCTCAAAGCCGACAAGCGCTACTACCCGCAGACACGCTATGGTTACGCCCGAGGGTATGAGCCGGTGCACTATGTACAACGAATCCGTAACTACCAGGACGTGATTGCGCCCGCCATGCAATGGTTACCGCTATCGGCCGGTGAACCGTAACGCCGAGCATGGCGGGCTTGACGCGGCCAAGGCAGATGCGTATCATGCGCTTCCGTTGAATGGCTACGTAGCTCAGCTGGTTAGAGCACATCACTCATAATGATGGGGTCCCCTGTTCAAATCAGGGCGTAGCCACCAAGCAAATATTAAAAAAAGCCCGCTGACTCTGTCAGCGGGCTTTTTTATGGGTGACAGATAGGCTCAATTAAGCATCTTGCGGTTTAAAAAGCCGACCAGCGCCCGGGTAAGGTGCTCGACGTCGTGGGTACCCGCCGTTTCGCGCACCGAGTGCATCGCCCACTGGGGTAGCCCCACATCAATGGTGGGCACGCCGACCTCAGTGGCGGTAATCGGGCCGATGGTGCTGCCGCAGCCCATGTCAGACCGTGTCACAAACGACTGCACCGGCACGTCGGCGGCGCGACAGACATCCCGAAACAACGCGCCTGTCACGCTATTGGTCGCGTAGCGCTGGCTGGCATTGATCTTGATGACCGGCCCGGCATTCAGCAACGGTCCGTGCTGCACATCGTGCTTATCGGCAAAGTTGGGATGTAGCCCATGAGCGTTATCACAAGAGATCATCAGCGATGACTGGATCAGTTGAATCAGTGATTCGTCGCTGCCCTTTTCATTCCCCCTGCCCATTTGTGCATTGATACGCTTCAGCACATCGCCCAGAAACGGCCCCTGAGCACCGCAGGCGCTGGCACTGCCGACTTCCTCATGATCATTGGCGACCAGCAGCGCCCCCTGCTGACCGTCGCAGTCGAGCAACGCTTCCAGGCCTACAAAACACGACAGCAGGTTATCCAGCCGCGCGCTTGCGATCAGTTCCTGGTTGACGCCCACCAGCGAAGGCGGTTGCACGTCGTAAAAGCCCAACTCAAAGTCCACCACGTCGACCGCCCGCAGGCCATGCTCGGCTTCCAGCCAGCATGCCAGCAGATCCTCGAGCCTTTCGGTATCGCTTTGCATCAACACGGGCGCCATCTGGGTCTGCGGGTTGATGCTGCGACCGGTATTGACGTCCCGGTCAAGGTGGATCGCCAGACTCGGAATCATCGCTACCGGCCGATCAACGTTAAGCAGCACACTTTCCAGTTGCCCATCGGCGTGGCGGATATGCACCCGTCCCGCGATCCCCAGATCGCGATCAAACCACGGCGCAAGCAAGGCACCGCCATATACCTGCACCCCCAACTGAAGCCAACCAGCGGCATGCTGGGTGGCATTGGGCTTTAAACGCAGCCCGGGGCTATCGGTATGAGCCCCCAGCATACGCATGCTTTGCAGTGGCCCTTTGGGCAGTTGAAAGGCGATCAATGATGAATCGTTGCGTGTCACGTAGTAGCGCTGACCGGGCGACAATTGCCAATTGGCCGTTTCTTCCAGGCGCTCGAAACCCGCTTGCGCCAGACGTTCCGCCATGGCATGAGTGGCGTGCCAAGGAGTGGGGGACTGGCGCAAGAACTCGCATAACCGCGAAACGCGATCAGCGTTGAATATTTCGGACATTGAAATCCTCATTTACCGACATGTTTGAGTCTCAGCAAAGCAGGTGACCTGCTACAATGCTCCTTCGGCCTTCGCAACTCATTGGTCAGATGCGGGTCTAGGAAAGCATGAGTGTACACAAATCCGGGAGAGCTTGACTGATGAGCTTGTTTGCAACGCTTTCGCGCTCAGTCGCCCTAACCATCATGCTGGTTGTCACCAGCCCGATGGCAATAGCGCAACTTGAGCCGACCGAAGAACAGCGCCAGGCGGCGGTCGAAATTGCCGATTCGCTCCGCTATGGCCACTACGCCGATGTCAGCTTTGATAAAGCCTGGTCGCAAGAAGCCTTTGATCGCTACTTGGATATCCTGGATGGCCAACGGGCCTACCTGCTAAGCAGCGACATTGAGCCCTACCGTCACCTGGAAACCGATCTGGCCGACACGCTTTTCGACGGCGATCTGGATGAGGCGTTCGCCCTTTACAACCGCCTCAACGAGCGCCATACCGCTCGGATTGAATGGCTGCTCGAACACCTCGATGACGAGGCGACGTTCAACTTCCAGGGCAACGAGCGCCTTGAGCTTGACCGCGAGGACGCCGCCTGGGCCGAGAGTCAGCGCGAGCTGGATGCATTGTGGCAAAAACGGCTGAAAAATGATGCCCTGACGCTGGCCCTGAGCGATCAGGACGAGGAACAGATCGTTGATAATCTTCGCCAGCGTTACGAGGGGCAGCTTTCACGCCTGGAGCAAACCGAACCGGAAGACGTCTTTGGCTTGATCATGGCCGCGGTGACCGGCACCATTGACCCGCATACCAGCTACCTCTCACCACGCCAGGGCGAATCGTTTGATATTCAAATGAGCCTCTCGCTGGAAGGCATCGGCGCACTCCTGCAATCCGACGGCGAATACGTCAAAGTCTCCAGCCTGGTCGCGGGTGGCCCCGCTGAGCGCGCCGGTGTACTTGAGCCCGCCGATCGAATTATCGGCGTCGGCCAGGAAGACGGTGAGATGGTCAACGTGGTTGGCATGCGCCTGGACAACGTGGTCGACCTGATTCGCGGCCCCAAAGGTTCCGTGGTAAAGCTGGATGTCGTGCCCGCCCAGGCGGTCGACATGACCCGCTCACAAACCGTTGAAATCACCCGCGATACGGTCGACCTGGAAGACCAAGCCGCCCAGAGCGAGGTGATTAATGTCGAACGTGATGGCGATACCCACCGCCTCGGGGTGATCGAAATCCCCACCTTTTATGTCGACTTCGACGCCTGGCAGGCGGGAGAAGATGACTACCGTAGTACCACCCGCGACGTTGCCAAGGAAATCGAGCAGTTAAAACGCCAGGATGTTGAAGGTATCGTGCTTGACCTGCGCAACAACGGCGGCGGCGCCCTTCAGGAAGCCAACTCGCTGATTGGCCTGTTTATCGACCGTGGCCCCACCGTTCAGGTTCGCGACGCTGATGGGCGTATCAACCTCTATGGCGACAGTGAAGCAGGCACGCTTTACGACGGTCCAATGGGCGTGTTGGTGAACCGGCTATCAGCTTCGGCGTCAGAGATTCTCGCTGGGGCCATTCAGGACTATGGCCGCGGTATCGTGATGGGTAGCCAGACCTTTGGGAAGGGCACGGTGCAGACGCTAAATGATTTGAGCCATGGCGAAATCAAGCTTACCCGCGCCAAGTTCTATCGCATTTCCGGCGCGAGTACCCAGAACCGCGGCGTCGAACCCGACATCGAGTTCCCTAGCCTGATCGACCCGGAGCGCATTGGCGAAAGCAGCCTGGACCACGCCCTGGAATGGGATACGGTTCAGGACGTCCAGTACCGGCGCTACGGAGAACCTGAGCGCTACCTTGATGCGCTTCAATCAGCCCACCAGAATCGCGCGGAGGAAAATCCCAACTTCCGCTACCTGGAGCGGCAATCGGCGTTGTCCCGGGAGCTTCGCGAGCAGAATACCAGCGTCAGCCTGAATCGTGAGCAGCGCGAACGTGAAACCCAGGCTCAGGAAGCCGAGCAGTTGGCACTGGAAAACCAGCGTCGTCGCGCCCTGGGGCTTGAAGAACTGGAAGAGTGGACCGACGCTCGCGACGAAGCCGCGCTTAGCGACAGTGACGGTGAAGACAGCAATACCAACGAGGAGGATGACACCTCAGTAGAGCGCGCCCAAGTGCTGGAAGCCGCCGAAATTCTGCTCGATTACGCGCACTTGGAAAGCACCCAGCGGTTCGTCAATCGGTAAGCGAATTACCGTAAAAAGGAAAGGCTGCAACCGCGCCGGTGTCACAATGGCATCGGCGCTGTTTTTAGCGGGCTAGCAGAGCGCCGCTCGACGCGTTGGTCGGTCGCCCATGGCAGCCAAGCGTTGCGTCAAACGGGCCAATCGGGCCGCACTGCCTTGCTGTGCAGACTCGAGAATATGCCGCGCCCAAGTCGGCAATTGCGGCGCTAGCTGATAATACACCCATTGCCCGTCCCGCTGGTCCACCAGCAGCCCGCACTGGCGAAGCTGCGCCAGATGACGCGACACCTTGGGCTGGGACTCTTCAAGCACATAGGTCATTTCGCACACGCACAGCGATTGCTCATGGGCAATCAACAGCATCAGCATCAATCGCGTTTCATCGCTCAAGCACTTGAATACCTGCAGTGCATTCAACGGAGTGGATTTTCCCAAGACGATTATCCCCACCTGATCCATAATGCGGATAGTTTACGCCACTGGCGTAAGCATCGGCAAAGCCGCTGGCAATACGCGTCAAGCAGCCACGCAGAAGCAAGACATCAGGCGCTCGATAATAGTAGCGTCAAGAAGAATTAAACAAAGGACAAGCGCAATCGATTAATGGCTGGCGTCATAAAAGGAAGGAAAACAAACGCTAGATGGCTCCCCGAGCAGGACTCGAACCTGCGACCCAATGATTAACAGTCATTTGCTCTACCAACTGAGCTATCGGGGAACAATAGAACTACCGTAAACGGTAGGAATATATCGTGCGGGGCAATTTGGCTCCTCGAGCAGGACTCGAACCTGCGACCCAATGATTAACAGTCATTTGCTCTACCAACTGAGCTATCGAGGAACAATCTAATATTGCCGCATTTGAGATCAGTTTATTGGCTCCCCGAGCAGGACTCGAACCTGCGACCCAATGATTAACAGTCATTTGCTCTACCAACTGAGCTATCGGGGAACTGCTCAAACACGGTGCGTAGTATACTGATAGAAACGTAACGGTCAAGCATCGATTCCGCGTCAACGCTAGCCGCCCGTTGGTTGTGTCCGTATAATGCGCACAATCATAGGCGCCCAGGCGCAACGACACTCCATTCATCCCTCGTCCTTCCGACGACCCATAGATGACAGGTACCGATGGCGAAGAAGCTCTTCATCAAAACGCACGGCTGCCAAATGAACGAGTATGACTCCTCCCGCATGGCGGACATGCTCGGCGTTTCTCATCAGCTCGAACTGACTGATAACGAGCGCGAAGCCGATGTCATTCTTCTCAACACCTGCTCCATTCGTGAAAAAGCGCAGGAAAAGGTGTTCCATCAGCTGGGACGCTGGAAAAAACTCAAGGATGCCAATCCCGATCTGGTCATTGGCGTCGGTGGCTGCGTTGCAAGCCAGGAAGGCGAAGCATTGCGCAAGCGTGCACCCCATGTGGACATGGTGTTTGGGCCGCAGACACTGCACCGGGTGCCATCCATGCTGGATGCACGCCGCGACAATCAAATTGCCGCGGTGGATGTGACCTTTCCGGAAATCGAGAAATTCGACCACCTGCCTAAACCGACCTCAGACGGTGCCACCGCCTTTGTGTCGATCATGGAAGGCTGCTCGAAGTACTGCTCGTTCTGTGTGGTGCCCTACACCCGCGGCGAAGAAGTCTCTCGGCCGTTTGAAGCGGTGATGGATGAGGTCATTCACCTCGCCGACCAGGGCGTGCGCGAAGTCAACCTTCTCGGCCAGAACGTCAACGCCTATCGGGGCGAAAACCAGCTGGGCGATGAAATTGACCTTGCTGAACTGATCGCCTGTGTCGCGGCGGTCGAGGGCATCGACCGCATTCGCTTCACCACTTCGCACCCGGTTGAGTTCACGGACAGTCTGGTGGATGCCTACGCCGATATACCCGAGCTGGTCAGTCACCTGCACCTGCCGGTGCAATCGGGCTCGGACCGCATCTTGAGCGCGATGAAGCGTGGCCACACGGCAGAGGCCTATATCGAAAAGATGGAGCGGATTCGTGCCAACCGCCCGGATATAAGCTTTTCCTCCGACTTTATCATTGGCTTCCCCGGCGAGACGGAAGAAGACTTTGAAGCGACGATGGACCTGATCCATCGCATAGAGTTCGACCACTCGTTCAGCTTTGTTTTCTCGGCACGCCCCGGCACACCAGCCGCCGCGCTTGAGGATGAAACACCGGAAAGCGTCAAGAAAGAACGTCTGGCGATCTTGCAGGCGCGTATTCTCCAGCAAGCTGGCCAGATCAGTCGTCGCATGGTGGGCACTACCCAGCGCATCCTGGTGACCGGCTTTTCGCCAAAAGACCCAGGTCAACTGTCCGGGCGCACGGAAAATAACCGGGTGGTCAACTTCCGCGCCGCCAATCCCACCGAGCTGATCGGCTACTTCGTGGACGTGGAAATCACCGAGGCCCTGCCCAATTCACTGCGCGGTGAACTCGCCTCCCCTGAGCGTTATTGAACATCGCTTATCCCAGGTAATTGCCCCAACACCGCTTGGGGCAGTAAGCTGACATTGACACCCATCAACCGACAGGTTTTTCACTCTTGAGCCAGCCATCGCCTCAGGCCAACCGCATTACCACATTAAGCCTTGAACCCAATGACCCACAGCGCCTTGCCAGCCTGTGTGGTCAGCAGGATGAGCACCTGAAGTTGATCGAAAGCCGCCTGGACGTAACGCTGCGCAACCGAGGCAATGTGTTCCAGTTGGCTGGGCCCGCCAATCGCATCAAAGCCGCTGCCAACGTGCTGGAACACCTCTACCGTGAAACAGCGGCGGAAGAAGTATCGGCCGACACGGTCCACCTGTTTCTCCAGGAATCCGGCCTGGAAGCGCTGGAGGAAGAAGACGATATTGAAGGCGACAGCGGCGAAGTGATCATGCGCACACCGCGCACCATGATCAAACCCCGAGGCCTGAATCAGCAGCGCTACGTCACCAGCATTCGCGAACACGACATTAACTTCGGCATTGGTCCGGCGGGTACCGGTAAAACTTACCTTGCCGTCGCGGCCGCCGTGGAAGCGCTCAACCAGCAGGCAGTGCGACGTATTTTACTGGTCCGCCCGGCAGTGGAGGCCGGTGAGAAGCTCGGCTTTCTGCCTGGCGATCTCGCCCAGAAAATCGATCCTTACCTGCGTCCGCTCTACGATGCGCTCTACGAAATGATCGGCTTCGAACAGGTCGCCAAACTGATCGAACGCCAGGTGATCGAAATTGCCCCGCTGGCTTACATGCGTGGCAGGACGCTCAACAATGCCTATATCATTCTGGATGAGAGCCAGAACACCACGCCCGAACAAATGAAAATGTTCCTGACGCGTATTGGCTTTGGCTCCACCGCCGTGATTACCGGTGACGTCACCCAGGTCGATCTGCCCAAGGGCCAGCGCTCGGGCCTGATTCAGGTACTCGACGTGCTGAAAGACACGCCTGGAATTGGCGTCACCCACTTTGCCGCCAAGGACGTGGTTCGCCACCCACTGGTGCAGCGAATAATTGAAGCCTACGACGCCTTCGAGTCCCAGCAGGAAGCCGAGGAACGCGCCCGCCGGGAAACGCGCCAGCAAGAGCGGGAAGCCCGCCTGCAAGGCCGCGAAGGCCCAGGGGATACCAAGCGATGAGTGATATCGTGATCGATCGTCAGGCGGCTATCGACGACCAACAACTACCGACGCAGGCACAGCTCATCCGCTGGGTGGGCGATGTGCTTGCCCGGCACCCCGACGACCCACGTCAGGAATTGACCGTGCGTTTCGTCGATCTCGCTGAAAGTCAGTCGCTCAATCATGATTACCGGGGCAAGGATAAGCCCACCAACGTGTTGTCATTCCCGTTCGAGAATCCACCGGGCATCACGCTGCCATTACTCGGCGATCTGGTGATTTGCCATGCCATTGTTGTAAAAGAGGCTGCAGAACAGCATAAAGCCCTTGAGCATCATTACGCCCATATGGTGATTCACGGCACCTTGCATTTGTTGGGCTATGATCACATTGAGGAGGAAGACGCCGAGGTGATGGAGCAATGTGAGCGCGAGCTGCTTGCCACCCTGGGTATCACCGACCCTTATATTGGCGACATATGAGACTTAAGGCCCATACGTTGAACTGGTACCGCGCCCCCGGTCAGTGATAAAACGTCCTTTCGAATCACGCTACCTGAGTCCGTCAACAAGAGATTACCTGCATGAGCGAAGACCGATCGAGCAACGCCAATCAACGATCCTGGCTCGAGAAACTCTTTAGCGCCCTTTCGGGCGACAACGACGAACCCAGCTCCCGCGATGAGTTACTGGAATTTCTACGCCACGCGGCAGGGCGTTTAAAGCTTGATCAGGACGCCATCATGATCATTGAAGGCGCACTGGAAATCAGCGACCAACAGGTTCGCGAAATCCTTATCCCCCGCTCACAGATCTCGGCGATCACTCTTGATCAGACCAGCGAAGAGTACCTGGCGCTCATTCAAGAGACCGGTCACTCACGCTATCCGGTGATTGGCGAAAACCTTGACGATGTAAAAGGCATTCTGCTGGTCAAGGATTTGTTACCGCTGCTTTCACAGACCCAGGCCGAGCGCGATGCGTTTCAACTGGCTGATATCGTTCGCTCGGCGATGTTCATTCCTGAATCCAAACGACTCAACAGCCTGCTTAAAGAGTTCCGCGACACCCACAACCACATGGCCGTTGTGGTCGACGAATACGGTGGCACGGCGGGCATTATTACCATCGAGGATATTCTTGAGCAGATTGTCGGCAACATTGAAGATGAGCACGACGCCGACGAGGAAGAGGATATTCGCGAGCTCGACAACAAGCGCTATGCCATCCGTGCCCTCACCACCATCGACGACTTTAACGAGCACTTCGATACCCAGTTCTCTGACGATGAATTCGATACCATCGGCGGACTGGTGATGCAGCAATTTGGCCACCTGCCGCAACGCGGCGAATATACCCACCTGGGCGGTTGGCGCTTTGAGGTCCTCAACGCCGACAACCGCCGCATCCGCCTGCTTGAGGCCTACCGGGAACAACGCCCTGACAGCAGCGACGACGAGCAGAACGACACCTAGCCTTCACGCCTCAACGTTCAGGACATAAGGATATCTCGCTATGGGTAGCATCCCAGCTGTGTATCGACAGCTAATCGCCGCACTGATGGCTGGCGGCTTCACAACGCTGACGGCGTCGCCATTTGAGCTATGGTGGTTAGGGCCGGTTGCCGCAGGCTTGATGTACGCAGGCACTCATCAACTGACCGCCGCCCAGGCGGCCCTCAAGGGCTGGCTCTACGGGGTGGCGTTGTTTGGCAGCGGTGCTTCCTGGGTCTACGTATCGATCCACGACTACGGCTATACCGGCGTACCGCTTGCGCTGTTTCTCACCGCCCTGTTCGTCTGCGTACTGGCGCTGTTTTACGCCGGCACGCTGTGGCTCTACCGCCGCTTTACCGGCCCCCGACTGGCCCTTGTCAGCTTTGCCGGCATCTGGGTGCTGGGAGAAGTCCTGCGCACCTACCTATTCACCGGTTTTCCCTGGCTATTACTCGGCTCAGGCTATGTAGACTCGCCGCTGGCCGGCTGGGCGCCCATCGGCGGTGTCTATCTGCTATCGCTGCTGGTTGCCCTCAGTGGCACACTCGGCGCGGCGCTGCTGCTGCGCCGCCAATGGTGGACACTCGCGCCACTGGCGGCTGTCTGGCTGTTACCACTGGCGTTGCCCTCGCAGTGGACCACACCCGCCGAAACACCCACGCGGGTCGCACTGCTACAGGGCAATCTTCCCCAGCTCGAAAAATGGACCCCTGAAGGCCAGCGCAATGCCGCCAACATTTACAGCGACTTGACCCGCGACGTCGCCGATAACGTTGACCTGATTGTGTGGCCGGAAACGGCCCTGCCCATGGTGGAAACCCAGGCACGCCCGGTGCTTGAGCGCGTACAGAGCAATCTGCCCACCGACACGGCACTGATGACCGGCATCGTTCAGCGTGACATCAACGAGCGCTACTTCAACAGCGTGGTAGGTGTGGGTAATGTCGAAGGCAGCTATCAAAAAGAGCATTTAGTGCCCTTTGGCGAATACCTGCCATTGGAAAGTCTGCTGCGCGGGGCTATCGACTTTTTCAACCTGCCCATGTCGAGCTTTACCAAAGGGGAGTCCGACCAGGCGCCAATGCAGGCTGCAGGGGTCAGCATCGGCAATGCCATCTGCTATGAAATCATTTACCCGCAATTGGTGGCCGACCGCGCCAGAGACAGCGATGTATTGATGACGCTGTCCAACGATACCTGGTTTGGCGCCTCGATCGGCCCGCACCAACACTTGCAGATGGCGCGTCTCAGGGCGCTGGAAAATGGCCGCTACGTGCTTCGTGCGACCAGCAACGGCATTACCGCGATCATTGATGCACAGGGTCGCGTGGTCGAGCGCGCGCCCCAGTTCGAGACTACATCGCTCACCGGCGAGTTCTACGCCACCCAGGGGTTAACGCCGTTTACCCGGATGGGAAGCTGGCCGGTGTGGTTTTTAGCCGCACTCATGGTGCTGGTGGGTGTGCCGCAGACTCGCCGCCGGTAAACTGGGCACTCAGGTCGGTATGCGGCCGGGTGTCGATAACGCCGTTACAGGTATTGCCATGCTTAAATCTCGCCCCTTCTTATTGCTCGTCGCGCTTCCGGTAATCCTGGCGTTGCTACTGGGCGGCGCCATTTTTGGCGGACAGGCATTATCCGACAGCAATGTCGACGATGATATTCAGCGTGCCCTGTCGCAAACCCTCGGCTCCCCCGGTGACATCGAGCTTGCCAAGCTACAGAAGGTGCAATACGGCTACACCATTTGTGGGCTGTACCGTACCGCTTCGTCTGACCGCGGCTACGCGTCGTTCATGTACGATACGCAAAGCGACGACGTGATCCTGGATATAAAGTCACGACGTTATAAGTCGCGCTGCAGTCTATCCGTCGCCTGCCAGTAACCTAGTCCCCCTGATCCACCAGCTGGTTGATATCGGCAACGGCATCAGTAATCGGATGGCTGTCACGGATCAGGAATCGTGCCTCTCCTTCCCGGTCAAATGCAAAAACCGCGCTTGTGTGCGTCACAATATAGTCACCACGCTGGTTGGGTTCTTCGTAATCATACGTGACACGCATACGGTTGGTCAGGGCGTCTATTTCCGCCAGGTCTCCCGTAATGCCAATAAACTCAGGGCCGAAGGCATTGGTGTAGCGCTTTACGACCTCGGGGGTATCACGCTTCGGGTCAACGGAGATGAACAGCACCTGGATGTCGTCACGGACGTCATCGTCCAATCGGTTCAACGTGCTTGCCAGTCTGGCCAATGTAATCGGGCACACATCCGGGCAATAGGTATACCCAAAGTAAACCAGTGTGACCTTACCCCGATACTCTTCAGCCTCGACGGCCTGACCGTTTTCGTCAATCAACGAAAAATCCAGCGGCGGCATGATCTCGTGGGTTTCTGCCGTGCGCCAGCTTCGATCAACACAGCCGACGAGCCACAGCGCAGCCAGCACAATAAACAACTGTTTAATCATTAACTCGTCCTGCGTGACAGCGTATTAAAGCGATACAGGGGATACCACATCGAACGTGACCGACAGCTGCTGAGCATCGTCAAACTCCAGCAGCACCTCGACATCATCACCTTCAGAAAAGGTTTTCAGACGCCCGATAAACATCAAGTGATGGCCTTTCGGGGCAAACTCGAAACGCTCCCCCGCCTCGATTTCCACTTGCTCCATGGCTTGCATATGCGCCATGCCATTTTCCTCGCTGCTCATATGGATCTCGACGTCTTCAAAGGCCTCGCTTTGCGCGCCGACTAAAACAGCTGTCTCGTCGCCGGTATTATGTAGCTGAAAATACCCCGCTCCCGGCTGCTCACCGGGCAACAAACTCAATCGCGCGTTACTGACCTGCACGTCCTGTCCACTGGCATGTCCGGCGGTTATCAGCATCAGCAGCATGCCACCGGCTAACAGCCGAGGGGCCTGGAATAGGTGACTGACCATCTTATTTCTCCTTTTGGGGAAGGACTGAGTTTTTCGGTGCTGTTCTAGTCAACTGACACGCTAGACGCTTTGCGCGCTGACGTTGTTGAGCATCTCAAAAGCTTCATCACCATAGCCAGATTCCAGGTTTCCGCAACCCTGATGCGACATTATGTCAGCGACACCGTCGATTGTCTGGTTATACGAAAAAAGCCCCACCGTTAAGGCAGGGCTTCATCAGGCGGAACGTACTTGGTCACCTATTCAGGTATTTCACCCAACACTTCAGGAATCGTGGTCTTTACATAGCGCCCGGGGGCGGGCTCGATCACGCTTAACTCGCCCTCACCTGGCTGACGTGCGGCGACCATTTTTTTCGGATCCGGGTCCGCATAGCCATTTTCGGTGACCCAGGCCTGCCAGTGAGGCCACCACGACCCTTCATTGAAGGTCGCCCCCTCAAACCAGGCTTCATGGCTTTCAGGCAGCTGATCGTTCGTCCAGTGGCCATATTTTTGCTTATGGGGCGGATTGACGATACCGGCAATGTGCCCCGAACCGCCCAGCACAAAGGTTGATGGCCCTTTTGGCAACAGCGCGCCGTAATAGGAGCTGTTCCACTTGGCAATATGGTCTTCCTTGGCCGACACAAAATAGCTGGGCGCCGATATTTTCCTGAGATCGATCTTCACCCCGTCAAGTTCGATGCCGCCGGGCTCGACCAGCTTGTTCTCCAGGTACATGTGCCGCAGGTACCAGGCATGGGTTCCGGCAGGCAGGTTGGTACCGTCCGTGTTCCAGTAAAGCAGGTCGAAGGCAGCCGGGGTTTCACCTTTCAGATAATTATTGATGTAGAACGACCAGAAAAGATCGTTTTCACGCAGCAGGTTAAAGGTATAGGCCATCGAGCGCCCGTCCAGATAACCTTTCAACTGCATACTCTCTTCAATGCCCTCTACGACGCGTTCGTTGAGAAATACACCGATATCGCCGGGATCACGGAAGTCCTGCAGGGTGGCCATGTAGGTCACCGATTTAACCTTGCGGCCACGCCGTGTGCTGGTGAGATAGGCCACGGTCGATGCCGTCAGCGTGCCGCCAACGCAGTAACTCAACAGATTGACGGACTTTTCACCGCAAGCCTTTTCAATCGCTTCCATGGCGGTAATCGGGCCCAACTGCATGTAATCGGCCCAGGTGATGTCATGCTGTTCCGGCCCCGGATTGCGCCAGGAAATCAGGAATACGCTATGCCCCTGGTCGACAAGCCACTTCATCATCGAATTATCTTCGCGCAGATCCAGTACGTAGTACTTGTTGATCCACGGTGGCACGACCAGCAGTGGTGTTTTATAGGTTTTTTCGGTGGTGGGCGTGTACTGGATCAGCTGCATCAACTCATTTTCATACACCACGGCCCCAGGGGTAACGGCGATGTTTTCGCCAACGCCAAAGGCACTGCGATCCGTCATACGGACGTTGATGCCCTCGGCAGAATTGGCCAGGTCATCGCGCAGCCGCTCAAGCCCCTCCACCAGATTCTGCCCCTTGGTTTCCAGCGTGCGGCGCATGACCTCGGGGTTCGTCGTGACAAAGTTGGTCGGCGACATCGCGTTGACGACCTGACGCGCATAAAAGGCCAGGTTGCGCTTATGGGTTTCGTCCATCCCGCTCAGACTGTCCACCAGCTCATCCACCATCTGGGAAAACAGCAGGTACTGCTGCATGATGGCCATGAAGTGGGGTTCCCGGGTCCAGGCCTCGTCCTTGAATCGCCGGTCGCCTTTCTCCGGCGTGACCATTGGCGATACCTCTTCACCGGCCATCGCCCGCATGCCCTGCTGCCACAGCAGCCACTGGTCCTGCAACAGGCGTGACTGGGTCTGCCATAATAGCGTCGGGTTCTGCATTAATGACTGCGCGCCGGCTTCAAAGCTTTCCCGCATGTCGCTATACACGGAGTCTGCCGCTTCGCTTGGCGCAATGCGCGATAACAGATCCTGCATGAGACCTTGATACTGCTCACCAATATCTTTCAGCTGTGCATTCCACGCTTCCAGCTCTTCTTGAGAAAGGCCATGGGGCGGTAATTCCCACTCTGCTGACATCTTCGTTCTCCTTTACCGGCGCGGCAACGCTAACGCAGCCTGTTTGATGGCAGGTAATCAAAGGCTCAAAATAGGCGCGGCGCCCTTGGGCGCCGCGATCAATCGGGTCAATCAGCTTTTACGCGAGGATTGGCTGCTCGCTTTTGCGGACTGCTCACCCTTGGCGGCGGCTGGCTGCTCGCCTTTGGCCGCGGCGCTGGCCTGGTCGGCCATCTGCTTGCCTGCTTCACCAAACAGCTTTTCCATCTCTGCCTTGAATTCAAGGCTCATCTCGCTCATCACGCGAGCGTCTTCCTGCATTTTCTGAGACAGCTCGTTCATCATCGCCGCTTGCTGCGTGCCGAAGTCGCGCAGGCTTTCAGCATCCTGAACGTCGGTTGCGCTGCGCAGGCGCTCGGTACCCATCTGGCTGTAGCGCTTCATCGCTTCCAGCTGATATTGGGTCATCTTTTCCATGTTGTTGAGCATCAGCGAGTTCATCTTGCGCATCGGCTCAAACATTTGGCGGGTCTGGGCGTTGAAGGCGTCCATCATTTTATCTTGCATGGTATCTACTCCTCTATTCGTTCCTTGGCATGAGCCGTGAGTGACTCACTTGAACACGAATTGCTGCACTGCAAAAAGAGTAATGATTGACAGGGCATGTTGCAACTACCTTGACGAAAACGGCCTCTAGCGCTTTGGTCGTGTCCGGGTTTCATTACTCCGATTTCCGTTTTGCCCGTGACCGGGAAGATGCCGTTGCCTTGGCATTAGCATTGGCACTCTTGGTACTTGTCGTGCCACTTTGAGCCTTTTCCTCTTCAGGTGCATCGCTGCTACTGGCATTCCCGGCTTGTTTCAACATATCCAGCATCATCTGCTGATAGGTGCCGAAATTGGACAACCCCTGTGAAAGGCCCTGCTGCATCATGGGCTGCTGCAGGAAAGGCCGCATCAGGCTCATGGGGTCATACCCCTCAACGCCGGACTCCATTTGCCGCTGGATGTTCTCAAGCAGGTGTTGCTGAAACGCTTCAACGTCGGGCAACCCCAGCGCTTGGCGAAACTCATCGGGGGTGAGATCGAACTCAACGTTAATCTTCATTGGCGGCTCCTGCTTCATTAACCAATATTGTTTTATTTGAGTGTAGCAGCGATATGCGAGGGACACCTTGCCGCTAGCGTTGGGTTAAACGTGGTGTATCAACGCTTACTGCACCGTTTTGCCCACGCTGCCGCAACCAGTGATCCATCAACGTTATCGCCATCATCGCTTCCGCGATGGGCGTTGCGCGAATACCCACGCAAGGGTCATGACGACCTTTGGTCACCACCTCGACGGCATTGCCGTTGACGTCGATCGAGCGCCCCGGCGTGGTGATGCTCGACGTCGGCTTGAGCGCCAGGCGGGCCACAATGGGCTGGCCGCTGGAAATCCCCCCCAGAACACCGCCGGCGTGGTTGGACAAAAAGCCTTCCGGCGTCATCTCGTCGCGATGCTCACTGCCTCGTTGATCGATGCACCCAAACCCGGCGCCAATCTCAATCCCTTTTACCGCATTAATACTCATCAAACCATGCGCCAGATCAGCATCCAGGCGATCAAATACCGGCTCACCCAGCCCGACCGGAACACCTTCGGCCACCACGGTGATCTCCGCGCCGACGGAATCCTGATCGCGGCGCAATTGATCCATGTAGTCCTCAAGCTCGGGCACTTTGGCGGGATCGGGGCAGAAAAACGCGTTCTGCCCGACGGCATCCCAGGAATTGAAATCTATCTTGATCGGGCCGAGCTGGCTCATATAGCCACGCACCTGCACTCCCTGAGCCGCCAGATACTGTTTGGCAATGGCACCCGCGGCGACCCGCACCGCGGTTTCCCGCGCGCTTGAACGCCCTCCCCCACGATAGTCACGGTGACCATACTTGTGGTGATAGGTGTAGTCCGCGTGGGCAGGGCGAAACTGGTCCTTGATTTTTGAATAATCTTTCGAGCGTTGATCGGTGTTCTCGATGATCAAACCAATCGAGGTGCCGGTCGTTTTGCCTTCGAAAACGCCCGACAGGATTTTCACCTGGTCCGCTTCCTGGCGCTGGGTGGTATACCGCGAGCTACCGGGGCGGCGGCGGTCCAGGTCGTGCTGCAGATCCGCCTCGGAGAGTGGCAACCCTGGCGGGCAGCCATCGACGATCGCGCCTAGCGCCGGGCCGTGGCTTTCCCCGAAGGTGGTAACGGTAAATAGTTTGCCAAATGTATTGCCGGACATGAGCCTTAGTTCCTCACGCAAAAGACGCCGCATGGGCGTCGAGTTCAGCAGCGCTCAGGGCAAAGACACCCTGGCCGCCACGCTCGAATTCAAGCCACATGAACGCCACTTCTGGAAAAGCAGCCTCCACGTGGCGGTCTGAGTTGCCCACTTCGACGATCAGCCACCCCTCATCGGTCAGGTGCGCACGTGCCTCGCGCAGAATGCGTCGTACGATATCCAGACCGTCGCTACCCGCTCCCAGCGCTAAAGCAGGCTCGTGGCGAAATTCGGCGGGCATGGTGGCCAAGTCACGCTGATCGACATAGGGCGGGTTCGAAATAATGACATCAAAGCGCTGGCCCTCCAGCCCGCTGAACACGTCAGCTTCCACCGCACGTACGCGCTCGCCGACATCGTGGCGGGTGATATTCTGGCGCGCCACGGCAAGGGCTTCCTGGCTAATGTCGGCCAGCGTCACCTCGCAAGTGGGCAAATAAAGCGCGGTGGCAATGCCGATACAACCGGAGCCGGTGCACAAATCCAGTACCCGCTCGGGCGGCTCCTCGGGGAACCAGGCCGCGAAGCCGTCCTCGATCAGCTCCGCCATCGGTGAGCGCGGGATCAGCACGCGTTCATCAACGTTAAACGGATAACCGGCAAAAAAAGCCTCACCCAACAGGTAAGGCAGCGGTCGGCGCGTGGTGATTCGCTCACGGGTAAGGACCACTATGCGCTCGCGCTCCATCGGCAACAACCGCGCATCCTGTACACCCGGGTCGACATTCCAGGGCAAATGCAGTGCCCCCAGACACAGCGCAACGGCTTCGTCCCATGCCGACTCGGTGCCATGGCCGTAATAGAGTCCCGCCAAATAGAACTCGCTGGATACCCAGCGCAGGTAGTCACGTAAGGTTATGAGCTCGCTCACCAGCGCCGTATCCGGCAGGGTGAGGGAGGAAGGCGAAGTCTCGGCGTTGAGAGGCTGGGTCACATTGGCTCCTGGTCAACAAAGGCGACCATCCCCATCGGGAGACGGCATGGCTAAAGAAAAGATTGTACCTTTGACGCTGCCCGGTTCACAGCAGCGTGCATCTCGCTATACTGTGCGCCTGTTCTCCGTTTTGCCCATTTGCCATTTGAGCCTGTCATGACACGACACCGCCACCTGCCCGATGATGACGATATCAGTGCTTTCCGCCAGGCGCTGAAAGCCGCGGGCGTGCGTCGCATGGCCACCAATCAGGCCGACCCCGGCAAACCCAAGCGCAATGATGATGCCCAGCAGGCCAGACGGCAGGCGGCGGTGGAAAGCAGTACCTTTGCCACCAGCGGCCGCACATCCGACGGCCGGGTCGAGGCGGTACGTCCTTCCGAATACCTGGAATTCAGCGTCGCCGATTTGCCCTGGCGCACCTTCAGCCAACTCAAGCGCGGCCAGACGGCTTGGCAGGCTGGCCTAGATTTACATGGCTACACCCTTGAAGAAGCCCGGCTGGAGCTAGAGAGCTTTCTGCGTGACGCGACCGCTCAGGGGCTTCGCTGCGTGCTGGTTGTCCACGGCAAGGCCTGGGGCACCACTGCCGATTTTCCAGTGCTTAAAAGCCACACCAATGCTTGGCTGCGCGAGTGGCCCGGGGTCCTGGCATTCTGTTCCGCCATCGAGATCGACGGCGGCACCGGTGCGGTCTATATCCTGCTACGTAAGCGCGGTCAGTAGTCTCGTTATTCTGCCACACCCGATTCTTGCGCATCCGACGCACTATCGGGCACGTGCCGCGCCAGGGCCTCATCGGCCAGATGACGGCCCAGGCGGATCAGATCCTTGGCACGGTGAAACTCGTAGGTACTGCACACCGTTTTGGGCACTTCGATGAGAATATCGGGCGGGTAACCGGCAATTTTATATTTGGCCAGTGCCGCCTGGGTAATATCGAATGATTCGAGGATCATATCCAGCTTGCCCCATTCGCGCTTGCCGCGAAGGTCCATCGTTTCATCCACCTCACCCTCTTCTTCGCTACTGCTGCCCAGTTCGCTCCATAGCCGCCGCGTGGTGGCGCGCACCTCGTCCATCCAGCCGCCAATATTGGCATCGCGGTCACGCTCCCGGGTGGTGCGGCTGTCGTTATTCTCATCCTTGGGAAGCAGTGCCTCCAAAGACACCGGCTGCGGGCTGTGGGCAGTCACGTTCACCGCCACCACAAAATCTGCTTCGTGGGCGGCCAGTATGGGCATCATGGGCAGCGGGTTCAGCAGACCTCCGTCGACCAGTACCTGATCCCCCAGATGCACAGGGGTAATCACGCCGGGGACGGCGATTGATGCCCGTATCGCGCGCAGCAGCGGGCCGTTTTGAAACCATACCTCGCGCTGGCGCACCAGATCAGTGGCCACGGTGGTCACCGGAATCGGCAGGTCTTCCATCAATGTATCGCCCACCAGCCCTTCCAACTTGCTCATGATCTTGCTGGCCCGCATGGCACCCATTGGGCTCCAGGTCACATCGACCAGCCTGAGCACATCCAGATAGTCCAGATCACACACCCATTCGCGATAGTCAGGCAGTTTACCCGACGCATAAATACCGCCTATCAGCGCGCCCATGGAACACCCGGCGATCGAGATGATCTCGTAGCCCCGTGCCTCCAACGCCTCAATCACGCCGATGTGTGCATAGCCCCGGGCACCGCCGCTACCCAGCACCAGTGCCACTTTATTACCTCTCGATACACTGCCATCGGTCAGGCTCTGTTCGTTCATCGCTCGTTTCCTACGACTGATCCCGACGTTTCATTAATGATTGCGTCATCACCTCGGCAACCCCAGATACCGCCTTGGGCTCCAGGTGAAGGTGATGACCGCCTGCCAGTACATGGCGTGTTAAGTGCGGTACCGCCTGGCGGGCTTTTTCTGCCCAGTCGCGCTTGCCTAAGATGCCTTCCTCACCTTCTATCAATAGCACCGGTGCCTGGATGTCGGCCAGTAGCGCTAACACCTGGGAAGGTGTAAAGCGTACCAGCGATGGCTTCAACAAGCGGCTGTCGGTGCGCATCTGCACGTGTCCGTCGGCCGTTACGTCGGCATTGCGCTCCACCAGCGGCATGGCGGTGATGGTGTCTAACGGTGTAACGCCACCGGCCACTCGAGCCGCCACCGCGGTGGCCAGATCAGGATAACGCGGCGCCCGGGAAATGGGCCGCCTATGCGCCATTAACCCCTTGCGCAGTTGGCTTGTCGTGTCACCAGAGGGCGTATTGAGCGCACCCAAGCCATCCAGCAGCGTCATGAACTCAATGCGCTCCGGCACGGCGGCAGCCAATAGGCAGGCCACCGCGGCGCCCATGGAGTGGGCGAGCAATGCCACTCGCTCAATGGCCAAATCGTCCATGGCATCAAGCACGTCGTGGCAATAATCCCACAGCGCATAATCCTCGCCCGCCGGCGCATGTGCTGAATGCCCGTGACCACGAAAATCGATAGCCACAATGCGAATATCCAGTGCTTCCACCAGCAACGGCGCTAACCGGGAAAAACTCGCCGCGTTATCGAGCCAGCCGTGGAGCGCCAGCCAAGTAGGGGCCGCATCACGCCCCCAGCTCAGCGCCGCCAGACGACCTTGGGCAAGGTAAAGGGAATGAGGATAACGCGTTGCAGTGGGTTGAGACATTATGAACCTATCCTAAGCAAACCAACCGCCCCAGGCGGCAAGATGACGGCATAAAGCACAAACGGTACCATGCCAAACACCGATGTCTGTACAAAATTACGGGCGCTCGCCAACGTCCATCTTTTTCCTGCTAATGAGGCTTTTATGAAACCCCACCGTGACACCCGAACACGCAACTGGGTCTTTTTTATCGCCGTGACCAGCGCCCTTGTGGTGGGCCTCTGGCTGGCAAGATAAACCTTCACGAAGGTTCCTAAAGACGGCCAGCCCTTGCAATTTTATCCTCATGGCCAAATACTGTATATAAATACATATACTGCCAGTGAGGAGGCTGACCATGACGCAGCCGTTATCGCCTATCGCGCCAGCCGTGCCGTTAACGCATCAGTCGCTGCCCTTTCCTCCCCTACATGGCCGCGCTGGGTTTAGCGGCTTCCCCTCCCCCGCCCAGGATTACGAACCGCGCACGCTGGATCTCAACGTGCGCCTGATCAAGAACCCCACCCACACGTTTTACCTGACCGCCACCGGTGACAGCATGGAGGGTTGGGGGATTTTCGATCGCGACCTGCTGGTGGTTGACCGCAGCCTCTCGCCCCGTCTGGGGCATATTCTGGTGGCCATGTTCGACGACGAACTTCTGATCAAGCGCTACGCGCTCTATCGCGGCACGCCGCATTTGTGCTCCGCTCACCCCCATTACCCACCGCTGCCCCTGAAAGACAGCGAGTGTCAGGTATGGGGGGTGGTTCGGGCGGTCATTCACGAATACCTGCGGTGATGTAACGGTCATGATCGGTCTTGTCGACGCCAACAATTTTTACGTCAGCTGCGAACGCGTCTTCCAGCCTCACCTGGAGAGCAAAGCTGTTGGTGTGATGTCCAATAACGATGGCTGCGTGATTGCCCGCTCCGCGGAAATGAAAGCGATGGACATTCCCATGGGCACTCCCGCCTTCAAACTGGAAGGGCTACGCCAGCGCGGCGAGATTCATCTGCTGTCATCCAACTATGAGCTGTATGGCGACATGTCGGCACGGCTCGCCCAACTGCTGCACGACGCTTGCCCCGACATCGCCCCCTACTCCATCGATGAAATGTTTATCTACCTGGAGGGCATGAGCAAGCACCAGTGCCAGGCTCTGGGTGAGCGCCTACATCGGGACATACATCGTTGCCTTGGATTACCGGTATGCATCGGTCTGGCACCGACCCACACCCTGGCCAAGCTCGCCAATCATGCGGCCAAGAAGCAGCCACACTACCAGGGCGTTTGCCTGCTTGGCGGGAATGATGCCAGCACCAAAGCCTTGCTAAAGCAAACGCCGGTCAGCGAAGTATGGGGCGTGGGCAGGCGGCTTGCCGAACGGCTTGCCATTAGCGGCATCCATAGCGCCTGGGCGTTACGCGAGTGCGATAAAAAACAGCTGCGCAAACGCTTTTCCGTGGTGCTGGCACGCACTGCCCTGGAACTGCGTGGCACCCCCTGCCTGGAAATGAACGCGGTGGATCAACCCCGCCAGCGCATCATGACATCCCGCTCTTTCGGTCAACCCACCGGGGTAAAAACTCAGGTACACGAGGCACTGCGCCGCCATGCCCAGCGTAGTGCCGAAAAACTTCGCGAACAGCACAGCCTGGCACGCTCGGTGATGTTGTTCCTGAAAACCAACCGCCATCGTCGAGACCAGCCACAGTACTTTCCCCACACCCTGGTCGCGTTACCCACCCCCAGCGACGATACACGCGTTATTCTCGACGCCGTCCGCCAGGGCCTTGAACAGATATATCGACCCGGCTATCGGTTCATGAAAGCCGGCGTGATGTTGCTGGATCTCGTCGATGCCCAACAGCATCAGCTATCGCTGCTCGATGCACCCGCTCGACACCATCCGCTGCTAATGGCCACGGTGGACGCCATCAACCAGCGTATGGGGCAAGACACGATCCGCTTCGGGATGACCGATGACGACGCGCCATGGCACCTACGCTGTGCCCACCGTTCCAACCGTTTTACCACGCGCTGGGATGAGCTACTGGAAGCCGGCACTCACCCCGGCGCGATTGCCGATGCCCGGAAAAAACGGCAACAGCCGAAGCCGTAACAGCCCTCAGCGGTGCTTCCACACATGGTGCAGACGCGGGCTTAACGTTTCGCCCAACGCCACCATGGCACCCAGAATCACCAGTAACCACGGCCAGTGCGCGACAAACGAGACCTGATAGATTCCCAGCGCGTCGATAAAGATCACCACAATCCCGAGCGGGCTAACGTAACGCACCATGGTCAGCCACAGCGCATAAGGCAGCGGCGCAAGCCCCAGTTCATCGCGAAACGTCTCGCTCTTCAACACAAAGCCTGCCAGCACGACCATGCCCAGGCCACCCAGCGGCATCATGAAGCGCGAGGTCAGGTAATCCAGCCAGTCAAAGAAATTCTTCCCCGCCAGCGTCCAGTCGGCGCCCAGGTTGAACGACAGCATCGCCAGGGTACTGATCAGCCATAGCACGATACCCGTGCCCCACGAGGCTGCTTTACGCGAGATACCTTTGTTATCACATAGCCAGGATACCGTCGCCTCGACCATTGAAATCGCCGAGGTCAGTGCGGCCATCGACAGCATCAGGAAAAACAGAATGCCAAACAGCGTGCCCAGCGGCATCGCTTGAAACGCCAGTGGCAAACTCATGAAAATAAGCCCTGGGCCTTCAGCAGGATCCATGCCGTTGGCAAAAATCACCGGAAAAATGGCCAGTCCGGCCATTAACGCCACCACGGTGTCGGCAATCGCCACGCTTAGCGTAGTGCGGCCGATGGAAGTCCCTTTTGGTAGATAGCTGCCGTAAGTCAGGATTGCCCCGGAAGCCAGCGATAACGTAAAAAACGCGTGACCCAGCGCGGCCAGCATGCCTTCACTGGACAGACTGCCCGCATTGAAAGAAAACAGGAAACTGAACGCCTGACCAAAGCCGCCGGAGAAAACGCCAAACACAATCAACAGTGCCAGCATCAATACCAGCCCTGGCATCATCCAACTGACGTTCTTTTCAATGCCTTCCTGCACACCTTTACCGACGATCAGCATGGTCAGCAGCGTGACCAGGGTGCTCCAGAAGCCCAGATTCCAGGGGTTAGCGTTATTGGCCCCAAACACCGCGGCCATATCGTCAACGCTGCTACCCGAAAGTCCGCCGGTCAGCATCTTCCAAAGGTAGGAGAACGACCAACCTGCCACAACGACATAAAACGACAGAATCATGAAGCCGCAGAGCATCGCCATCCAGCCGATCAATGACCATGCTGAAGACCGACCGGACTCGTTGACCACCCGCCGAATGGCATCGACCGGGCTACCCAGGCCGCGCCGCCCAAAGGCAATCTCGGTCATCATGACCGGCACGCCCACCGCCAAGATACAGGCAAGGTAGACCAGCACGAAGGCCCCACCACCAAATTCACCGGTGATATAGGGAAACTTCCAAATATTGCCTAACCCAACGGCCGAGCCCGTCGCTGCCAGCATAAAGCCCCAGCGGCCTAACCATTGGATGCGCGGTTGCCCAGAAGACGCCATGATCTACCACCCTGTTGGAAAAAAGCGCTTATCCTAGGGATTTTGCAGCGAATGCGCAAAAAATCGTGGCGCGCGCTCGTCGATTACGAGGCGTAAACCGCCGCTTTGGCGTCGGCATCGAGACGCTGCGCGGTTTGGTCGACGCGCCGCAGCCAGGCGAGCAACAGCGCCCCCAGAGCTACAAAGCCACCCGCCAGCCAGAGGCCGACGTTATAATGGCCGGTCACCTCCGCCAGCATGCCGGTGAGCGCCGGGGCGATGATCTGCGCGCTGCCGTAGGCCAGGGTCATTTTGCCCATCAGCCTTGCCGGGCTGGCGGGATATAACCGACCCGCCATGGTCAGCACCAGGCTGACACAACCCAGAAAGGTGCCGCCATAAAGCACTGCGCTGAGCAGCACCGCCGCCAGATTCGTTGTCATGGCGGGCAGCACAATACCGATAACCTGTAGGCTCATGGCCAGTATCAGGGCTCCCAAATAGCCGATACGGCGCGCCACAAGGTCCCACAGGATGACCGCAGGGGCCGCCGCCAGCCCCACCAATGCGAAGGTCCAGTTACCGGCACCGGCCAATAGCGGTTCGCGTTCCACAATCGTGACAATAAAGGTGGCGCTGATCACATAGCCATAACCCGCACAGAAATAGGCGGCCAGCATCCAGCGCATAAAGGTATGGGTGGGTGGTTTAGCGGCGGCGGTCTTATCCCCCGAGGTACCGGTCACGACAGTCGATGGCCGCGGCAGCCAGCGCCAGGCGGGCACCAACAGCCCTACCGCGAGCACGCTGAACGCCCACCACTGAGCCTGCCAGTCCATTGACAGCACCAGCATCGCTTCTACCGCAACGGCAGCGAGCACAATGCCCAGGCCCAACCCGGCGAAATGCATGCCCAGTTCAACGCGCTGGCGGTGCTGAATCAGCCAATGCATGATCAGCCCAGAGGCCAGCAGCATCGCACCGCTGCTTGAAAACCCCGCCAGAAAGCGCAGTCCCGCCCAGAGCCAGAAATGCTCGGTCAAGGCCATACCCGCCGTGGTGAGCACTGCCAGCACCAGACACAGCCGATACAAGGTATCTTTGACATGGATGCTGCGCACGGTTGCCGCCAGCAGGGCGCCGAGCATATAGCCGGCGTAGTTCAGCGCTGCCAGCCAGCCGCCATCGGCGTCGCCTATCCAACTCTGCTGCTGCATGACGGGCAATAACGGCGTATAGGCAAAACGCGCCACCCCAATACACAGCAACTGACTGAACACACCCGCCAGCAGCACCTTGAAGCGCTGGGAGCGAAGGGTAGCGGTGGTCATATCGACGCCCTCGTCGTGAGCTCATGATTGCCATATGCGGCTTTACTAAACCCATCATAAGCTGAACCTCACTGACATGGCATCGTCTAAACGTCGCCTGCCAAGTGCGCGTATGGTTGCATAATCTGGCACACTAGGCTGCATTATCCACCAACGGGAGAAAGCTGAATGAGCGATAGTGCAAAACCCTGGACACAACCGATGCCTGACGCGCAATTCAAACTGATGCGCGATATTCTTGCCGCCCCCAGCCCTGTGGGCCTGGAGGCAGCGATGACGTACGGCGTGCTAAAACCGCATTTTGAGTCTTTCGCCCCTGCGGACTGGCATCTGCACCAGTTCAAGGGCAATGCGGGCGTCGTGCTCGACACCCATCCCGGTCAGGATGACATGTTCAAGGTCATGATCATCGGCCATGCGGATAAAATCCGCATGCAGGTCCGCTCCATTGGTGAAGACGGCAAGATCTGGATCAACACAGACTCCTTCTTGCCCACCGTACTGGTCGGCCATGAAGTGAAGCTGTTTAGCGAAGACCCGGAAGCCCCCGGCAACTACCGCTGCATTGAAGGCGGCACGGTGGAAGCCCTGGGCGCCATTCATTTTTCTGACCCCGCCATGCGCGATGGCAGCAAAGGCCTGAAGAAAGAGCAGATCTATCTGGACCTGCAGATCCACGGCGAAAACAAGAAACAGCAGGTATTGAACCTCGGCGTACGCCCCGGCGACTCGATTATTTTTGATCGCCCTATTCGCCCCGGCTTCAGCCCCGACACCTTCTACGGCGCCTATCTGGATAACGGCCTGGGCTGCTTTGTAACCGCTGAAGTAGCGCGCTTAATTGCCGAGGCAGGCAGCACCCAAAATGTACGCGTATTGTTCGCGATTGCCAGCTACGAAGAGATTGGCCGTTTCGGCAGCCGCGTTATGGCGGGCGAAATGAAACCTGATGCGCTGATTGGCGTCGATGTGAACCACGACTACGTGGCCGCTCCCGGCATCGGCGACAAACGCATGCAGCCGTTAGAGATGGGCAAGGGCTTCACCATGGCGGTGGGCTCGATCGCCAGTGAACAGTTGAACCGCGTGATTGCCGAAGCCGCCAAGGCGAACGAGATCCCCATGCAGCGCGACATGGTGGGCGTTGATACGGGCACCGACGGTATGGCAGGGGTGTTGGCGTCTGTAGACAGTGCCGCCACGTCGATTGGTTTCCCGATCCGCAACATGCACACGATTTCGGAAACCGGCAATACACAGGATGTATTGGCCGCCATCCATGCGTTAACCCACACACTGAAAGCGCTGGATAAGCTGCCTGACCTCAAGCGTGAATTCCTCGATAACCATCCACGCCTTGACCAGGCAAGCCCACTCGGCCATCAGGGCAGCGACAAACCCGACGAGGAAAAAAACGACGATAAAGCCGATTAATTGCGGCGTGTCCCATGAAAAAACCCCGACCATCTCTGGTCGGGGTTTCGTCATGTCTTCCTTGAAAAGTCTTCACGAACGTCCTGTTCGTGCATCCTTGAGTCCATCAAGCGTCCTGCTTGGTTTTCCCTAGTGCGCATCCTCTGCGCTAGATGTTCACAGTGCACTTCTAAAGCCTTGGTTTATCTAACCCAGGATATGAAAGCCGAAAAAAATGATTAATTTGCTCACCGATGTCATCGCAATGGCCTATGGTTAATAGTCCACCACTTGTCGCTGCCGGGTTGTGTGACGAGTGATTCACGGCTAGGCCCAACAACACCCACGGGTAGGAGGTCAGCGTGCAACCTATCATCATTAACTACAAAGTTCGCGGTGTTGACATCATTTGTCGCCGCTGCGGTAATTTCGAATCAACCACCTCAGTATTTTTAGCCCGCTTTCGCCTCGAAGGTACTGGCGAGCAAAGCGCCGTCTTGCGCTGTTTGAGCTGCCAAACCAGCACCGGTATACCGCGAAGTGCGCTCGATACGCTGACGCACGCCCGCGCTGGTTGACGCTGGGCTTTTTACCCCCCCCATCAGACGATGCTATCGGCCAGAGGCGGCAATATTGTCGCCTCTGGCTTGTATAAGCCAATAAATTAGAAGAAATTAATATAAATATTTTACATATAAACAATAAAATTTATTAACTGGACAACTCGCATGGTTAGTCAAGATTTTACTGATCGGGTCGATAAGTACTATGTGGCTGGTTCTCACACATAACACATATTATCGACATCATCAGGAAGCATTATGACGCGCATGACAACAACACAAAAACTGTGGGGTACGCTTGCCATTATCTGGATCGCCATGCTGTTAATGGTCGGTTGGCTGGCATGGGAAAATCGACAAACCATCGAGAGTGAACGGCGGGATAGCCTGCAGTACGTTATCGAAAGCGTACATAGCCAGATTGAGGCGCTCCAGGCAAAAGTCGATGCAGGAGAACTGAGCCTTGAAGAAGCCCAAGAGCGGGCCGTAGACAACATGGCCAGCGTTCGCTTTGGGGACGGCGAGTATATTTTTGCGTTTGATAACGACCTGAACATCGTTTCTCACCCTAGCCGCGATACCGGCACCAGCATGACGGACTACCAGGATGCCAGCGGCCTACTGCTGTATGCCGAGCTGCTCGAAGTGGCGCAGGCTGGAGGCGGTCACGTAGGTTACTACTCCACCCGCCTGGGCGGTGAGGAGCAAATTCCCAAGTTGAGCTACGTCGACCACTTGCCCGAATGGGGGTGGTCGCTGGCCTCCGGCGTGTATGTCGACGATATCAACGCGGCGTTTGTGTCGAGTCTGATTCGCTCAGCCGTTATTTTGCTGATCATTGGGGTGCCGGTGACGCTACTGATGGGCTGGGTGATTCGCGATGTGTCCCGCCGTTTAGGGGGTGACCCACGCTACGCCGCCAGCGTGGTTCGGCATATTGCCGACGGCGATTTAACGCGCACGACACAACTCTCCGCCCGCGATCAGCAAAGCCTGCTGTTTGATATTGATCGTATGCGTGAAACGCTATCAGACACCATTGGCAGCATTCACCAGAGCGCGGATAACGTGAACACCTCTGTTGAACAGATCGTCGGCGTTAACGAAGAGTTATCCACGCGGACAGAACAACAAGCGGCGTCTCTCGCCGAGACCGCTTCCAGCATGGAGCAACTGACGGCAACGGTAAAACAAAACGCCGAACACGCTGACCACGCAAGCCAGTTGGCAAGCAAAACCACCGACAATGCTCAGCAAGGTAGCGAAGCGATGGCATCGGTGATCGATACCATGTCGACGATTAACGATAGCGCGAAACAAATGAGCAGTATCATCGAGACGATCGACTCGATTGCATTTCAAACCAATATATTGGCGCTTAACGCCTCTGTTGAAGCGGCTCGGGCGGGTGAACAGGGGCGTGGCTTTGCCGTGGTCGCCAGTGAAGTCCGCCAACTGGCCAGCCGTTCAGCGGCAGCGGCAGCGGCACAAGAGATTAAGACACTGATCGACAACTCTGACACCCATATCACGCAAGGTAGCCGCCAGGTGCGCGACACCGGTAGCGTGATTAGCGGTATCGTCGACAATATTCGGCAGCTTGATACGTTAGTGAAAGAAATCTCGGCGGCTACCAAGGAACAAAGCTATGGCATCGAGCAGGTCAACGAGGCTGTCACCCAGATGGATCAAATGACCCAGCAAAATGCCGGACTGGTACAAGAAAGCACCGGGGCCACCCAACGCTTGGCGGATCTCAGCTTTGAGCTACGCCAGCGGGTTTCACATTTCCAGATTGCCGGGTCCCAAGCCGCAATGCAGACCCTTCCCTCCTCTCGCCATGGCTAAATAAAGCCTTTCTGGCTGGGCAAGTCCCTTACATGGCCTGCCCAGCCAGTCCTCGCACATTGGCTAAAACCACCTTAAACATCGCCCTGGTTATCCAGCTCTACTGCCTCATGCATTCGCGTTAGAATGTCGGGCACCGCTGCCTGAACGCGGTTCCAACTGGGAATAAAGGGTCGTTCGCGGGGATTATCCAGAAACAGGTTGCCCGCTTCCAGCAGGTTGCTGGCGAACAGTTCAACGGCCTGCTCTTCGCTGTGACGATCCAGACTCAAACCGTTCATAGTGGCGTCATGGTCATAAGCCTCGATCAGGTCCAACGCCAGCCGGTAGTAGGTGGCTTTCAGGGTGCGAAAATCTTCACTGCTGAACGTGATCCCTTGAGTGGCCAGCTTTCGGTAAAGGGCTTTGGCGATATCCAGGCTCATGCGGTTCAAACCGGTATCAGGGTTTTCCTCGCTGACCGGCTGGTGCTTATGGTCGTAGGCATCGGCAATGTCGACCTGACAAAGCTGACGCGGCGAGTAATTGCGCTGAAGCTCGGAGAGAACGCCAATCTCAAGCCCCCAGTCTGCCGGGATGCGGATCCCCTCCAACACGTCGCTACGCATGGCGAACTCACCCGAGAGCGGATAGCGGAAGCTGTCCAGGTAATCGAGGTAAGGCAACGGACCACACACAGTTTTTAGCGCCCTCAGCAGCGGCGTCACCATCAGGCGCGATACTCGCCCGTTGAGTTTTCCCTCGGCAATGCGCGGGTAGTAGCCCTTGCAGAAACTGTAGTTAAAACGGGGATGGGCAACCGGGTACATCAATCGCGCCAGCAGCCCCCGGTCGTAGGTCAGAATATCGCAGTCGTGCAGCCCCACCACCGATGACCGCCCAGACGCCAATACATAACCCGCGCAATACCAGACATTGCGCCCTTTACCAGGTTCAAGTGCGCCCAGCCCGTGCTGTTCAAGCTCGGTGTCCAGGGCACGCAGGCGGGGCCCGTCGTTCCATAGGATACGTGTGTGCTGAGGCAGGCGTGAAAAGAACTCCCGTGCATATAAAAACTGCTCGCGATCGGCCCGGTCCAGGCCAATCACGATCTCGCCGAGGTAGGGTACCTTGACCAGCTCATCGACAATGGCCGAAAGTGCCGGACCCTCAAGCTCTGAAAACAATGATGGCAGGATCAACCCCATCGGGCGCCGCCGGGCAAACTGGCTGAGTTCTTCTTCCAGCGCCTCAACCGGGCGACGCGTCAGATTGTGAAAGTCAGTAATCACGCCATTCTGGTGGAAATCACTCATGCGTTTGCCTCCTTTGCATCACGCGGATTGGTCGGCGTAAACGCGTTACCCCACCAGTGAGACATGCCTTCCACCCAGCCCTCGGGGCCAGTGGCTTGTGTGCGGTAAAGATGGGGGTTAGTAGGGTTAACCGTCAGCTCATGGTGGCCACGGATCACGACCGCCTGATCGACGACGTTTAACATCGACACGTCGTTGGGGCCATCGCCCAGGCCGATGGACAGCGGCTCACGACCGCGCAGCGCCCGGAATCGCCCAACCAGCCAGGTGACCGCACTGCCCTTGTCGGATGCACGACCCATAACATGATAAAAGCGGCCACCCTGGGTAAGTTGCAGGCCGTCACCTTCCAGGGCGCGGCGAAACGTCTCCAGCGACGCGTCATCGTCGTGCCACAGCAAGGGCTCGCTACCCTCGCGCTGGCGGGCAAGTTGTGCCTGGATAGCGTCGAGTCCGGTCAGCCCCGTCAAGTCGTCAAGGGTAAGCTCACTCATCGGGGTAAACCGCACATCGAGCCGTTTGCGCCAGACCTTCAAACGGGCCCGAATAAAGCCAATATCAACGCTTGGATGCTTGATGACCATCCCGTCGCGGCCGTTGCCCGGCCGATCCAGCCGCGCGTGGCACCAACCAGGCGGAAGGCCGATGACAGCACCATTTTCAGCCACGAACGGGGTCATCGTTAGCCCAAGCGTTTCACGCAGAGGAAGCAGTTCAGCACGCGTTTTACTGGTCACGGGGATCACCGGTATCTTCGCCTGCTTTAATCGGGCGAGCCAAGTCCTCGCCGGGGAAGCGTCATAGCTATGGTGGTCAAGCAGCGAACCGTCGAGGTCGGTGACCACGAGGCGCGACAGCTCCACTTGGTCATCGGGGGGCGCCGAAGCGCTGGCGTGTTCAAGCATGGCGCAGCCTCTCTACTGCTAAGCGGTGGACGCGCTCAATCACCACTTGTTGGAGATGGCGATGACAGCGTGTTTATTGCCTAGCACAATACGTGCCAACACTTTTAACGCTTTGATATCCATAAGGTGGAGAGGGGGAATACCCAGAGGCGAGAACGGTTGCCCCCGAGGCAGACATTGCAGCGCGCTTTTTTGGTGCACTCAGGGAGGGCATGCACAGACACCAGCGCCAGGATGGTGCCGCCCAGCATTACATTTGATAACAAAAAAACCAATACAAAGCTTGGCAAGACTTAATAAATAGCTATACTCAAATTGTACCCACTGGCAACCCTGTACACCCCACCCCCTCTGCCAGTGGGCTGCAGTGAGCCAAGCCCTTTATGCCCGCCTTCCCCGGCGGGCTTTTTTTCTGCAAGGGTTTTATTCTACGTGGATGACAACTTCGACTCGGCGGTTACGCGCCCGCCCTTCTGCCGTGTCATTATCTGCCAGGGATTGAGTAGCCGCCAGCCCAACGGCACGTAAGCGATCCGATGCAACGCCCGCCTCTTCCAAGGCCTCCACAATCGCGATCGCCCGGGCACTGGATAGCGCCCAGTTGGATGAATATTCAGGGGTGTCAATCGTTCGACTATCCGTATGGCCCTCAACCCATACTTCACCGTCATAACGCTGGATGGTGTCAAGCAACGTGCTGATCAGTTCGCTTCCACCATCGGTTAACCCGGCTTCTGCTGAGGGAAACAGCAGCTTGTCCTGCACTCGCAAACTGATACCTTCTTCTACCCGTGAGACTTCGACACCTTCTAAATCAGGTAGATAAGGGGAGCTCTCCATCTGCTCTCTCAGGGCCAATGCAGCGTCAATGGCATTATCGCTGAGCGTCTCGACATTACTTGGGGGGTTATCCGTGAGGACCACCATATAATCAGCCAGCGGAAATTGAAGCGCTGACTGTTCAACCGGCACCAAGGGCATCGGCAAACGGCGTTCAGGCAACGCGGCTGGTGATTCTGCTACCGGGTCAGGCATGGCGAGCAGCGGGGGGACACCCCGCGTGGTTCGTCTGGGGCGCCCAGCCACCCCCTGAGCCGCCGTGATCGTGCTGGTCAGCAACTCGCCACCCAGCCAGTTGGTTGAATATCTTCGCTCATCACGCATATTGGCAAGGGCTTCTGGCAGCGGTACTTCAAGCGGCAGAGGCGAATCAAAAAGCGGTTCAGGTGGTGGTTCTGTGGCCATCCACGCCGGGCTTGTGGCACCGGCTGCCGCAATAATGATCACAAACAGCGCCACCAGCAGCGTCATGATATCGATGTAGCTCACCATCCAGATGCTACCGCTGTCATCTTCACGGTACGGGGACATGAGCGAGTCGTGGCGAGGTCCACTGCGGTGATCTTCAAGCATCCGTGTGATTACTCATTCAAGTTTTTGGCCCCCTGGCCGACTATTAATGCGTGGCGTTGTCATTAGCGCTGCCTAGTCTATCAAAAAGCCGTTTCGTAGCGAGAAGGAACCACCCGGTGCGCACCCGTAAAATTGATATACCCTCGTCAGCGCTACGCCCACTCGTCATCGGCATGGCCTGTCTGACGCTAAGTGGCTGCTTCTATGCCAATACCTCGCAAGCGCCCATTGCCACTACGTATCCCTATAGTGAACAGCAGCGCATGCAGGCTGCCCATCACTGGAATGTTCTTGCCCGCCATGAGGCGACGCAGATCCTGAAGCGCGAGCGTGTCCGTTTCCGCGATTTACACATCCCGGATGCCCCGCAAGACGCCAACCACGCCTACAGCGGCGGCGAATTTGGCCGCGGCTTTCGGACTCTGCTCACCAGTGAACTGGTCTCGCGCGGTGCCAACCTGACCACCAAACCTCTGCCCAGCAGCGCCGAGGTTCATATTGACGTTGACGTCGTTGAGCACCGGGATCGAGACTTTGTACGCCCACCGATGGGGGCATTCACCGCCTTGGCAGGCGGTATAGCCGTGGCCGCGATACCGATCAATCAATGGGCGGAACCCGCCCTGGGACTTATCCCGGCCGCTGTCGCCGCTGACGTGACCAGCGGCAGTTGGACACACACCGGTAACGAAGAGATCATCGTCACCACCCAGATTCTCGACGGTGAGCAAATCCTCTATTCATCGTCGAACATTTATTACATTAACAGCGGCGACCGACGTCACTATGCGCCCGACCGTACCCCCTCAGCGCCGTCAACGCCGTCGGTTTCCATTACGGATAGGTGGTAATGCCATGTCTGCGATGTCATTTTCCGTTATGCACTTAACGCGCCCGCTTTCCGCTATCCGGTGGTTAACGGCCGGTCTTTTTGTATTGAGCCTTATGGGTTGTAGTGCGCTTGGCGGCGGTAATACGCAACAACAGGAACCCGCTCCAGACCTGCCCGAACTTGCACAAAAAGCGGCTGAGCAGATGGTGGCAAGCAACCCCGACATAACACGTTATAGCCCCATGATTGCCGCGACGTTCGTGAGCATCGACAACCTGAGTCAATCCTCCACGCTTGGGCGTATCAGCTCGGAACTCATGGCATCGGCACTGGGGCGCCAGGGCATGCAGGTGCGCGAGGTCAAGATGCGCGACAGCATGTTTATCGAAGAAAGCGTTGGCGAGCTGATCCTGTCTCGGCAAGTTCAGCGTCTGAGCGCACAGCACGATGCACGCTCCATCTTGATGGGAACCTACGCACAGGGGCAGGATTATGTCTACGTCAGTGCCCGCGTGGTGCGTTCAAGTGATGCCATGGTCCTGGGGAGTGCCGACTTCAGGCTTGCGTTGAACAACAATACGCGCAGCCTGCTTGAAAGCCAGGGCGGCTGGTAACGCCCAAAACACACGAACCCGCGCTTAACGGCGCGGGTTCGTGGCAAGTGCCCAACGGTTAATTGCCGACTAGGACGCTAGGACTGTTTCACCTTGCTGATAACCCACAGCAACACCACAGCGCCGACGATGGCCGTTACCAGTGACCCGATAAACCCACCGGCCTGCAGACCCAACAGGCTAAACAGGAAACCACCCAAGACGGCGCCCACAATGCCGACGCCGATATTGCCCAAAACGCCAAAACCTCCGCCTCGCATGATGTTGCCAGCAATCCAGCCAGCCAGACCACCAATAATCAACCAAGCAATGAAACCCATATCGCCTCCTTTCCGTACCTGTGGTTAATGTTATCCTGTTTCCTTGCGTGTTTTAACATAGCACACGGCGTTAATAATATTCATTGACAGTGGCTACGCTGAAAAAAGGATTGCCTATGATTCCCGACTCCCTCCAGCAGTTGCTTGATGGTGTAGACGGCCAGCAAACGTCTCACTGGCAAGGCCGCGACCTTGTACTGTTCAACGCCCCCTGGGGGGAACTGATTGTCTCGCTGCAAGGTGCCCAGGTGCTGCACTTTCGACCACCCAATGACCTTGGCTGGTTATGGGTAACCCCCACCCCACAGCCCATGCCTGGCGCCATCCGTGGCGGCATTCCGCTTTGCTGGCCCTGGTTTGCCGATGAACGCTACGCTGACGAAACGCCCGACCGGAGCGGCACCTTCCACGGCTTGGCGCGGCATGCCGACTGGCGGTTGGAAGCGGTCGATGAACATGCCGAGGGAATCGAACTTCACCTCTCCCCGACGCAGCCGTTGCACTCCCAACTGACGGTGCGCGCGGTCGTCCAGGCCAATGCCCAGCGGCTCGCAGTGGAATTGATCACTGAAAACGTGGGCGAAAGCCCGGTAAAGGTCAGTGGCGCACTGCATTCCTATCTCGCGGTCGACGATGCTCATCAGTGCCGACTGGAAGGGTTGACCGGTGCACGCTATCTCGACAAGCTGCGCGACTTTGCGGAAAGCGAGCAGCAAGGCATCCTGGCCATTCGCGGTGCGGTAGACCGTATCTATCACTCCAATGAAGCCGTGATGCTTCATGACGGCCCCCGCACGCTGCGCATCGGCAAACAGTCCAGCGATTCCACCGTGGTGTGGCACCCGGACCAACAGCCCCCTGCTGATACCTCTATCGAGGCCGCCAAACGCTTTGTGTGTGTCGAGGCCGCCAATACCCGTCTGGATCCCGTATGGCTGGTCCCCGGTGCCCAACATCTACTGGGTACCACGTTAAGCAGAAGCTGAGCTTTGCAAACCTTGATAGAGGACAACGCGCCATGCGCCAGCCGTTTCATCGCGAGCTGAGTAACCTGATAGAACGCGGCCGCGACCGCCAGCTTCGGCTGGCGGTCACCGGCCTCTCCCAGGCGGGCAAAACGGCCTTTTTGACCTCCCTGGTCAATCAACTCCGCCACGCTGGCGTTGAAGCACAGCTAGACCTGCTGCCGGCAGCCCGCGAGGGGCGCTTGCTCGGCGCCCAACGCCTTAACCAGCCTGACCTGGGCGTGCCGCGATTTCCCTACGACCCGGGAATGGCCGCGCTGCGCGATACCCCACCCCGTTGGCCTGAGCCCACCCGGGGGATCAGCGAACTGCGTCTGCAGTTACGCTACCGCCCCGCTCATCAGGGCTGGTTAGCGCCCGACATCGCCCATCTCACGCTGGATTTATTCGATTATCCCGGCGAGTGGCTGCTCGATTTACCACTGCTGCAGCACGATTTTTACAGTTGGTGCCAGGCACAGCCGCTGCACTCAGGCGACCAGCGCCGCGCCATGTTCCAAGAATGGCTGACCGAGGTGGAAACCCTCGACCCCGCTGCCGACGCCGACGAAGCGCAACTGGCAAGCCTAGCTGAAGCTTATGCTCAGGGGCTTCGACGCGCCAAACAGGCCGGGTTCTCCAACCTCCAGCCGGGGCGGTTTTTATTGCCAGGCGAGCTGGACGGGGCGCCGGTATTGCAGTTTTTCCCGCTTCCCAAGCTCAATATGCCCAAAGAACAACTGGAGGCACTTCCTCCTGACAGCCTGTATGCCACCCTGGCGGCGCGCTTTCGCTACTACCAGCAGCAGGTCGTGCGCCCCTTTTACCGTGACCATTTCCGCCGCTTCGACCGCCAGATCGTCCTGGTGGATGTATTGGGTGCGCTCAATGCCGGGCCTGAGCGGTTCGAGGACCTGTCCCAGGCGCTCAGCCAGCTGATGCACAGCTTTGATTATGGCCAGCGAAGCCTTTTGACGCGGCTGTTTGCCCCCAAGATCGATAAGCTGGCCATCGCCGCCACCAAAGCGGACCATGTCACCCCCGACCAGCACCGCCATGTCGTACAACTGCTGGAAGCTCTGCTGGCCGAGCCGCTCAAGGATCTGCGCTTTGCCAACATTCCTGTCAAGGCACTTTCGCTGGCCGCGATTCGTGCCACCGAAGCCCGCGAAGTGGTGCATAACGGTCAGCGTTCGCCCGCCCTGCGGGGCACCACGCTTGAGGGCGAAGATGTCCTGGTGTATCCCGGCGATGTGCCGCCCCGCTTGCCGACGCACGACTTCTGGCAACAGCAAGGCTTCGACTTCCCCAGCTTTCGCCCAATGGATACGCGATCTGAAGCCCTTGGTCACATTCGCATGGACGCCGCTATCGATTGGCTGATTGGAGATAAACTCACATGACCACCCCTCAGCCACGTCGGCACTTCAGCCTTGATGACCCCCAGGAAACCCGCGACGGTCCTGATGCCGAGCTGCGCCAGCGTAAAACCTTTACGCCTACCGATCACCACCAGCCCCTGCCCCCTACCGCCGAGGAAAAAGCCCTCCCCGAGGCTCGTCTAGGCGCGCCGCGCAAACGCCGCTGGGGGCTGATGCTGGCGCTGGGCGGGGGCGCCGTATTGGGCACCCTGGAACTGGCCACGGGTATTCCCGAGGCGATGGCCCAGTCCCAGTGGTTGACGATGGCCTGGCAGGCATTCGGCATTGGTTTGATCGGACTGGGCGGATTATCGTTGCTCAAGGAACTGGGCCGCTTAAGACGCTTAAAACGCCACGACCGGCTGCGCAGCGACCTGGCCGAGCTGCCTGAACGCTCTGCCAAGCAAGCCCAGCAGATGGCCGAACAGCTCAAACGCCAGCTCAAGCTGGCCGACGATGATCCGCACTGGCAAGCGTTCAGAGGCGCCTGTCAGCCCCACCATAGCGGCGAAGAGATCCAGACATTATTGCGCTACCACCTCCTCGCCCCCCGGGACCGGGAAGCACAGCGCTTGATTACACGCATGTCCGGCGAAACCGCCATCATGGTGGCAGTCAGCCCCCTGACACTGGTCGACATGGCGCTGGTGGCCTGGCGCAGCCTGGCGATGGTGGATCGGCTATGCCGTCTTTATGGCCTTGAACTGGGCTACGCCAGCCGTCTGCGGCTGTTTCGCCACGTGTTGCATAACATGGCGTTTGCCGGGGCAAGCGAGCTCGCCACCGATGCCAGCATGGATATGCTATCGCTGGATCTGGCCAGTCGCCTGTCCGCAAGGGCCGGCCAGGGCCTCGCCACCGGACTGCTCAGCGCCCGCCTTGGGCTACGCGCGCAACAGCTGTGCCGCCCGGTGGCTTTTACCGCCGAAGAGCAACCCAAACTCAGCGACTTGCGCCAGGATCTGTGGCGACAAATCAAGCGCCTCGACAAGGAAACCACGCCTCAAGACCGCTCATCCCGGCAGTAAACATCCTGATAGGCGGCTTCCGTTGAAAGCCCGTTAGGTTTCAACGCTGATTGTCGCCATGATAGTCGCTTGTCTCACCATTCTCGAATGAGGAGAAATCTTGCATGAATGATTCAAGCGATTCTGAATCCCCACCCATGGCAGACGACATGCAGACTGACTATGTCGTTGGCCAAGACAATATCTCAGGAAATCTCGGCCCCTTTGGTTTTGATATTCACAACCGGGTCTTTGCTGTATCAGCAGTTGCGTCAATTATTTTCATTCTCCTCACCCTGTTGTTCCCCGATCGGGCAAGCAACACCTTCCAGGCCATCGTCGCCTTCTCCACGGGGACACTGGACTGGTACTTCATGATCATCGTGGACTTCTTTATTCTGTTTTCCCTGGCGCTGGTCGTCCTGCCCCACGGATCGGTCAGGCTGGGCGGCCCTGATGCCCGTCCGGAGCACAGCTACCTCTCCTGGTTTGCGATGCTGTTCACCGCCGGGATCGGCATCGGCCTGCTGTTCTTCGGGGTGCTGGAGCCGGTTTATCATGCCAACGTCTCCCTGCCTTTGGGGGTTACCTCGCCGTTCGGGAGCGACGGGGAGTTGAACCCTGACGCAATTGCCGACGCCAGCGCCCTGGGCCTTGCTGGCACCTACCTGCATTGGGGCATCCACGGCTGGGCAGTGTATGTGGTGATGGCACTGGCACTGGGCATCTTTACCTACAACAAGGGCCTACCCTTCTCTATCCGCTCGGCGTTCTTTCCGATTCTCGGCGAGCGCGTCTGGGGCTGGTGGGGGCATGTCATCGATATTCTGGCAGTGTTTTCCACCCTCTTTGGGCTGGCGACCTCGCTCGGGCTTGGGGCTCAGCAGGCCAATGCGGGGATGAACTTCGTCTTCGGCCTGGAGGTGAGTACCTTCACCCAGGTCATCGTCATCATTCTGGTCACCGCAGTGGCGCTGGTATCGGTCTGGCGCGGGCTAGAGGGCGGCTTGAAGAAGCTCTCCGAGATCAACATGATCCTGGCCGTCCTGTTCTTCTTTTTCGTGCTGTTCGCCGGTCCCACCCTGGTCGCGCTCAGCGGGTTCTGGTCAGGACTTGCCACCTATGTCACTGACTTTCTGCCATTATCAGCGCCTTTCGGCCGTGACGACGATGCCTATCGCCAGTCCTGGACCATCTTCTACTGGGCGTGGTGGATCAGTTGGGCACCGTTCGTCGGTATGTTCATCGCACGGGTATCGCGGGGCCGTACGGTGCGTGAGTTCGTGCTTTGTGTGCTGCTGGTACCCAGCCTGTTCATCTTTATCTGGATGGGTGTCTTCGGCTCAACCGCGCTCGATCAGCTCTACGCCAATCCTGCCGCCAGCCTGGTCAAGGAGTATGTGATCGACAGCTACAGGCCCGAGCTTTCGCTGTTCGGCATGCTCAACGAACTGCCGCTGACCGGCCTGATGTCGACCCTGGGCATCATCCTGGCGCTGATCTTCTTTGTCACCTCCTCGGACTCCGGTTCCCTGGTGATCGATACCATCACCGCCGGTGGCAAGATCGATGCGCCACGGCCGCAGCGGATGTTCTGGGCAATCGTGGAAGGTCTCATCGCGATCGTGCTGCTCATCGGCGGTGGGCTGTCAGCGCTTCAGGCGGGCGTCACCGCCACCGCGATTCCGTTCTCCATTGTACTCCTGTTGATGTGCTACTCGATCATCAAGGCGCTCAATGGCGAATTGCGGCACTTACGCAGTTGAAAGGAAAACGGTGACAAAAAAGCCCTGCTGATCTGGCAGGGCTTTTTTTGTCCGCAGGTTTGAACGCTTACGCGAGTCGCTTCTCGGTCTCGGCGTTGAACAGGATCGCCCGGGCCATATCAACCCGCAGCGCCAGGCGTTCGCCGGGGGCAACGGCACATTTGGGCCCTACCCGCGCGGTGACCTCCTGCTCACCCAGTGGCAGGCGCAGCAGCATATCGGCGCCGGTCGGCTCAACGACGGTGACGCTGGCATGCATCAGCGTCCCTTCCGCCTGGGCGCTCAAGCGCTCATCCTCCTCGCTGAAATGCTCGGGGCGCAGGCCCAGAGTCACCGGCTTGCCCAGCTGCTCGGTCATGGCGTCGGTAACCCGTGCCGCTGGCCAGGGCAGGCACAGGTCCTCCTCATCCGGCGTGGCGATACGTACCGCATAGCCGTCACCATCACGCTCAAGCATCGCGCTGATAAAGTTCATCGATGGCGACCCCATAAAACCGGCCACGAACATATCCACCGGATTGTTATACACCTCGTCTGGGCTGCCTAGCTGCAAAATATGTCCGTCACGCATGACCGCAATGCAGTCTGCCAGCGTCATTGCCTCAACCTGATCGTGGGTCACGTAAACAATCGTTGTGCCCAGACGCTGGTGAAGCTTTTTGATCTCGGTGCGCATATCCACCCGCAGCTTGGCGTCCAGATTGGATAGCGGCTCATCAAACAGATAGACCTTGGGCTCCCGCGCCAGCGCACGCCCCATGGCCACCCGCTGGCGTTGCCCGCCTGACAGTTGCGAAGGCTTGCGCTCAAGCAACGGAGTGATCTGCAGCAGGTCGGCGACGCGCTCGACCGCAGCCTCACGCTCTGGCTTTGGCACCTTGCGCATTTCAAGCCCGAAGCTGATGTTCTGACGCACCGTCATGCTCGGGTAGAGGGCATAGGACTGGAACACCATGGCAATATCCCGATCAGACGGGGGACGCCAGGTGACGTCTTCGCCATCGATATAAATATTGCCGCTGGTGACCGGTTCGAGCCCGGCAATGGTGTTCATTAACGTCGACTTGCCGCAGCCAGACGGGCCCACCAATATCAGAAACTCGCCGGAATCAATCGAGATGCTGACATCTTTAAGGACCCGCTCTGCGCCAAACTCTTTGCGCACATTGTGGATTTCTAACGCTGCCATAATGAAAATCCTATTTGTTATTAGCCTTTAACCGAGCCCGCCGTCAGCCCACGCACGAAGTATTTTCCTGCCAGCACGTAGACCACCAAGGTGGGCAGCGCAGCGATCATCGCGGCTGCCATATCCACGTTGTATTCGCGCACGCCGGTGGAGGTATTGACCAGGTTATTGAGCGCCACGGTGACGGGCTGGGTGTTGTGGGCCGAGAACGCCACCCCGAACAGAAAGTCGTTCCATATCTGGGTAAACTGCCAGATCACCGATACCACGATGATCGGTGTCGAGACGGGCAGAAGGATACGCCAGAAAATACGGAAGAACCCCGCGCCATCCAGCTTTGCCGCTGATACCAGTTCATTGGGAATGCCGACATAAAAGTTGCGGAAAAACAGCGTCGTAAAGGCAATCCCGAACACCACGTGCACCAGAACCAACCCCGCACGGGAGCTTGAAATACCCAGCCACCCCAGGGTTTGCGCCATGGGCAGCAACACCACCTGAAACGGAATGAAACAGCCAAACAGCATCAGCGCAAAAACCAGTTCCGAGCCTTTGAAGCGCCATTTGGTCAGCGCGTAGCCGTTCAGTGCACCAATCGTTGTGGAGATCAGCACGGCGGGAATCACAATCGCGAAGGAATTCCAGAAGTAGCCGCCAACCCCATCACAGCGCATGCCGGTACAGGCCTCGCCCCAGGCTTTGGTCCATGGCGCCAGCGTCGGGTTTTGCGGCAGTGTCAGCAGCGTGCCGGCGCTGATTTCACTGAGCGGTTTCACCGAGGTCATCAACATCACCGCCAGCGGCAGGAGATAGAACAGGGCCGCGAGGATCAGCACGCTGTATACCGCCAGTCGACTGACGCGCGCGGCTAGCGTTTGACGACGAATCACATTAGCCATGCCGACGGCTCCTCAATTCGGAATACAGATACGGAATCAGAATGGCCAGCACACCGCCCAGCATTAGCATTGCGCTCGCCGAGCCCAGGCCAATCTGCGCGCGGTTAAACGCATGGGCGTACATGAAGGTGGCGGGCAGGTCGGATGCATAACCGGGTCCACCGCCTGTCAAGGCAACCACCAGGTCGAAACTCTTGATGGCAATGTGCGCCAGGATCATCACCGCGCTGAACACCACGGGGCGCAGGCAGGGCATTACCACCCGCCAGTAAACACGCGGCAGGCTGGCACCATCCAACTGGGCGGCCTTGATGATGCTGTCGTCAATGCCCCTCAATCCGGCCAGAAACAGCGCCATGACAAACCCTGACGCCTGCCATACGGCGGCAATCACCAGGGTGTAAATCACCATGTCCGAATCGACCAGCCAGTCAAAGCGGAATGACTCGAAGCCCCAACTGCGGACCATGGCCTGAATCCCCAGACTGGGGTTCAGCAACCACTTCCAGACGACCCCGGTGACGATAAAAGATAGCGCCATGGGGTAGAGGTAAATCGTGCGCAATGCGCCTTCCTGGCGGATTTTCTGGTCGAGCAGCATCGCCAGCAGTACGCCAATCACCAGGCAAATCACCACGAACAGCGAGCCGAAAATCATCAGGTTGGTGGATGCCACCCACCAGCGATCGTTTTGCATCAAGCGCGCATACTGACCAAAGCCGACAAAGTCGTAGCTGGGCAGCATGCGTGAGCTGGTCAGCGACAGAATAAAGGTCCACAGCATGAAGCCGTAAACAAAGAACAGCGAAATGGCCACCGAGGGGGCAAACACCAGGCGTGGTAACCACGCCTGCAACCCACTCGAGGTCGAGGCACGCGGAGCAGGATGCCCGACACGCGCCGTAGAAGTGTTTTTCATGGGGAAACGTCCTCGCCAGGAAGCGATGGCGCCGCCAGCACGGCGGTGCCGGTCAGCGCCTATACAGGTTGCGAATGAACGTTAGAACGAGGCTGCTTCAGCCGCGTTGACCAGCCGCTCCGCGGCTTCTTCGGCTTGCATGTCGTCGTCGTTGAAGTAGTTGGTCACCACGTCGAAGATAGCCCCCTGGATATCAGCACGTACGGCCATACCGTGCGCCATGCTCGGCACCAGCCCGCCCTCTTCAGCGGTGCGCTGGAAATCGCTGAGCGACTGCTGTGCACAGCTGTCAAACTCGCTCATGTCCAGATCGGGCCGTGCGGGAATCGAGCCCTTGGCCAGATTGAAGGCTTCCTGGAAGGTGGGCTCGAGTACCAGACGGGCCAGCGCCTGCTGGGCTTCCCGCTCGTCGTCATCGCTGACCCGGAACATGGCCAGGCTGTCGATATTGAAAGCAAAGACATCCTCGGTTCCCGGTGCCGGGGCGCACAGGTAGTCCTCCCCTGCTGTCAGACCTCGGGCAGTAAACTCGCCTTTGGCCCAGTCGCCCATCATCTGCATGGCGGCCTCACCGTCGATCACCATCCCGGTGGCGATATTCCAGTCGCGCCCGGACATGCCGTCATCCATCAGTGTGCGCAACCGCTTGAAGTCCTCCAGTGCATCAACCATCTGATCGCCGCCCAGGGCCTCGGGGTCAAGATCGACTAACGCGCGCTGATAAAATTCGCCCCCCTGACTGCCGATCACAACGCTTTCAAAGATGGTGGCGTCCTGCCACGCCTGACCACCATGCGCTAGCGGAATATAGCCCGCATCGCGAATGGCCTCGCCTGCGTCAAACAGCTCATCAAGGGTAGTGGGCATTTCAACGCCAGCGTCATCCAGTACCTCCGGGTTGGCCCATAGCCAGTTGACCCGGTGAACGTTGGCCGGCACTGCCACGTACTCGCCGTCGTACTGCATGATGTCGGCAACAACATCGGGCAATAACGCATCCCAATCTTCCGCCTCAGCGACATCATTCAGGCTGCCGAGCAAGCCAAGCTCGCCCCACTCTTGAATCTCGGGTCCCTTGATCTGTGCCGCCGAGGGCGGGTTGCCCGACATGGCACGCGACTTGAGCACCGTCATGGCCGTTTCACCCCCACCACCGGCAACGGCAAAATCTTTCCATCCGTAACCTTCAGCCTCCATCAGATCTTTGAGCACGTTAGCCGCCCGCGCTTCACCACCGGAGGTCCACCAGTGCAGTACTTCTACCTCATTGGCCTGAGCCTGGCCGGTCATGGTGAGGCCAGCGAGCGTGGTGGCAAGGACAAGGGAAGTTTTGTTCAACGCGGTTTTCTTCAACATGGGCATGGGTAACTCCTGCTGTTGTTGTTGTGTATCGTCAATGACATCCAACAGCGTACTGTATATACGCTCCCATGGGCGTTACCGAGTCCTGCATAGTGTTTAAGGTTTATTACAAATCCGTAATAGTTTCATGGTGCGGCACGGTCAGGGTGACGCACAGACCGCCCTCTGGATGATTCGCCAGTTGGATATCGCCGCCGTGGGCACGGGCGATGTGGCGGGCAATACCCAGGCCGAGCCCACTGCCCCCGGTATGGCGGCTGCGCGACGGCTCCAGGCGAACAAACGGCGAGAACACACGGGAAAACTGGTCGTCCGGAATGCCAGGGCCGTGGTCGCGAATCTGGATCGTCACGACGCCCGCCTGGTCCGCCAGCGATACATCCGCGTGGTGACCATAGAAGACGGCATTTTCCAGCAGATTCGCCAGACAGCGCTTGAAGGCCATCGGCTTGACCATGAGTGGTGCGGCCTTGCCCTGGACCGTTACGTAGCCGCCCTGAAGTCGAAGTTCCCCGGCGATATCGTCTATGAGTGACGCAAGGTCCACCGGCTCTGGCGTTTCGTGCAGATCCAGGCCTTTTACCGACGCCAGTGCGCCCTTGACCAGGCTATCGAGTTCGTCCAGGGCCGCACAAAAGCGCTCCCGCTGAACCTCATCCTCCAGCATTTCGGCGCGCAGACGCAGGCGCGTCAGCGGCGTTTTCAGATCATGAGAGATCGCCGAAAACAACCGTTCGCGTTCCTCGATCTGCTCCCGAATACGCTGTTGCATCCGGTTGAATGCCACCGCGGTGGCGGCGACCTCTTTGGGCCCACTCTCCTTGAGCGGCGGCATATCCAGGTCGTCGCCAAGCTGCAGTGCCGCTCTGGAGAGCCGAGCCAGGGGGCGGGTCGCACTACGAATCCCCATCAATGACAGGGCTATCACGCTGAGCAGCACCAGTAGCCCGACCAGTACGCGCTCTTCGGAAAGCCAGCGATAGCCGGTGAAAATATCCGGCACCCCCAGCAGCGTGGCCACGTAAAGCCAGGTGTCCGGAGCCAGCTCCAGTTGGACCACCAGAATCGGGGGCGAAAGTGGCTCCATCAGCAGGCTATGCTGGCCCCATCGCGGCGGCAAGTCCTTGAGTAACACTTCGTTATTCAAGACGCGAAGCGTCTCGGGCCGGGAGAACTCCACCACCACATCGTCGATATTGAGCTGCTCGGTGAGAATATTGCGCACGTTATCCACCACCACCCGCTTCTCCGGGCCCGAGCCAATATCCTCGATGGTCAAGCGCCGCTCGTTGATGCTGACAAAAAATCGCGTGCCGCCCATGTTGCGCAACTGGTCGAGCACGATGTGTCGATACTCATAGGGCAATGAACGAAAATACTGCATCGTGGATGCGATACTGAACGCCATATTGGTCGACAGCTCATCCAGCTGTCGCAACTGACTGGAACGCACTTGAGACGTCCAGATCGCATAGCTTGCCACCTGAGCGACCAACACCCCGGCCAGCATGATAATCACGAAGCGACCGCGTAACGTGGTCGGCAACCAGCGCGCGACACGCCGCTTGAGGGCTAGCCAGCGCAAAGGGGTCACGTCAGCGCGTCAACACGGGCGGTTAATATGTAACCCGCTCCCCGGACGGTGCGGATCAGTTGCGAATGCTGGGCGTCTTCGCCCAGTCGCTGGCGAAGTCGGCAGACGTGTACATCGATCGAGCGGTCCAGCGGCGGGGCGTCGCGGCCACGGGTGAGCGCATAGAGATCGTCGCGGGACAGTACCGTGGCGGGGCGCTCCAGGAAGACCTGAAGCAGTTGAAAATCGGCCCCGGACAACGCTGTACGTTCGCCCTGCTGGTCGATCAGTTCCCGGGTCATCCGATCCAGCTGCCAGCCGCCGAAGCTCACGCAGCGCGCCTGATCAGCGCTGGATGCGAGTTGAGCGGGTCGGGTTCTACGCATGACCGCCTTGATGCGCGCCAGCAGTTCGCGCGGGTTGAACGGCTTGCCAAGATAGTCATCGGCGCCCAACTCCAGGCCCAGAATGCGGTCGGTTTCATCGGCACTGGCGGTGAGCATGATAATCGGCACGTCGCTTTGCCGTCGCACTTCACGGCAGATCGAAAAGCCATCGTCCCCCGGCAGCATCAGATCGACGATCAGTAGATCTGCCGACGTCTGTTGCATAAGGGTTCTCAACGCATCGGCATCCTGGGCGGTAAGCACATGATAGCCATGACGACCCAGATAATCTGCCAGCAGTTCACATATTTCCGGGTCGTCGTCGACCACGAACAGCGTGGCGGGCTTGGTCGGGGTGGACGATGTCATGGTAGCGGTTGTCATCGAGGCAGGCTGATCCCACGCCATTATTATAAGGGAAGATGATCATGGGCGAGCCAAGCGCAGGTGACAAGGCTGCCTCGACTAAGGTGGTAGCCTGTTACAGCGCAAAGCGCTCGCGTAACCACTGGGCAACCGCCGCCTCACCATGATGACCAATACGTTTAGCGCCGGTGACGCGATCAGACAACGCCGGATGGGCGTTGGCCATCACCTGGGCTTCACCCGCCAGATCCAGCATTTCGGTATCGTTGAGGTTATCGCCAAAGGCGAGGCAGTCGGCGACCGTTAACCCCAACCGTTCCAGCAGTGATGATAGCGCGACCCCTTTGTTGACGCCGCGGGCCATGATTTCCAGCGAATCGACTGTCGAGTAGGTAATATGCAGCGCGTCACCATGAGCTTCCTGCGCCTGGGCCTCCAGCCGTTTCAACGCGGCTGGGTCGCCCAGATAAAGCACTTTGCCGACACCGTTCGTGTCCATCTGCGCGGGCGGTACGACGTCATAACGAAAGCCGGTAGACGCATGAAGTGACAGTAAGTGCGGGGCCTCAGCATCGATATGCCAGCCGCTTTCACGGTAAAGATTAAGCCGTACCTGGGGCGGGCGCGGAAGATCGATCAGTGTCTGTGCGTGTTCCGGGGCAACATGGTTGGCGGCGAGCAAGGTATCCTGCGGGTCGTGCACATAAGCGCCGTTGGTACTGATCAAGTGCGCCGGAATCGCCAGTTGATCACGGAACACCCGCATATCGTGATAATGACGGCCCGACGCCAGCGCGACGTGATGCCCCTGACCATGCAACTGGCGAAGTACGTCAACCGTCTCATCGTGCAGCCGATGATCACTCCCCAGCAGGGTTCCATCCAGATCCGAAACAATTAGCCGTGGTGTCATAGCGCGCTCCCGAGTGATGAACCAATAGCTTACCCGATTCGGCAAACTGCATGTAAGTAGTTGACTTGTCGTCTTCCAAATCGACCAACGGCAACGACAATTGGCGCGGCCCGCGGTAATCCGTATAGTGGCACCCTATCCTTCGCCAACTGATTGACCTCATGCTGCAAAACAATTCCGTGCTTGCCTCGCTCAAGCAACAGATTCGCGATACCACCCCACGTGCCGAAGGGGTGATCAAAGCTACCGAGAAAGGCTTCGGGTTTCTTGAAACCGACGACGGTGAATCCTATTTCGTGCCGCCCCCCGCCATGAAACAGGTGCTGCACGGCGACCGTGTCGAGGGCGTCATCCATGAAAACGGCGATAAAAAATCCCTTGAGCCCGAGAAGCTGATTGAAGCGGGGCTCGACCGTTTTGTTGCTCGTGTGCAAAAGCGCGAAGACCGCCTTGCCGTCGTGCCGGATCATCCCTCGATCCGTAACGTGCTTAAAGCGCGCATCAAGAACAGCCTGGATGAGTCGACCATTGCGGATGGTGATTGGGTCGTCGCCCGCCTGGTGCGTCACCCGCTGAAAGAAAATGATCGCGGTTTTTTCAGCCAGATTGACGAGCTGGTAGCCAAATCCGACGACCCCGCCGTGCCATGGCGTGTCACGCTTGCCCGTCATGCCCTTGAACAGGCATCTCCCAATGCGGGCGACGACTGGCCACTGCACGATGAAGGCCTCGCCCGTGAAGACCTGACGGCACAGCCCTTCTTTACCATCGACGGTGAAAAAACCCGCGATATGGATGACGCGCTGCACGTCACGCCGCGCGCCGAAGGCGGCTGGCAGATGAGCGTCGCCATCGCCGACCCTACCGCCTATGTGGAAGAAGGCCACGCCGCCGATCTCGAAGCGCGCACCCGCGCCTTTACGGTGTATTTGCCCGGCCAGAACGTCACCATGCTGCCAGAGAAGTTGTCGGATGAGCTGTGCTCGCTGTGGGAGGACCAAGAACGCCCGGCACTGGCCTGCACGCTGGATATCAATGCCGACGGTAGCCTGGGCAATTACCGCTTTTTTGCCGCCACTGTTAAATCCCACGCCAAACTGGCTTACGACCATGTGTCTGACTGGATCGACGGCCAGGGTGACTGGGCACCAGCGGATAACATTGCCGAACAGCTGACCGCGCTGCGCGATTTAACCGAAGCGCGTACCGCCTGGCGTAACGAGCATGCCCTGGTCTTCAAGGATCGTCCCGACTATGTCTTTGACCTGGACGATGCGGGGAATGTTCTGGGGATTCGCACCGAGGATCGGCGGATTGCCAACCGCATGATCGAAGAGTCGATGATTGCCGCCAACGCCTGTTGCGCCGATTTCCTCGCCCAGCACATCGGCCACGGCATCTTCAACGTGCACCGCGCCTTTGAGCCCGAGAAAGCCGAAGCCGCGCAGGAGTTCCTGGCGGGTCAGGAAATTGAGGTGGATCAGCAGGCGTTAACCGAGCTTGCCCACTACAAAGACCTCAAGCGCGCGCTGGAAAGCCGCGACGACGCCTGGCTGGATGCCCGCCTGCGCCGCTTCCAGGGCTTTACCAGCATGTCGGCCCAACCCGGCCCGCACTTTGGCTTGGGCCTTGCCGCCTACGCCACCTGGACCTCGCCGATTCGTAAGTACGGCGATATGGTCAACCATCGCTTGATCAAGCGCGTGCTGAAGGGTGAACAGGCTCCGGCCGAAGCCAGTCAGCAGCTCACCGAGCAGTTGACCGAGCGCCGCCGTCTGAATCGCATGGCCGAGCGCGACGTCAAAGACTGGCTCTATGTGCGCTACCTGACACCGGCAGCGCAAAACCAGGACACCTTTGACGCCGAGATCATGGCAATCAACCGTGGCGGCATGCGCGTTCGCCTGGTCGAAAACGGCGCCACCGCCTTTATCCCCGCCCCCTTGATGCACAGCGACCGCAGCAAGGTGGTCATCGACGATAAAGAGGGCCGCATCCAGATCGAAGGTGAAGAGCGCTACAAGCTCGGCGACAGCCTTCGCGTCGTGCTCACCGAAGCCCGTGAAGAAACCCGCTCGCTGGTGGCAAAACCCGCTGCTTGATAAGCGTGCTCATTGAGCTGACGTTAAGCCACGGTCTCGATTGACGAGAGCGTGGCTTTTTTATGTGCATTTCAGTCATCGCCCTGTCGCCGAACTGACTTATTGATTGGTTAAGGTAATTCATGACACTCATGTGGCTCGGAGGTTACCTTGCACATCGCCGATGTGACCATGTTCCATGCGCCGGCCAGCGGCGGCGTGCGTACCTATCTACAGGCCAAACATCGCGTCTTTTCCCGCTACCCCGGCGTGCGCACCAGCTTGCTGGTACCCGGTGCCGAGCGGGACAGCCTCGGTGATCAGCATACGTTACCCGCCTTTCGCTTACCCCTTGGGCAAGGTTACCGCTTTCCTCTACGCACCCGCCCGTGGCGCGATGCGCTGATCGGCTTACAGCCTGACCTCATCGAGGCCGGTGACCCTTATGTGACGGCCTGGGCAGCCCTTGAAGCCGGACAACGGCTGGGCATTCCCGTGGTCGGGTTTTATCACTCGGACTTGCCACGCTTGATGGGCGACCGTTTCGGGCAGCAGGTTAGTCGTCGCTTGATCCGCTATGTGACGACCCTCTACCGCCAGTTTGACAGTGTGCTGGCGCCCTGCCAGGCCATGGCGGACCGTTTGCGGGATTGGGGCGTCGAGCAGGTGCGTGTTCAGCCGCTGGGCGTCGACCTCAACCACTTTCATCCCACTCATTACGATGCTGAGTTTCGCGCCAACATGGGCATCCCCCCGCATAAAAAGCTGCTGGTTTTCGTCGGCCGTTATTCCCGGGAAAAGAATATCGATGTACTGCTGGCCACCATGCGCAAGCTGGGCGGCGGCTATCACCTGCTGCTGATGGGCCCGGGGATGCCCCACCAGGTCCCCAGCAACGTCACCGTGGTGGACCGCTGTTGCGGCGCGCACGAGGTCGCCAAGGCACTGGCCAGCAGCGACGCCCTGGTGCATGCCGGTACGCGGGAAACCTTTGGCCTGATCGCCCAGGAAGCCATGGCCAGCGGCATTCCGGTAGTGGCCGCCAGGGCCGGGGCACTGGCCGAGAACGTTCCCCTCGGCGCGGGCATTCTGTGCCGCCCGCTGGACCCGGCCGCCATGGCCGATGCCTGCGAAGCGCTGTTCAGTAACGACATTGCCGCCAGCGGCCGTTATGCGCGCCGCCATGTGGAACGTCATTTCAACTGGGATAGCGTGATGCATGCCCTGCTGGCGCACTATGAAAGCCTTACCGACATCGCCCTGCCCCATGCGCTCCCCCAACCTCGCTAAACCCGGCAGCGGACGTCGCTGGCGGTCGCTGCCTATCGCAATGATCGTTCTGGCCCTGGGGTTACCGCTGTTGCTGACCACCTGGATCGGCGGCAGCGACGCCTGGCAGCGAGTCGGACAGTTCCCGCTCGGCATCCTGCTGCTGATGCTGACGCTCGCCGCGCTATGCTGGAACCTGAACGCCGCGCGGCTGCGTTTGATGTTGGGCGGCCGGGCAGGCGCGCTCGGCCAGCGTGGTGCCCTGGGTATTGAGCTGGCCTCCAAATTCGCCCTGTGCGCCACGCCAGGCGGCAGCGGCGGTGCCGCCACGCTGCTGGTGCTATTGGCCCAGCGCGGGCTGCCGCCTTCCAAAGGCAGTGCCGTGTTTCTGATTGACCAGGGCTGCGACATGCTGTTTTTTCTCAGCATGCTCGGCGGGCTGGTGCTGTGGTCGTTGATTGGTGATGTGCACTGGCCGCACCAGGTGCTGGTCCAATCAGCTTTGGCGGGGCTGGTGATCGTCGCCACGCTGGTCTGCCTGCTGATCTACCATCTGCCACGCTTATTGCGCGCGCAGCGCTTCAGGCTCACCTGGCTCAGCCGTTACCGGCGGCGACGGCTTGCGCGAGGCTTTTTGGGGTTTCGTCAGGCGCTGAAGGTAACCCTGGCGTTGCCGCGGACCACCCTGCTTGCGATGATGGCGCTGACCACCGCGCACTGGCTGATGCGCTACAGCCTGCTTTACCTGGCCGTGCTGGGCGTCGGTGGCAACATCGATTGGGTATGGACCTTTCTGACCCAAATGCTGGCCATGGCGGCCAGCCAGCTGAGCTTTTTGCCCGGCGGTGCCGGCGCCGCGGAAGTCGGCGTGGGCTCGCTGCTGCTGCCATTGATGGCCGCTGAACAGGCCGCCGCTGCGGTACTGATCTGGCGACTGGTCAGCTACCATCTTTATCTGGCCGCTGGCGCGCCGTTTTTTCTCAGCTACGGATTTCGCTTGTTCAGGCGTAACGCCTCAATCGATGGCTACCTCCCAGAGACAAAAAAAGAGCACCCGTAGGTGCTCTTTTTTCATATCAGGCGCGTATTGTACACACCAGACGACGTAACCGTTTACCAGCCAGTCACTGCTTTCAGCGCGTCGCCGATTTCCGCCAGGGAGCGGACGGTTTTAACACCGGCGTCTTCAAGGGCAGAGAACTTCTCGTCAGCGGTGCCTTTACCGCCAGAGATGATCGCGCCCGCATGGCCCATACGCTTGCCGGGAGGTGCTGTCACACCGGCAATGTAGGCCACGACAGGCTTGGAAACGTTGGCTTTGATGTAAGCCGCTGCTTCTTCTTCCGCCGTGCCGCCGATTTCGCCGATCATGACGATGGCTTCGGTTTTCGGGTCTTTCTCGAACATCTCAAGGATGTCGATGAAGTTGGAGCCCGGGATCGGGTCACCACCGATGCCGACACAGCTGGACTGACCAAAGCCATGATCGGTGGTCTGCTTGACCGCTTCGTAGGTCAAGGTACCCGAGCGCGATACGATGCCAACACGGCCAGGCTGGTGAATGTGACCCGGCATGATACCGATCTTGCACTCGCCCGGCGTAATAACGCCCGGGCAGTTCGGTCCGATCAGGCGAACGCCCAGCTCGTCACACTTCACCTTGGCTTCGAGCATGTCAAGCGTGGCAATGCCTTCCGTGATGCACACAATCAGCTTGATACCGGCATTGGCCGCTTCAAGGATTGAATCTTTGCAGAACGGTGCCGGTACATAGATCACGCTGGCTTCGGCGCCGGTTTTCGCTACCGCTTCTTTCACGGTGTTGAAAACAGGCAGACCCAGGTGCTCCTGGCCGCCTTTGCCCGGCGTTACGCCGCCGACCATCTGGGTACCGTAGGCAATCGCCTGCTCGGAGTGGAACGTACCCTGGCCACCGGTAAAGCCCTGGCAGATGACCTTGGTGTTCTTGTCGATCAGGATGCTCATTACTTGCCCTCCGCCGCTTTAACGACCTGCTGAGCCGCGTCGGTCAGACTGGTAGCCGCGATAATGTTGAGACCGCTAGACGCGAGTTTCTCGGTGCCTAGCTCGGCGTTGTTACCTTCCAGACGCACCACGACCGGGACGTTGACACCCACCTGCTCAACGGCACCGATGATGCCTTCAGCGATCATGTCGCAACGGACGATGCCGCCGAAGATGTTCACCAGTACGGCCTTGACGGAGTCATCAGACAGAATCAGTTTGAAGGCTTCTGCAACGCGCTCTTTGGTGGCACCGCCGCCAACATCGAGGAAGTTGGCCGGCTTGCCGCCGTTCAGGTTGACGATATCCATGGTGCCCATGGCCAGACCAGCGCCGTTGACCATGCAGCCGATGTTGCCATCCAGCGCCACATAGTTGAGCTCCCATGCAGCCGCTTCAGCTTCACGCTCGTCTTCCTGAGACGGATCGCGCATTGCCTGCAGATCCGGGTGACGGTAAAGCGCGTTGCTGTCGAGGCCAAGCTTGGCGTCGAGGCAGTGCAAGTTGCCCTGGTCGGTGATGACCAACGGGTTAATTTCAAGCAGCGCCAGGTCTTTCTCATGGAACAGCTTGGACAGCCCCAGGAAAATCTTGGTGAACTGCTTGATCTGGTCGCCGGAAAGACCCAGTGCAAAGGCCAGTTCACGCGCCTGGTAAGGCTGTGCGCCGACCAGCGGGTCGATCTCGGCTCTGAGAATCTTTTCGGGCGTTTCTTCGGCGACTTTCTCGATCTCTACGCCGCCTTCGGTAGAGGCCATGAAGACCACGCGGCGGGTCGTACGATCGACAACGGCACCCAGATACAGCTCGTCGGCGATATCAGTGCAGGTTTCGATCAGAATCTTGGAAACTGGCTGGCCGTGCTCGTCGGTCTGGAAGGTCACCAGGTTTTTGCCCAGCCACTGCTCGGCAAACGCCTTGGCATCAGCCGGGTCTTTAATCAGCTTTACGCCGCCCGCTTTACCACGACCACCTGCGTGCACCTGGGCTTTGACCACCCACATGTCGCCGCCGATCTTTTTACATGCGTCTTCAGCTTCTTCGGGAGTGTCCACAGCAAAGCTCTTGGACACGGGTAGACCATAATCGGCAAACAGCTGTTTGCCTTGATACTCGTGAAGGTTCATCGATTCATGCCATTGGTTGCATGTGACTCGAACGATGATCAGTTTCCTTGAAAGAACTGTCATCCCCGTGCTTTCGATCTCTGTTTTTCAAACCGCGTCGAAAAGACATGGCCGAAAGCGTTGCGCCACCCTGGGGTGGCGCTTTTTTGTTACGGCGTAATTTACTTACGCTTTTTGCGGTTGGCCATATGGATCGCGTGGCCTTCAACCGCGAGCGCCGCTTCATGCACCGCTTCCGACATGGTCGGGTGAGCGTAGCACGTCAGCGCCAGGTCTTCGGCACTGGAACCGAATTCCATGGCAATCACGCCTTGAGCAATCATCTCACCGGCGTGCTGGCCAACGATGTGCATGCCCAGAATACGGTCGGTTTCCGCATCCGCGATGATCTTGGCATTGCCTTCGGTGGCGTTGTTGGCCATCGCACGGCCACTGGCCGCGAAGGGGAAGCTACCGGTTTTGACCTCGATACCTTTCGCCTTGGCTTCTTCTTCGGTAATCCCTACCCAAGCGACTTCCGGGAAGGTGTAGATCACGTTGGGAATGGCGTCATAGTTCATCTCGGCCTTATGACCGGCGATGATATCCGCCACCATGATGCCTTCTTCAGAAGCCTTGTGCGCCAGCATCGGGCCGCGAACGCAGTCACCGATGGCGTAAACGCCCGGAACATTGGTGCGGCACTGATCGTCAACGAAGATGAAACCACGCTCGTCAAGCTCGATGCTCACCCCATCGGCAATCACGCCTTTGGTGTAAGGACGACGACCCACGCTGACAATCAGCTTGTCGAAGGTCATTTCCTGTTCGCCGTCGGCGTCGGTGTACTTGACGGTAACTTCGTCGCCATTGGTTTCCGACCCGGTCACGCGAGCACCCAGCTTGATGTCCAGGCCCTGCTTCTTGAGCAGCTTCTGGGTCTCTTTGCTGATGGCACCGTCGACCATGGGCAGGAAGGAATCCATGGCTTCCAGTACGGTGACGTCGGAGCCCAGGCGATTCCACACGCTGCCCAGCTCCAGGCCGATAATGCCGGCACCAATCACGCCCAGACGCTTCGGCGTTTCAGTGAACTCAAGCGCGCCGGTGGAATCGACAATCAGCCCTTCGGTCAGCGGCGTCGGGGGAATTTCCACCGGCACCGAGCCCGCCGCCACGACGATATTATCGGCGTCGTAGGTGGTGGCCTTGCCGTCCTTATCGGTCACTTCCACTTGTTTGCCGGAAATGACTTTACCAGTGCCGTCAATGGCGGTGACGCCGTTGGCCTTGAACAGACCCGAGATGCCGCCGGTCAAGTTCTTAACAATCTTGTCCTTGCGGGCCATCATCTTTTTGACGTCCATGCTGACGTCACCGGCCTGGATACCCAGGTCGCCGAAATCGTCTTTCGCTTCAACGAACTTGTGCGATGCTTCGAGCAGCGCCTTGGACGGGATACAGCCGACGTTCAGGCAGGTACCGCCGTGCACGACGTTACCTTCCTTGCCGATCCATTTTTCGACACAGGCGGTTTTCAGCCCGAGTTGCGCCGCACGGATGGCCGCTACATAACCACCGGGGCCGGCACCAATAACGATCACATCAAACTTGTCAGCCATGTTGGCTCCTTTAGCTTGGGTGCCTCCTCCCTTTTGGGGCAGAAGGCAGGGTGCAATTGAACGTGAGTATGTGACAGGTCGTTATGACCCTTACACGTCCAGCAACAGGCGTGCGGGATCTTCCAGCAGCTCTTTCATGGTCACCAGGAATTGCACGGCATCTTTGCCGTCAATCATGCGGTGATCATAGGAAACCGCCAGGTACATCATCGGGCGAATCTCGACCTTGCCATTGACCGCCATGGGGCGTTCCTGAATCTTGTGCATCCCCAGGATGGCGGTTTGCGGCGGATTGATAATCGGGGTCGACATCAGCGAGCCGAAGATACCGCCGTTGGTGATCGTAAAGGTACCGCCCTGCATTTCATCGATGCCGAGCTTACCGTCACGGGCACGCTTACCGAAGTCGACGATTGTCTTCTCGACATCAGCGATTTTCATGCTGTCGGTATCGCGCAACACCGGAACGACCAGGCCGCGAGGAGTCGAAACGGCAACGCCGATATCCTGGTAGCCGTGATAGACGATGTCGGTACCATCGATGGAGGCGTTGACGTCCGGGAAGCGCTTGAGCGCTTCGGAAGCCGCCTTGACGAAGAAGCCCATGAAGCCAAGCTTGGTATCGTGTGCTTTGAGGAAGGTGTCCTTGTACTGAGCACGTAATTCCATCACGGCTGTCATGTCCACTTCGTTGTAAGTGGTCAGCATGGCAGCCGTTTGCTGAGCCTCAACCAGGCGCTTGGCGATGGTTTGACGCAGACGGCTCATCGGCACGCGTTTTTCTGGGCGCTCACCTTCTACCGCGGGGGCAGTGGCGGCTGCCGCAGCACCTTTAGGCGCTGCAGCGCCGCCGGACGTTTTCTTGGCCGAGCCTGATTTAACGGCTTTCTGCACATCCTCTTTCAGAATGCGTCCGCCCTTCCCGGTGCCTTCGATCTTGGCAACGTCCAGGTCGTGCTCCGCGACCATCTTGCGTGCGGCAGGTGCGAGGATCTTGTCGCCGACTTTTTCATCGGCGCCATCGTCACCGCTGCTTTCGGCCTTGGCTGGCTTGGCATCATCGCCGCCGCTGCCTTCGCCACCGGCCCCTTCGGTGAAGGTTGCCAGTACCGCTTCTGATTCAACCTGGCTGCCTTCTTCGGCCTTGATCTCGGACAGGGCACCATCGGCCGGGGCAACAACTTCAAGCACAACCTTGTCGGTTTCGATATCCGCCAGCACTTCATCGCGCTTGACCGCTTCGCCGACTTTCTTGTGCCAGGTCGCAACCGTACCTTCCTGGACCGACTCCGGGAAGCTAGGCGCTTTCACCTCATGCTGCTTGCCACCACCGCTATTGCCGTCGGCTTTCTTGGCTTCTTGCTCGTCGTCAGATTTTTCTGCCGACTTTTCAGCGCTTTCATCGCCAGACGATTTCGCTTCTTTCTGGCCACTGTCGCCAGAGGCTTCGCCTTCACCGATTTTGCCCAGCACCTGCTCGGACTCGACGGTATCGCCTTCGTCAGCCATCACGTCGGTCAGGGTACCCGCTTCCGGTGCGACGACTTCAAGCACCACTTTGTCGGTTTCAATCTCAACAATCAGCTCGTCACGCTCAACGCTGTCACCCGGCTTCTTATGCCAAGCGGCAACAGTGCCTTCGGCAACAGATTCCGGAAAGGTTGGCGCTTTGATCTCGGTAGCCATGTCGTTTCCCTTATGTGTTCTCTAAATCCGGTGGGCGCTTAAAGATTAAACGCGTCTTCCACCAGCTGGCGCTGCTGTTCAGTATGGACGGACATATAACCCGCTGCCGGAGCAGCAGAGGCCGGGCGTCCTGCGAATTTCAGATCACGTCCCAGGCCATCTTTCAGCATGTCGGCCACGGAACGCATATGGTGCTGACTGGAATACCAGGCACCCTGGTTCAACGGCTCTTCCTGGCACCAGACAATATCTTCCAACTGGGTATATGCCTGAAGGGCTTCAAGAAGCTCTTCTTTAGGGAAGGGGTAGAGCTGCTCAAGGCGCAGGATCGCCGTATCGTGACGCTCGTTCTCTGCACGCCAATTCACAAGATCATAGTAAACCTTGCCCGCACACAGGATCACACGCTTCACCTTCTCAGCCGTCAGCTCGGCCTGGTCGGCCAGTACCATATGGAACTTGCCATGGGCCAGGTCTTCGAGGCTGGAAACCGCCTGCTTGTGACGCAGAAGTGATTTTGGTGACATCACCACCAGCGGCTTGCGCAACGGGCGAATCACCTGACGACGCAGCAAGTGATAAATCTGCGCGGGGGTGGTCGGCACACACACCTGCATATTGTGCTCGGCACACATCTGCAGGAAACGCTCCAGACGTGCGGAGGAGTGCTCGGGCCCCTGACCTTCATAACCATGGGGCAGGAGCATGGTTAAACCGCATAAGCGGCCCCACTTGGTCTCACCCGAGGAAATGAACTGATCTACCACGACTTGCGCGCCGTTGAAGAAGTCACCGAACTGGGCTTCCCAAATCACCAGATCATTGGGGGCCGTGGTCGAATAACCGTACTCAAAGGCCAACACGGCTTCTTCCGACAGGATGGAGTCGTGGATGGTAAAGCGCGGCTGACCGTCTGACAGATTCTGCAACGGCACAAAGGTGGTGCCATCTTTCTGGTTGTGCACGACCGCATGACGGTGGGAGAAAGTGCCGCGACCGACATCCTGGCCGGTAATACGCACCGGGTGACCCTGGTCGATCAAGGTGGCATAGGCCAACGTTTCGCCAAACCCCCAGTTAATCCCCATGCCGCCGGCCTGCATCTTGCGGCGATCTTCGTAAATCTTGGCGACCTGACGCTGCACATCAACCCCATCCGGGATCTCGCACATTTTCGCCGCCAGTTGCTGCAGCCGCTTCATATCGAAGGTGGTATCGGCATTGCCGGTCCACTCATGGCCAAGGTAAGGCGTCCAGTCGACGAACAACGACTTGTTAGGCTCCTGAACCAGCGCATTGGCCACGTGGTTACCGGCCACCAGGTCATCGCGGTAGGTCTCGATCATCGCCTTGGCATCTTCTTCAGACAATACGCCCTGCTCGACCAGACGTTTGGCATACAAGGTGCGCGAAGAAGGATGATCCTTGATCTTCGAGTACATCATCGGCTGGGTACCCGACGGCTCGTCGGCTTCGTTGTGGCCGCGCCGACGGTAGCAGACAAGATCGATGACCACGTCTTTCTTGAACTCCTGCCGGTAGTCCAAAGCGACCTGGGTAGCGTGGAGTACCGCGTCCGCATCGTCGCCGTTAACGTGAAAAATCGGCGCCTGAACCATCTTGGCGATATCAGTACAGTATTCCGTGGAGCGCGAATCCAGCGGGTGCGACGTGGTAAAGCCCACCTGGTTGTTGATCACGATGTGAACCGTGCCGCCGGTCTTGTAGGCACGGGTCTGGGACATCTGGAACGTCTCCATGACCACGCCCTGACCCGCAAAGGCCGCATCACCATGGACATTGATGGGCAGTACTTTGCTGCCCTCTTCATCATTACGACGATCCTGGCGGGCACGTACCGAGCCTTCGACAACGGGCGCGACGATTTCCAGATGCGAGGGGTTGAACGACATGGCCAGATGGACTTCGCCGCCTGGTGACATGACGTTCGAGCTAAAGCCCTGGTGATATTTCACGTCGCCTGAACCGCGCTCGATGACTTTTTTGCCGTCGAACTCGTCGATCAAGTCAGCCGGGTTTTTACCCAGAATGTTGACCAGCAGGTTGAGGCGACCGCGGTGAGCCATCCCAATGACGACTTCTTTAGTGCCGTAACCGCCTGCCCGCTGGATAAGTTCGTCCATCATCGGTACAAAGGCTTCGCCGCCTTCCAGACCGAAGCGCTTGGTACCCGGATACTTGGACGCCAGGTAGTTTTCCAGGCCTTCGGCCGCCGTCAGGCGCTCCAGCACGTGCTTGCGCACGTCATCACTGAATTTGGGCGCACTGCGAACCGATTCGAAACGCCGCTGCAGCCAGCGTTTTTCTTCGGTATCGACAATGTGCATGATCTCGCAGCCAATCGAGCGACAGTAGGTACGATCAAGGGCATCGACAATGTCGCGCAACGGCGCCTTGTCGATACCTAGAAAGAAAGAACCAGTCTGAAACTCGGTGTCCAGATCAGCTTTTGAAAGCTGGTGGAAAGAGAGGTCGAGATCGGGAACGGGGGTGGGATTGCGCAGCCCAAGCGGGTCGATATTGGCCTTTTGATGACCTCGAAAGCGATAAGCGTTGATCAGCTGCAGGACTTTCACCTGCTTCTTGTTTTCGCCACTTTCAGCGGCAGCTACCCGGGCAGGACGATTTTCACGCCCCAACTGATAGAACTGATCACGAATAGGGCTTAGCGGGACATCGTGGGTGGCACTGCCCTCCGGGCGAGGCAACTGGTCAAAATAGTTGCGCCACTCGTCAGGGACAGATTCAGAATCGGCGAGGTACTGCTCGTAAAGCGCTTCCACGTAGTGAGCGTTGCCACCACTAACGTGAGAGGAACGCCACATCAACTCCATTATGCCTTGTTGCATTTCTCGGTCACCCTGCACTGATGGGGTGGTATCGGTATCGTCGCGTCACCGCGGCGACATCGGTATTGCCCTGCCGGCGGGGCGGGACATTTGCCGGCGGTACCGACCAGCGGCCGGAAACCCTTTTCAACTCAATTTCTTATCAGTTCATGCTCAAAAGCCGGTACTCACGGCACCGGCTTTTAAACTTGACTGGTCATATGGTGCGGCGCGTCGCCGCACCATATGACAGGCACTATGATAACAAGCGAAGCGCCACGATTTAAGTGCCATTTGTGCGCAACTTAAGTGGCATCCGCTTTTTATGCATAAAAGCCCCTTATTTTACGTGGCATCTGCCAGCAACATCTCACGAATCTTGCCAATCGCCCGTGTGGGGTTCAGCCCTTTCGGGCACACCGCCACACAGTTCATGATGCCGCGGCAGCGGAACACGGAAAACGGATCTTCCAGATCGGTCAAGCGCTCGCTGGTCGCCGTATCGCGCGAATCCGCAAGGAAGCGATACGACTGCAGCAGGCCTGCCGGGCCGACAAATTTATCCGGGTTCCACCAGAAAGATGGGCACGAGGTTGAACAGCAAGCGCACAGAATGCACTCATAAAGGCCGTCCAGCTTGTCACGCTCTTCCGGGGACTGCAGGCGCTCAATCGCCGGTGCGGGGGTATCGTTCTGCAGGTACGGCTGAATACGCTCGTACTGCTTATAGAACAGCCCCATATCAACGACCATATCGCGGATGACCGGCAAGCCAGGCAGTGGACGCAAGGTCAGCTTGTTGCCTTTCACGACCTCGGACAACGGCGTAATGCAGGCCAGACCATTCTTGCCGTTCATGTTCATGCCGTCTGAGCCGCACACCCCTTCGCGGCAGCTACGGCGAAATGCCAGACCGCTGTCCTGTTCTTTCATCATGTGAAGAACATCCAGCACCATTACATCGCGACCCTTGGTATCGACCTGAAACTCCTGCATATAGGGTGCGGAGTCGGTTTCCGGATTATAGCGGTATATGGATACCTGAAGATTGGACATAGTGACTCCCTCTCGTTGCAGAGATTAGTAGGTACGAACCTTGGGTTCGAACGTATCAACGGTTTTCGGCTTGAAGTTGACGTCGCGCTTCTTGAGTTCTTTGGACATCGGGAAGTAGAGCGAGTGCTTCAGCCAGTTGACATCATCACGGTCAGGGTAGTCGTAGCGCGAGTGCGCACCACGGCTTTCTTTACGCTCAAGGGCCGCGATCGCCGTCGCTTCGGCCACTTCCATCAGGTTATCGAGTTCCAGGGCTTCAACACGCGCAGTGTTAAACGCATTGGATTTGTCAGGCAGATGGGCGTTCGCAATCCGACTGCGTAGCTCCTCGAGTTTCTTGACACCTTCCTGCATGTTTTTCTCTTCGCGGAAAACACCGAAAGAGGTCTGCATGATGTCTTGAAGCTCCGCCTTCAGCGCGGGGATGCTCTCGCCACCTTCTGATTCGTTCCAGCGGGTAATACGCTTCATGGCCGAGGCAATATCAGACTCAGAGGCATCCAGGTAATCAATACCTTCGTTCAGCGCACCCTCGATGAACATGCCTGCAGCACGGCCGAAGACCACCAGGTCGAGCAGTGAGTTGCCGCCCAGACGGTTGGCCCCGTGGACCGATACACACGCCGCTTCGCCGCAGGCGTATAAGCCGTTAACGATGTGGTCTTTGCCGCTTTCGTCTTGAGTGATCGCCTGGCCATGAATGTTGGTCGGGATACCGCCCATCATGTAGTGGCAGGTCGGCACGACCGGGATCGGATCTTTCGCCGGATCGACGTGGGCAAACGTTTTGGACAGCTCAACGATACCCGGCAGGCGCTTACCAAGGACCTCTTCACCCAGGTGATCAAGCTTCAGGAAGACGTGATCGCCGTTCTCGCCACAGCCACGACCTTCGAGGATTTCCATGACCATGGAACGCGCGACGACGTCGCGGCCCGCCAGGTCTTTGGCGTTTGGCGCGTAACGCTCCATGAAGCGCTCGCCGTCCTTGTTGATCAGGTAACCACCTTCACCACGACAGCCTTCGGTAACCAGCGTGCCCGCACCGTAAATACCGGTCGGGTGGAATTGCCACATTTCCATGTCCTGCATCGGGAAGCCGGCGCGCAGCGCCATACCGATACCGTCGCCGGTGTTGATCAGGGCGTTGGTGGTCGAAGCGTAGATACGCCCTGCACCGCCGGTGGCCAGTACGGTGGCTTTCGACTTCACGTGGACCACTTCGCCGGTTTCGATGCACATGGCAATACAACCGACGACGTCGCCCTCGGAATTTTTCACCAGATCCACCGCGTACCATTCGTTCAAGAACGTTGTGTTGTTCTTGAGGTTGTTCTGGTACAGCGTATGCAACAGCGCATGGCCGGTACGGTCGGCCGCGGCGCAGGTACGTGCCGCCTGGCCACCTTCGCCGAAATTTTTCGACTGACCACCGAACGGGCGCTGATAGATGCGGCCATTATCGAAGCGCGAGAACGGCAGGCCCATGTGCTCAAGCTCAAAGACCGCTTTCGGACCCTCAGAACACATGTACTCCGACGCATCCTGGTCAGCGATATAGTCGCCGCCCTTGACGGTGTCATACATGTGCCAACGCCAGTCGTCATCGGGGTCGGAAGATGCGATAGCACAGGTAATTCCACCCTGGGCAGAAACAGTGTGGGAACGCGTCGGGAATACTTTCGACAATACGGCTGTCTTCTTACCGGATTTCGCAAGCTCTAGAGCAGCGCGCAGGCCAGAGCCACCGCCACCGATGATAATGGCGTCAAAGGTCAGGCTACGTAGGTTAGACATGTATCAAGCTCCCCACAGAATTTGAATGCCCCACACCAGGTACACAAAGATGGCCAGAATGATGAGAGACTGGGCACCTACGCGAACGAAGGTGGATTTAAGATAGTCGGTCGTCACGGTCCACAGACCTATCCAGGCGTGCGCGGCTACTGAGATAAAGGCCAGCAGGGAAAAAATCCGCATCCAGGTCTGATCGAACAGCGCCGTCCAGGCGTAGTAATCCAGGTCAGGGTTGAACAGCAGATAGGCCACCATGAAAACGGTGTAAATGGCCAGCACCACCGCTGAAAAACGCTGCATCAGCCAGTCGGACAGGCCGCTACGGCCAAAGCTTGTGATGTTGGTTACCATACCCAGACTCCTGCCAGAATAATCAGAATCGCGCTTACCACCACCGTGATTTGCGCTTTTTTCACACCGCCCTCGAGCGTTACGCCTATGTTTACATCCATCAGCAGGTGTTTAATGCCCGCGACGAAATGAAACGCCAGCGCCGATAACAGGCCCCAAGCCACGAACTTGGCGAAAAAGTTATTGGCCAGGGCACTACTAACGGCATCAAAGCCTGCCGGTGAAGACAGCGATTTACCGAGTGCCCAGAAAGCGAAAATGAGGCCAACAAAGAGGATGACACCGGTGATGCGGTGTGCAATCGACGTCAATGCCGGGAGTGGAAAGTGTATCGTCGTCAGGTCTAAATTTACGGGTCGTTTGCTATTCACGGCTTATACACACTCTTATTGGCCCGCTCTGCGACAGGTCGGGCATAGCCCGAGCGGGCAGTGATTACTGGAAGGGGCTCGGCCGTTGCCAAGTCTGGCACGACCACCAACCTACCGGTCGTGCGCCAGAGATTATAAGAAGCTTAGCCCCCGCTGACAAACCGAACTAAGGCTTTACTCGACCATTGTGCAAGAAAAAACTCCGTATTGTGAGTCGATTTTGCATCGCAGCATCGCTATAGTGTCGGTAAGCAAGCTCGTTAGTAAGCAGGTTAACGTATTATCCCTGAGATAACATTTTCCGCTCAAAGCGACACGTCAACCATGGACAATTATTAACCAAGACAACACACACTGTACAAGCATACCTAGCGATAGGGCTAATTGACAAAATGACGCACGCTTCTATAGTGGGCAGGCCTTTTCGCCGGCGCGGTATGCGCAGCACCGACTTTACGTCCCAACCCGAACTCGAAAGGAGGCCAGCATGGCTGACAGGAAAGCAACATTAACGGTAGACGGTCTAGATAAAACGATCGAACTACCGATGTACTCCGGCTCACTTGGCCCAGACGTTATCGACGTTCGCGCCCTGGGTGCCGAGGGCCTGTTTACCTACGACCCAGGCTTCATGGCCACCTCTTCCTGCCAGTCTGCCATTACCTACATCGATGGTGGCAAGGGCGTGTTGCTACACCGCGGCTATCCCATTGACCAACTGGCGAAAGAGTCCAATTTCGTTGAAATGTGCTACACCCTGCTGTTCGGTGACCTACCTGACGACAAGCAGTATGCAGATTTCGAGTCGCGCATCCGTAATCACACCATGGTCCACGACCAGATCAACAACTTCTTTAAAGGGTTTCGTCGCGACGCGCACCCGATGTCGATCCTGTGTGGTGTTGTCGGCGGTCTAGCGGCTTTCTACCACGACCACATGGACATCACCAAAGAAGAAGACCGCGAGATTAGCGCTATTCGCTTGATCGCCAAGATGCCGACGATCGCCGCGATGTCGTACAAGTACAACATCGGTCAGCCGTTCAACTATCCACGCAATGAGCTGAGCTATGCAGAGAACTTCCTCTACATGATGTTCAGCAACCCCTGCGAAGAGTACAAAATCAACCCGGTGTACGCTAAAGCCATGGACCGCATCTTTATGCTGCATGCGGATCACGAGCAAAACGCGTCTACCTCCACTGTTCGCCTGGCAGGCTCAACCGGCGCCAACCCCTTCGCTTGCATCAGTGCCGGCATTGCGGCTCTATGGGGACCAGCGCACGGCGGCGCCAACGAAGCGGTACTGGCGATGCTCGACGAAATCGGCGACGAGTCCGAAGAAAATATCCAGCGCTTTGTTGATAAAGCCAAGGATAAAGACGACCCGTTCAAGCTGATGGGCTTTGGTCACCGCGTTTATCGCAACTTCGACCCGCGTGCGAAGGTCATGAAAGAGACCTGCGACGAAGTACTGGCCGAGCTGGGCATGGCAGATGACCCGCAGCTCAAGATCGCCAAGCGCCTGGAGCAGATCGCCCTTGAAGATGACTACTTCATCGAGCGCAAGCTGTACCCGAACGTCGATTTCTATTCAGGCATCATCCTGAAGGCCATGGGTGTGCCGAGAAACATGTTCACGGTGATCTTTGCGGTATCACGCACCATCGGCTGGATCTCGCACTGGAACGAGATGCTCAGCGAAAGCTACAAGATCGGTCGTCCTCGCCAGCTTTACGTTGGCCACGAGCAACGCGACTACCCTAAAAAGTAAGCCGCGTTACGCAGAGTGAAATGAGCATACAAAGGCCGCCCCAGGGTGGCCTTTTGTATTTCTGCCATCATTAATTCACAACACATCAACAATCAGGTGATTTATGGCTACGATCAAGACAGTCGCATTTATCGGTCTAGGCGTTATGGGCTATCCCATGGCGGGGCACCTTGCCAAACAAGGGCTCACCACACGTGTTTACAACCGCACCAGCAGCAAAGCTGACGCCTGGGTAAGCGAATACGGAGGCAGCGCCCACGCCACGCCTCGCGAAGCCGCCGAAGGCGCAGATCTCGTCCTGGTCTGCGTCGGCAACGATGACGATGTGAGACAGGTGACAACCGGGGAAAACGGCGTGCTCCAAGGCATGGCGGACGGCAGCTTTCTGGTTGATCACACCACCGCATCGGCGGACCTGGCCCTGGAGCTTGATACCGCCTGCCGCCAACAGGGTATCGCCTTTCTCGACGCCCCCGTATCAGGCGGCCAGCAGGGTGCAGAAAAGGGGGCGCTGACCATCATGTGCGGCGGCCAACAAGCCCACTTCGATATCGTAGAGCCCGTTCTTGATCACTACGCCCGCGCCGTGACACTGGTAGGCGATGCCAGCAGCGGGCAGTTGACCAAAATGGTCAACCAGATCTGCATCGCGGGGCTGGTCCAGGGCCTGGCCGAGGGCTTGCATTTTGCAGAGCAGGCCGGCCTTGATCAGCAACAGGTCATCGATGTGGTATCCAAAGGTGCCGCGGGCTCATGGCAAATGGAGAATCGCCACAAAACGATGATTGCCGACGAATACGAACATGGCTTCGCAGTGGACTGGATGCGCAAGGACCTTGCTATCTGTTTATCCCAAGCGCGCCACTTTGACGCCACCTTGCCAGTGACTGCCCTGGTGGATCAATTTTATGCCGATGTGCAACGACTCGGCGGCGGCCGCTGGGATACCTCATCGCTGCTAAAACGGCTGCGCAAAGTGCAATAGATGCTTGACTTTTCACCCCTCCGCTAACCTCGCCAGGGTTTTCCACACTATCTGTGGATAACCCTGTTCACAACCACTAGAAAACGTCCCACAATCGCCATGATTAGCGGGGACGTCTTAAATTGGTCATTTTTTAACCTTGCGCAAGTTACTGTTTTTAAACAAATAATAATAAAACAATGATTTAGCGCACTCGCATCGCGGGGTTGTGCACAACCTGTTTCACAAAAACGCAAAAGTGGACAAGTCAAGTACAAAATACCCTGAATCAGCGTATTTTCAGCACATAATGAGGGTTATAAAACAGCGAGGCATAGACATGGGTAAGCACATCAAATGGGCTTTATAGCGCTACCAGTAAGGAAGGGATAATGCAGAAACATGGTGGCGTCCCATAGGGGGTTCGAACCCCTGTTACCGCCGTGAAAGGGCGGTGTCCTGGACCACTAGACGAATGGGACGTATCAAGCGCACTTCGCGTATGACGAAGTCAATATTGGTGGAGCCTAGCGGGATCGAACCGCTGACCTCAACACTGCCAGTGTTGCGCTCTCCCAGCTGAGCTAAGGCCCCACGTGTCGCGAAGACGGGCGTATATTACTGATTACGCTCGCCTTCGTCAACCAAGAAAATACCAAAATGTTTGGGCTATTATAATGGGCGGTTCTTATAGATCGCGAAACTCTTTCTCAAGACGCTTGGCCTGCTTCTTGGAAACGCCGCCAAGCACCTCAATCGCATGGCGGAGCCTTGCCCGCGTCACGTCTGAACCTAGAATCGCCATCGCATCCATCACCGATGTACTTGTACTACTACCGGTAATGGCGATGAACACAGGTGCCAGGAAAGCCTTCATTTTCAGATCAAAGTGCCCGGCCAATGTCTTAACTTCTTCAAGCAGGGCCTCTTTATGCCACGCTGGCACCACTTCAAAACGCCAGACCAGGAATTGCAGCAGCTTGACCAAATCGTCTTTTTCCAGCTTGACGCTGTCGAAGTCCTGCTCTTTCAGATCGGGCAAGCCGGAGAAGAAGTGCCCTGCCAATGGCGTCGCCTGGGCAAGGGTTTCGATACGCGGGCGAATCTGCGGCAGGATCTGCTTTACGTAGTCTTCATTAAAGGCCCACTCACGCAGTGCCATCAGTAACCCGTCGTCATCAAGGTCTTCGCGGATGTAAACCCCGTTCAGCCAGGTCAGCTTTTCCAGATCGAACACCGGCCCGCCCAAGGAGACACGCTGAACATCGAAGGCTTCCATCATTTCCACAAGGCTGAACTTTTCACGCTCGTCGGGCATCGACCAACCCATTCGACCCAGGTAGTTGGTCACAGCCTGGGGTAGAAACCCCATGCGGCGGTAGTAATTAATCGAGGTCGGATTCTTGCGCTTTGAAAGCTTCGACTTATCCGGGTTACGCAACAGCGGCATGTGGCAAAGCTGCGGCATCTCCCAACCGAAGTACTCGTAAAGCAGCTGGTGTTTGGGGGCAGAATTGATCCACTCCTCACCCCGCAGCACATGGGTAATGCCCATCAAATGGTCGTCCACCACATTGGCCAGATGGTAAGTGGGCATGCCATCCGATTTGAGCAGAATCTGCGCGTCTACCTGTGCCCAGTCCACTTCAATGTTGCCACGCAGCATGTCACCCACCACGCACACGCCGTCGTTTGGCACCTGCATACGCACCACAAAGGGCCAGCCTTCTGCCGCCCGACGCGCCGCTTCAGCTTCATCCAAAGCCAGATCGGCAGGCTTTAATGCTAACTGCATGCCGGCAGCCTTACGTCCCTCGCGCAGCTCATCCAGTTCTTCGCTGGTGCGATAGCACTTGAACGCGTGCCCGTCATCCAGCAGTTGCTGGGCATATTGCGCGTAAATATCGCCACGCTCGCTTTGCCGATACGGACCATGCGGCCCTCCCACATCCGGACCTTCATCCCACTCAAGACCCAACCAGCGCAGCGAATCCAGAATCATCTGTTCCGATTCTGGTGTGGAGCGCACCCGGTCGGTGTCTTCGATGCGCAGGATAAACTGGCCGCCGTGCTGACGTGCGAAACATAGGTTAAACAGCGCAATATACGCCGTACCAACATGGGGATCTCCCGTCGGCGATGGCGCAATTCGGGTACGTACGGTCATTGGAGCGTCCTTTTGGCAATAAAGCGTGGCGATATTATACGCACCCAGTGCTTAACCAACACCATCGCGTAGGGAACGACTCCCGTCAGAAAGCGTCACATGTGGGTTAAATAAACGTTGTCTGGAAAAAAATGCGCGTTATTGCACAATCGCTTAGTATGTCGTGGTGCGGACCACCTGAATTCAGGCCCTGTTTTCAGCAGAGAATCTATTTTAACGCCATCGGTTTGATGGACATTTTTAAACGAGCGACGCTGCTCATCGACGGGAAAACGAAATGGAATCGCTAGGCTCACGTATCAAGCAACTGCGGCTTAGGGCCAAGCTCAACAAAGCTGCCCTTGCACGTAAAGTTGGCGTATCGGATGTCACCATTTCTTATTGGGAGTCCGGAGCCATCAAGCAAATCGGCCATGAGCGTCTGGTGGCACTCGCCGAATCTCTGGATTGCTCGCTCGCCACATTGCTTGAGGGTGACAGCGCTCCACTCTTGTTGACGTTAAGTCACGAAGGACCGCTACCGTGGGAGCAGGTGCAGTCAACGGCCATGACCGTGCCCGATCACTTACCGCTCAAGGCCAACTGGAAAGCCCCATGCATCATGGTGACACCAGAGCCGGGTAGCGACTTTACACCTGCCAAACCGGGCGATTTACTCCTGCTGGGCCCAACCCATGTCTTCCACAAGACCGGCCTATACCTGGTGGAGCAGGACGGCAAGCTTCACTTTAAACAGTTAAGCAAAGCGACCAGCGACGCCTCTATTCAAGCTGTACTGTTAGCGCATTGGCGCTCCGCCTGACGAGTATTTCAAGGCGTCTGGAGTAACTCTGCGTCACCCCGTGACTGTCTGGGCTGGTTGCCGACCATAAAGCGTGTGGTGTAAGTGGCAATCTGGCCTAGGCCATGGCGGGATTGAGTAATCAATTCACCCGTCAGGTACTCGCCTTTTTCACCGATGCGTTGCTGCACAGATTCGGGTTGAACGGTGGCTTCGGACAGCTCCACGCTGACGCTATAGCCACCGTCCGGCAGACCACTACCAGGGCCGAACGGCCCAGCGACAAACTGCCCTTGCTCAACATCGACCCGCTCGCGCCAGCGCACGCGGCTCAGTTCGCGCTCGACAATCACTTGCAACTGAGCGCCATCGGGCAGGTTGGTTTCACCTTCTACCTGCAAGCGACGATCTGAGCCGATCGACGCCGAGACGAGGATTCGAACGTCCAACGGCTCAACTTCCTCAGTCTTCTCGCTCTGCGCCTGGGCTTCACGACTCGCGGCTTCTTCTTGGGCAATCGTTTCTGCCGTCTCGCGCGCCTGTTCGTCCGCAGCCTGCTCATCCCCGCCACCACAGCCAACAAGCAGTGTCATGGTGGATAACATGATGCCAACCAACGTTAGCCTGAAACCTGTTTTCATCTGATGCATATCCGCTCCTCGACCACCATAACCGCCAGCTTATCACTCCCCTGCCACATACACAGAGAAATAAGCCACTGATTGAGGAAAGGATTGCTCTAACCCTGCAGGCCACCCTTTTCAACGCATGCATTCAAACCATATGGACAGCATCTGCTATTTTTGGATGCCTCCGCCCGACGGGGCGGAGCTTTCCGCATAATCAGGCTAAGTTCGCTTCTCCAGAACACCGATCACCTCCGGCACAGCCGCTGTCGTGTCGTCGATAGACGTATAAAGGGCATGAACTGCCTCGGCAACGCCACGCTCCACCCCCAGTTCGTTGGTCATGGTGTGATAGTAACCCAGGTCTTTAGTGGCATTGGCAACGGTGAACTTGAAACCCGAGGGGTCATTGCCAACGATATAAGGGCGCAGTCGCTCCAGTACAACGCCTCCTCCGCCACCCGCTCCCAGCACTTCCAACAGCGCGCTGTCGCTAATACCCGCCTTGCGAGAAGCAGCCGTGGCCTCGGCCAGCACCGCCGAAAAGCCCAACGACACAAAGTTATGCAGTAGCTTTAGCGTATGCCCGGCGCCTACGTCCCCAGCATGGGCAATGTTTTCGGCAAACCCCTGCAGTAGTGGCAGGGTTTCATCGAATAACGCCGTCGGGGCGCCGACAATCAGATTAAGCCGTCCCTCTTCCGCTTCTTTAGGGGTACGCGTCATCGCCGCATCCATAAACCGGCCACCTGCCGCCACCACCCTGGCTGCCACTGTTTCTGTCGAACTGGGTAGTGCGGTAGAACAGTCGACGACGACACTGCCGGGCTTTAAGCCTTCCAGAACGCCGTTGGGCTCAAAGAGCACCGCTTCTACTTGCGGCGATCCGGTGACGCATAAAATCACCACCTCTGCATTTTGTGCTACTTCCCGGCCCGAACTCAGCGGGATGGCACCGGCTGCCATGAGATCATCCACAGGCTGATTACCTGGATGTTCAAGAAAGCTGACCTCATGGCCTGCACGCAGCAGGCTATTGGCAATACCATGGCCCATCAGGCCCACACCGACAATGCCTACCTGTCGAGATGTTGTCATTGTTATCGCTCCATTTATATTGCTGACATCCTAGTTGTGCTTGATCGCGACGGTCTTGATCCGTGTATAGCTGCGCAAGCCCTCAAAGCCTTTCTCCCGGCCATGGCCAGAGCGGCCAACGCCGCCGAAAGGAAGCTCCACGCCCCCGGCGGCCCCGTAGTTATTGACGAATACCTGGCCGCTGCGAATGCCTTTGGCCAAGCGTAGCTGGCGACCACCATCGCGGGTCCATATACCGGCGCACAGGCCAAAATCCGTGGCGTTGGCCAATGCGAGAGCTTCTGCTTCATCTTCAAACACCTGCACCACCAGCACAGGGCCAAACAACTCCTCGTGAAGCACTTCATGCCCTTTGGGGATATCCGTAAGCAGTTGAGGAAGTACGAAATGACCGCCAGTGGGTGCATTGGGTGCCAACTGCCCCATTGCCGCCACGCGGATGCCATCCGCTTTGGCGGCGGCCAGACGTTCTTCCAGCTTGGCTTTCTGACGCGCATTGATCAGCGGGCCACAGTCAGCATCCGCTTCACCTGCATCACAGCGCAGGGCAGCGAAGCGCTCACAAAGATTCGCGACGACGCTATCGGCGATCTCGCGCTGAACCAGGAGGCGGCTGCCCGCTGAACACGTCTGCCCAGCGTTTTGAATAATCCCTTTGATGACGGCGGGAAGCGCCGCATCGAGATCCGCATCCGCAAACACCAATTGAGGCGATTTGCCCCCCAACTCCAATGTCACAGGAACATGATGCTGCGCGGCCGCTTGGGCGACGTGCGTACCCGTTTCAGGCGACCCCGTAAAAGAGAGATGATCAATATCAGGGTGTGACGCCAACGCAGCCCCCGCCTCAGAGCCAAGCCCTGGCACCACGTTAAGCGCACCGGCGGGTAAACCATGATCCACGGCCAGCTCCGCCAAGCGTAGAACGCTTAAACAGGCGTCTTCCGCCGGTTTGAGCACAATCGTATTTCCAGCCGCCAACGCTGCCGCCACACAGCGTCCAAAAATCTGTGACGGGTAGTTCCAGGGAATAATCTGGGCGCAAACACCGTAAGGCTCGCGCAGCGTCATCACGGCGAAATCGGTTTCAAAAGGAATGGTTTCACCATGCAGCTTGTCAGCCGCACCACCGTAGAAGCGAAAATAGCGGGTGCAGGCAGCAATATCGCCCTTGGCCTGTGCCATGGGCTTACCGGTGTCGGCACACTCAAGCTGCGCCAGCTGTTCCTGATGCCCTTCGATAGTATCGGCGAAACGAAGTAACCATTCACTGCGTTGGCGGGCGGACCAACTGGCCCATTCACCTGACTGGCCGGAAAAAGACTGCTGCGCTGCCTTTACCGCGGCATCTACATGGTCTGGCTGACAGCGCGCAATGCGTGTCAATGGCTCCCCCGTGGCAGGTGCCTCTACCTCCAGCGTGGTGGCGGAATTCACCCAATCACCACCAATGAGGGCCTGTTGTGGCGGAAAGTCCGTCGTCTTCAACATGAAATACTCCTGTTATTGTCCTTGTTTGATTCACTTCAAAGCCACTCACCTAACCATAAAGAAAATCCACCAACCCAAGCGAAATCCACGGCATATAGGTAATCGCCATCAAACACGCCAAGATCACCAGTACAAAACGAACCAACCAGGGCAGCATCTGATCGATCGATATCTTGGCCACCGCACAAGCTGCAAAGAGATTCACGCCCAACGGCGGTGTAATCATGCCAAGGGCCAGGTTAACCACCATCACAAGGCCAAAATGAACGGGATGAATGCCGAACTGCATCGCGATCGGGGTCAAGATGGGGGCCAGCACCAGAATGGCGGCGGACGTTTCAATAAACATACCGACGACTAACAGCAACCCATTGACCACCAGCAGGAACATCATGGGGTCATTGATCGTGTTGGTCACCAGGGTGGCGATTTGCGCGGGGAGTCCCGTGCGGCTGAGAAGAAAACTAAATAGCGAGGCCGCCGCAATGATCAGCATGACGGCGGCGGTAGAGATCACGCTTTGGCGAAAAATCGGCAAAATATCGTCTATTTTTAATTCACGGTAGTAGAAGCCACCGACGATGAGGGCAAAAAATACCGCCACAGCTGATGCTTCGGTAGGCGTGAACACACCACCGTAAATCCCCCCGATGACGACCACTGGCATGAGCATTGCCACCCACGCACGCTTGACCGAGACCATAAAGCCGGTGCTGTCTTTATAATCTTCTTTACCAAAGCCCCGCACCTTACAGAAAAGATAAAGAAAGATGATCAGCGCGCTGCCAATCAATATGCCTGGCCCCACGCCTGCAAGAAATAGCTGCCCAATGGACGTATCGGTACTCACACCATACAAAATCAACGGAATCGACGGCGGAATAAGCACCCCTAGCTCCGCAGACGTGGCCTGAATGGAGGCCGCCAACGGCCTGGGATAGCCATGTTTCACCATGGCGGGAATCAAAATGGCACCGATCGCAAAGGTTGTGGCCACACTTGACCCTGAGACCGCTGCAAACATCATGCATGTCAGTACACAGGACATCGCCAGACCGCCCTGCACCCTCCCTACGATGGACTTGGCCAGATCCACCAGGCGTTGAGATATTCCGCCTGCCGCCATCAGGTTACCGGCGAGAATAAAGAAAGGAATGGCCATTAATGGGAACTTATCAATGCCGATAAACATCTGCTGAGGCACCAGCAGTAATGGCAACCGAGTGAAGAACTCAATGCCGATAATCGATGCCAGAATGATGGAAATAGCAATCGGCACACCGACCGTAAATAGAATGATCAAGGACAGACCAATCACCATGTTCATGGCTGAGATCCTCCTTTTGGCAAGTCGCCCTCTTGAGGCAGCTCTGCCTCTGGTAACGTCTCGCTATTTTCCGGACCCACCTGCTCTCGATCATTTAACTGCGCCAACAACCTTGCAACGGCGGCAACGATCGCAAAACATGACCCCATGGGAATCGCCGCATACGCCCATGACATCGATATATTCATGCCCGACATGGTCTGGCTACTTACCCGCATGGTCATCTGTATCCCGTAATGAATCAGCACGCCAAGCACCAATAGGCAACACACCACAATGACGATTTCCAGTAGCTTCATAAAACGCGTTGGAACGAGTTTATAAATGACCTCTACCGCCATCATGTAACCACCCCGAAAGGTAGCCGCCGCGGCCATGAACACACACCAGATCATCGCCGTGCGCGAGGCGACTTCAGACCAGGTAGAAGGCGCATTAAAAACAAAGCGAGTGAGGACTTGGTAAAAACTTAGCGTCACTGATATGGCTAGCATCACTACTGCAATGAGCAGGGCTAAGCGTGTTAAGTGGCTTTCCAGACGAAGAAATACCGCTAGCATAAAGGGTCACCGTGCAGAAACGGCCTCCAGAAGACTGGAGGCCGAAGTGGAGGAAGTGCTCAGCAATCGCTGGCTTTTTCCTGAACGCGCTCAAGCATTTCGTTGCCGTACTCAGAGGTAAATATCTCGTAAGCTGGCTTCACCGCTTCCTGGAAAGGCGCAACATCAATATCCGTTTTGACCGTCATGCCTTTCTCTTCGAGCAGTGCTACGCCTTCACGCTCCAGGCGTGAAACTTCTTCACGGGTTGCTTCAGCAGAGGCTTGTGCTGCCTGCTCAAACCAGCCACGCTCCTCCTCGCTCAAACCATCCATGAAAATCGGCGACCCCAGCACAACAGCCGGTGAATAGACATGTCCGGTTAGCGAAAGGTAGTCCTGCACTTCCCAGAAGTTGGTGGCGACAATCACAGTGATCGGGTTTTCCTGACCATCCACGGTCCCTTGTTGTAGCGCCGTGAAAAGTTCAGGGAATGCCATGGGGGTCGGACGTGCGCCCATTTGCCGAAACGCTTCCTGGTGCACCGAATTTTCCATTGTGCGAACGCGTAAACCTTCTGCATCTTCAGGCGTGGCGATCTCACGCTGGCTGTTGGTCATGTGTCGGAAGCCATTTTCCGACCAGGCCAGGCCCACTAGATTGTGATCACTCATTTTGGCGAGAAGCTCATCACCAAGATCACTGTCCAGTACGCAGCGCGCTTCTTCGTAGTCTTCAAATAGGAATGGCAAGTCGAGCACGTAGGTTTCCGGCACGAAGTTACCCAACGGACCCGTTGAAGTAATCACAAAGTCGACCGTGCCGATCTGCAAGCCTTCAATCATTTCCCGCTCACCGCCCAGGGAACCCGACGGATGTTCGTTCACGGTATAGGCCCCATCGGATAGCTCTTCCAGCGTCTCCTTGAAGGCATCTGCGCCCACCGAGTAATGCGACGAGGAAGACAGGGTATGGCCCAGGTTGACTTCCGTCGCCGCGTGGGCCTGAAGTGCAACGCCAGTAGTAGTGATGGCAGCGATAGCGGCCACGAGCGAGTGACGAGCAAAGTTCTTAGTCATCTTGATTCCCTCTTTTGTTATTTTGAGGGTGGGTTTTTTGGGCCCATCGCCACATGTGCGAACTTGGCCCAGGCAATTACCTACGGCGGTTAGCCGCGTAGGAACTCAAGCGCGTTCAGTCACGAACGCATCAATAATCTGTTTGAAATTTTCATCACCTACAAAGCCAAGCTGTTTGGCTTTTGCCGTGTCAAAGCGCGCCGGCCAGCTTGCCACAATGGCTTCAATGCGCGGGTCGGGCTCATGGCGTACTAATGAAAAGGCTTTCTCTCCTGCTGCGTCGCGCAGCGCTTCCAGCATTTCTGCCACCGTGATGGTAATGCCCGGCAACATGAACGCCCGAAAAGTGCCCAGCGCCTCACCCGGCACCTCTGCACCGTGGACAAGCGCATCGACGACCTTACCCGGCGACATCACGAACATGGGCAGTTCTACCGGCACCGGGCAGATCGCTTCTTCGCCATTCAGTGGTTCGCGTAAGATACTGGAAGCAAAGCTGGACGCAGCCGCATTCGGCCGCCCAGGCCGAATGACAATCGTCGGCAGGCGCAGCACAAGACCGTCGACCAATCCTCGGCGGCTATAATCATTGACCAACAACTCCGACATGGCTTTCTGAGCGCCGTAAGAGTTTTGCGGGTGAAGCGCCGTCATATCATCCAGCACCTCGGGCAAGTCTCCGCCGTAAGCCGCTACCGAGCTGGCCATGATCAAGCGGGTATCACTCAGTTCCCGCTGGCGGCAAGCTTCCAACAGCGCACGGGTCGCATCGAAATTGACCCTTAGCCCCAGGTCAAAATCCGCTTCGGCCGCCGAACTCACAACGGCTGCCAGGTGGTAGATAACATCCGGGCGTTGCTCAAAAACGCGATCCAGTGCGCCCGGCTCGGTAATATCCAGCGCCATGGGCGTCACCGCGACATTGCCGGCTTCGGGCTGCGGCGCTTCCACCTGGTCAATCAGCGTTAACCGTGTGACGGGCTGCTGGCGAAGCTCACCACGCGCGAGCAGTTGATGTACCAAACGCTGGCCGAGAAAACCTGCCGCGCCCGTAATGGCTATATGCATCTTTTTGCTCCTGATAGACGGCGATTGTTGTTCATTTACGTTAAACCCTGTCAGTGACCCGTCAGCCCCCACGGTTCGCCCCAGCCTAGACCCGCGCGGGTATCGGCGCGTGGTCGATACTCACAACCAATCCAGCCGCGATAGCCCAATGCACTCAAACGGTCAAAAATAGCGGGATAGTGGACTTCACCCACATCCGGCTCGTGGCGCTCCGGCACCCCTGCGACTTGAATATGGCCGATGGCGCTGAACTGACGTTCAAGGTGGCGGATCAAGTCGCCGTCCATGATTTGGCAGTGATAAAGATCAAACTGGAGCTTTACATTTTCCGCGCCTACCTCTTTTATGACGGCCATGGCCTGGGCCTGGCGAGATAGAAAAAAGCCCGGCATATCACGCGTATTGATCGGCTCGATGAGCACTTCTCGCCCCACTTTGGCGGCCTCACCCGCTGCAAAGCGAAGGTTGCGTACGTAGGTGGCATGATGCTCAGCCTGAGTAGCGGCATCAGCGCCTTCCGGGAGTAAACCGGCCATGGCATGGACGCGCGGGCAGTTGAGGGTTTCGGCGTAACGCAGCGCTTCAACCACCGAGTCACGAAACTCGGCTTCGCGCCCCGGCAAGCTTGCCAGACCTCTTTCACCCGCCTCCCAATCGCCAGGCGGCAGGTTGAACAGCACCTGCTCCAACTGGCATTCGTGCAATGCCTGGCGCAATTCTTCACGAGAAAACGCATAAGGAAACAGATACTCGACGCCTTTAAAGCCCGCCTTTCCAGCCGCGGAAAAGCGGTCCATAAAGCTGTATTCGTTAAACAGCATGCTGAGGTTGGCAGCCAATCGAATCATAGCGGTGCTCTTGTTCTTGATGCGTGTTAATTGATAGCGATACGTCAACAGCTTCTAATCCCGCGGGAATTTAGCTTCCAGATCCGCCACCTGCTCCGGCGTCAGCCCCCGGGGATTCTGGCCGCGTAACAGCAGGTAGAGCTTGGCTGTCTCTTCCAGCTCTTCGGTGGCATACACAGCGGCATCAAGGTTTTTCCCCGCCACCACCGGCCCGTGGTTGGCCAGAAGCACCGCGCTGTGTTTACCCGCCAGGCCACGAACCGCGTCGCCTAGCTTTGGGTCCCCCGGCATGTGGTAGGGCACGAGCGGCAGCTTCCCGACCCGCATCACGTAATAAGCAGTGAGCGGCGGAATACAATCGCATTGGTCTATTTCAGGCAGACACGAAACGGCGACCGAGTGGGTGGAGTGCAGATGCACAATCGCCCCTGACTGAGGCCGCTCCGCATACATCGCCATATGGAGGAACTGTTCTTTGGTGGGCTTATCGCCACCCAGCAACTGGCCCTTGTCATCCAGGTGCGAAATGCGCGCTGGATCCAGTCGACCCAAGCAGGCGTTAGTGGGGGTCATGAGCCAGCCACCATCATCCAGGCGGACGCTGATGTTGCCGCTGGACCCCATCGTCAGGCCACGATCAAACAATGACTTGCCCAGGAGGCTGATCTGATCCCGCAGGATGTTCTGGTCGTGAAGGCTCATGCCAGCACCTCGAACGCTCTTGTGAAGAAGTCGACGCCGCCAAAGTTGCCTGACTTCAGCGCCATGGAGAGCGGTGCCACACGCCCGGATAGCGGGGCCTGGGTCCAGGGCACGCCGGGGTCGATCTGCTCGCCAATGTGCAAGGCCGTAATGCCCAACGCCGATACCACGGCACCTGACGTTTCGCCCCCGGCGACCAGCAACCGGCCAACCCCCTCCTTGACCAGAGTGACCGCCAACTGGCTGAGCGCCTCTTCTACCAGCGCACCGGCGCGCGCAACGCCCAGCGCTTGCTGCGCTGCATTGACCTTTTCAGGCACAGCCGAGGCATAGATCAGTATGGGGGCTTCTTGAGACAACCGTTGCCGAGCAAAGGCCAATGCCTTTTCCTGCTGCCCTCCTTCAGCCAACGCCAACGGGTCAAGCGCGAAGCCACCATCGGGGTGTTTGGTCAGAAAATCCTCCACCTGGGCGAGCGTGGCACGGGAACAACTGCCGGAAAGCACCAGTGCACTTCCCTCGGCGGGGGATAAACGCCCTGGTTCATTGATAGTATCCAGCCAGCCATGGGCCCGATACTGGGCAGGCAACGCCTGACCCAGACCAGAGCCGCCAGTGACCAAGGGCATCAGAACGGTCGCTTCAGCGAGGACATCCAGGTCCTTTTCGTCCAGGGAATCGCAAATCACATGATGCACATCCTCGTCGGCAAGCGCAGATAAATGCTTACGCGTTGCGTCAGCGCCCCGGGCGAGCACCGCGCGGTTGGCTAGCCCCACGGGGTGCGATGTTTGCCGCGAGAGTACCCGCACCAGGTCTGCATCCTGCATGGGGTTCAATGGGTGGTTCTGCATGCCGCTGTCGTTGAGCAATCGATCACCCACAAACAGATGCCCCTGATAGACCGTACGGCCGTTAACCGGGAAGGCGGGCACCATGACGGTTTGAGACGCGCCCAACGCATCAAGCAGCGCATCAGCGACCGGGCCGATGTTGCCCTGGTCGGTGGAATCGAACGTGGAGCAGTACTTGAAGAACACCTGGCGGGCCCCCTGCCCGCGGAGCCAGTCCAGCGCCGCGAGGGAGTCGGCCACGGCCTCATCCACCGGGCAGGAACGGGACTTCAGCGCTACCACCACCGCATCAATATGCGTCAGGTCAATGTCCTCCTGCGGCACACCGATCACCTGCAGGCAGCGCATGCCGCCACGCACCAGGTTATTGGCAAGGTCGGTAGCCCCAGTGAAGTCATCGGCAATGGCGCCCAATACGATGCTAGATCCCATCCCCATTGTTCAGGCTCCCTGGTTGTCGTTGGCGGCTTCTGGCAATGTGATACCCGATAACCGCTGATAAACTTTAATCACCGACGAATCATCTTCGCGACCGAAACCGGCACCGCTGGCAGCAGTAAACTGCTGCAGCGCACTGGCGGCGACCGGCGTTGATAGCGATAGTTCGCGTCCGGTTTGATGCACGATATTGAGATCTTTAACGAAGATGTCCACGGCCGAAAGCGGCGTGTAGTCGCCACTCAGAATATGCGGCACCCGGTTTTCGAACATCCAGGAATTGCCTGCCGAGTGGGTAATCACCTCGTAAATAACGTCGGGGTCGAGCCCCATGCGAATCCCCAGCGCCATCGCTTCAGCCGCGGTGGCAATATGCACGCCTGCCAAGAGTTGATTGACCAGCTTCATGCTGGAACCCACCCCTGGGGCATCGCCAAGGCGGTACACCTTGGCGGCCATGGCGTCGAGCACTGACTGGCCATAGGTAAAAGCCTCCTCAGCCCCGGACGCCATCACTGATAGTTCGCCGCTTTTGGCTTTGGCGGCACCGCCGCTAATTGGCGCATCGAGGAGCATCAAGCCCGCGGCCGACAAACGTTCACCAAGCTGTTTTGCCTGGCTGGGCGCCACCGTTGCACACTGGATGATCAGGCTACCCGGCGCCAGGTGGCTTACCACACCCTGTTCACCGAACAGCACTTGTTCCGCCTGCGCCCCGTTAACGACAACCACCAACACAATATGGCAATGAGCAAGTTCAGCAGGGGTTGCCACGCTTTGCCCGCCTGCTGCCGCAAAGGCATCGCGCGCCTGAGCGGAAATATCACACCCGGTCACGTTAAAGCCCTGCTGGTGCAAGGTGGAGGCGGTTCCCATCCCCATGGCGCCCAGGCCAATAACGCCTACTTGAAGTGATTGTTTATTGTCTTGACTCACTGGCTGCCACCTCAATTTTTGTTGCGTTGGTTGCCATCAACACGGTGCTATTTATTAAATCGCCCGTCATTTCAAGGCGTATGATAGCGCTGTCATGATAGCGCTATCATTCTTTTTAGATTATTATTTTTACATTGACAAGCTAAACATCAGGTCCATACAACCAATGTCTAAAGATTCCTTACATACCGCTAAAAATCGACGCCACTCCGACCAGATCACGCTCACCCAAGTCGCCAAATCGGCAGGCGTATCGCCGATTACGGCATCGAGAGCACTCAACAACCCGGCCAAGGTTAGCGACACAACCCGACGCAACGTTTTAGAGGCCGTGGAACGCCTGGGCTACGTGCCTAACCTGGTCGCCGGGAGCCTGGCCTCTTCTCGTTCAAGGTTGATTGCCGTCATCGTGCCGTCACTGATCAATAGCGTGTTTGTTGAAGTCATCAAGGGGTTACAGGAAACGCTGGAAGCCGAGGGCTATCAGATACTGCTGGGTAATACCGACTACGACCTGGATCGCGAGTATCAGTTAGTGCGCACCTTCCTGGGCTGGTCCTGCTCGGCATTGGTCACTGCCGGACTTCGCCATAACAAGGCCTGTCATAAACTGCTGGCGAACTGGGATCACCCCATCATGGAAGTGATGGAACTGGGCAAAGGCATGGACCTTAATGTCGGTCTCGATCACGTCGCTGCAGGCCGCTGTATGGCCAGCCACTTGGTGGATAAAGGCTATCGGGATATTGTTTATGTGGGCGCACAACTCGCGCAGGATTACCGGGCCAGCATGCGTTATGAAGGGCATAAAGCGGTGTTGCAAGCCAATGGCATTGACGCGCCACTGGTCGAACTCGACACCCTGGGAAGTCTAAAGGCTGGCTCCGAGAGCCTTGACCAGGTGTTTGCTCGACACCCCAATACTAAAGCCATTCATTTCGCCAACGATGACCTTGCGGCCGGCGCACTGCTTGCTGCCCAACGCCGGGGGCTTAATATCCCCAAGGATATCGCTATTGCCGGATTCAATGGCCTGCCGCTTGGACAGCACGTCACTCCCCAACTGACCACGATCCTGTCCCCCCGGGAAGAAATGGGCCGTTTAGCCGCCAAAGAGCTGATCCGTCGGCTAAGCGGTAAAAATGTTGTCCGCCGTCAGCATGATGTCGGTTTCAAGCTTCAACTGGGTGAGAGCACTTAATCCAGCTTTTTTACCAAACAGCGCATAAAGCATCGCCCAATCGGGCGGTGATATAAGCGCGCACCGCAACGCGGTGCCAGGTTGATTTAGGCCCAAACCCCTGATATTTTTCCAGTATGACAAAGCGTGCCTACAAAGAGCGATTTTATCCCACCCCCGAGCAAGCGGCATTGCTGGCGCAGTCGTTCGGTTGTGCTCGTTTTGTCTGGAACAACACCTTGGCTTATCGCACTGAGGCGTATCAGCTGCTTGGCGAGTCGGTATCGCACTCAGCGGCTGAAAGGCGCCTGGTGGGCTTGAAGGCTGAGTTTTCGTGGCTCAAGGAAGTATCGAGCGTGATTTTGCAGCAGACGCTGCGCGATCAAAAAGCCGCCTTCGATAACTTCAACAACCCCAAGCTCAAAGCGCGGTATCCGCGCTTCAAGCGCAAGAACGGTCGGCAGTCGATCCGATTGACCAAGGCCGCCTTTCGTTATCGGGATGGCGAGATCACCATCGCTAAGACCACGGCACCATTGCCGATCCGCTGGAGTCGCCCGCTGCCCAGCGCACCCTCCAGTATCACGATTTCGAAAGACCGCGCCGGACGCTATTTCATCAGCTGCTTGTGCGCGTTCGATCCCGAGACGCTGCCAGTCACGTCAAAGACGGTAGGTATTGACCTTGGCCTGGCTGACCTGTTCATCACCAGCGACGGCGTAAAATTGGGCAATCCGCGCCATCTGAAACGTTATGAAGCCAAGCTGGCCTACTTGCAGCGCCGATTGGCGAAAAAGCAGAAAGGCTCGAACAACCGAAACAAACAGCGTCAGAAAGTGGCGAAGCTGCATGCCAAGATCGTGGACTGCCGCCGCGATGCTCTCCACAAAGCGACACGCGCACTCGTTAACGAAAACCAAGTGCTGTGCATCGAGTCGTTGAGCATCATCGGTATGATCAAGAACCGCTCCTTGGCCAAGGCCATCAGCGATGCAGGCTGGGGAGAGTTTGTCCGCCAGCTTGAGTACAAGGCCGCCTGGGCAGGTCGGCAGTTGGTCAGGGTCAGCCAGTGGTTCCCCAGCAGCAAACTATGCCATGGCTGCGGCCACAAGGTGGAAAAATTGCCGCTCTCGCAGCGCCATTGGCGCTGTGGCAGTTGCGGTAACCCCATCGACCGCGACATCAACGCAGCTAACAATATTCGAACCGCCGGACTGGCGGGGTTAGCCTGTGGAGCGACTGGAGCGGGGACAGCGGTCTAGCCGCTGTCTAGTGAAGGCGTGTAGAAGCAGGAAGGTTCTGTGGGTGACCTCAGAACCCTCGCCCAAAGCGCGAAGCGCGGCGGGCGGGGAGTGTCAGCAAAGCTCAACGATGAAATTATATTTGGGCTTAGTGAATTCATTGAACTTAACACTGACTGGGCGTTTTAACGTTGCTCTCTTACAGGCAGCAGGGGCCGATCAGGGCAATAACTGTCCAAGAATGAACAAGAACCTGAGGCAACGCAGTGGCTTAGCCAAACGCAGACCGGAAAAACACATGATTTCAAAGGGCGATGATGGACCGGAACGTTTTTCTCCAGGCAAAAGCATCAGACGCTTATGGCGTCAAAAGGAGGAGAGTTCACCGTGAATCTTTCAGCCGAATTACGTTTGAAGGCCATTATAGACGGCACACGAGCTGGCACCTGGGAATGGAATATCAGAACCGGGGACGTGGTTTTCAATGAGCGGTGGGCGACCATGCTGGGCTTCACCCTGGATGAGATTCAACCGCTTTCCATTGAAACCTGGAACCAGCTTTGCCACCCCGACGACCTGATGCGCTCCTATGAATTGATCGGTCAGCATCTGGACAACAAAATTCCTTTTTATGAATGCCTGTGCCGAGTTCGACGCAAGGACGGTAGTTGGTGCTGGATTCAGGACCGCGGCATGCTGGTAAAAGAGGCAGACGGCACCCCCACCGAATGGATGATGGGGACGCATATCGACGTTTCCAGCGAGCAGGAATCCCAACAGCACTTCACCCATCTCGCGGCCTCCGTGCCTGGAATACTCTTCTCGTTTGAAATGGACTCACCGGACGCCCTGCGTTTCACTTATGTCAGTGAACGTTCGTACGCCTATTTTGGCATCACTTGTACAGCCATTGAGGAAGATGCCTCGGCTTTCTTCGATAGGGTTCATCCACTCGACTCGTCAGAAGTCCATGCTACCGTACAAAACTGTTACAGGTCTTTATCGGAGGCGTCCTGTCAATTTCGAATGGTAATAGATGGCGCCGAACAATGGTTCCGGGCGGTTGCGCGGCCCATCCAAGACCCCTTTGGCAAGCTCGTCTGGCATGGCATGTCGATAAACATTGATGACCAGAAACAATTGGAAAATACACTGGCTCGCCTGTCCATTACCGATGAATTGACAGGGTTGTTTAATCGGCGCTACCTGACGCAGGCCCTCAACGACGCCATGGAGCTTTACCAGCGGTATCAGTCGCCTTTCTCGCTGATCAGCCTTGATGTCGATCATTTTAAGAAAATCAATGATCATCACGGCCATTTGGTGGGTGACAACGTATTGTCCAAAATCGCCGGATTGATGGCAGATCGATTAAGAACCACAGATATTGTAGCTCGCACCGGCGGCGAGGAATTTCTTGTCATTTTGCCTAACACCACCGAGAAGGAAGCCACCCAGATTGCGGAAACCCTTCGACAGATGGTCAATCAGGCCGAGTTTCTTGGCCATGACCATACACCTTTTATTGTCGCCATCAGTGGTGGCGTGTTGGAAATGTCCGAGGATATTGCGTCTGTCGAAGAGCTGCTAAAACGATCTGACCAACTGCTCTATGAGGCCAAGGATCGTGGCCGGAATATGGTGCTTGATGAGCAGACGGCCTCGATGAGTGGGCCTTTGCATTCCGGATCAAATGCGCGTCCCCATAACGACGTTGGAATCTACAGACCAAAGCGGAATATAGATCAATAACCACATGATCCTATTATGATTCACTTCTTCCAGCGAGCTATACGATACATGTTAGATACTGCGTCAGCCCCCATCACCATAACACCAGGCACTGACCCAGCCTGCAGATTAAAAACCAACCAGAGAACACTCCCTAATAACAAAGCGCTACGCCTGGGTAAGCCGTGAAGAAAGAAAATCCCCATACTCCCTATGATGACGGCAAAGACTGGCAAAAAATCCCAACTGCTCTGCCAGCTTAGCCCACCTGAAATAAGATATAGACCGATGAAAAGGGCAGCCAACCAAGCGCCTCGATATCGAATACCCACCAGGTTACGTACCGCGGTGATCAGATTGAGCAGAGCGGCCGTGGGCTGAGCCAGCAGCATGAAATGCAGACTCCATACCAGGCAGGAGCCAGACAGAAGCAAGAGCATTCTCACATCTTGTCTACACTGGAACGCCAGAATACCCGCTAAAGCAGCCAAGCCGCCGACACCCTGGGCCCAAAACCATGCCTCGCTCACACATCGTCCAGTCGAGCCGACAAGGTACCCGGCGCTAAAGGAAGGGACTGGCAGCGTGACCAGATACGCTCGTAGGCGGGACGAAGCCTTTCTGTCTGTTTTTCTGCCTCGCCAATGGCAGGTCTCAGTCGTGTCATTGCCTGCTCGATCCGCCGAGAAATGGCGCGCTGATCAAGCCGCGTCAGTTGGCCATCCGCCACAACGCGTTCACCTTCCACAAAGACCGAATCGATACTCGCACCACTCTCACCAAACACCAGCTGACGTAGAGGATCATTAAGCGGCGTAAAAGCGGGACCATCCAGACGATAGAGCACCAGATCGGCGCGCTGACCTGGTGCAATCCGTCCTAGCCGGCCTTCCATGCCAAGGGCTTTGGCGCCGCCCTCCGTGGCGGCATAAAGTGCCTCTTCGGCGCCAATCCAACGTTTGTAGTCGTTGCCGCGTAACTTATGTATCAAGGCTGTGTTGGATACAACTCGCAACATGTCGGTGGACTCCAGGGAGCCACAGCCATCTGTTCCCAGGCTCACATTGACGCCTGCATCCAGCAAGGCACGCATCGGCATGAGCCCAGAGCCCAGCTTCAAGTTGCTATTAGGGTTGTGCTGAACACTGGCACCGCTTCTGGCAATACGTGCAATGTCGTCAGGCGTCAGCCAAACGGCGTGAATCAAGGACGTACCGGGTGCCAGAAACCCCAGATCGTCAAGGTGCTGAAACAGGGTTTTCCCGCGTTCATGCCAGGCGGAAGCGGCCTGTAGGCGCGTCTCTTGAACGTGGATGATTACCGGTAATTGGGTAGCGTCGGCAAGTTCGCGCACCTGGCGCAGAAAACCATCGCTACAGCGCTGCGGTGCTGAAGGCGCCAGCAGGACGCCAACCCGGTTTACATCTGGATGGCGAGTCGCCGCGAGCTCTTCAACAAAACGCAGGTACTCGGAGGGAGGCGTGGCCTTGACGGTTGCCAAACTGGCCAACGTGTCGTCGCTACACTCCTCGTGGATGAAGGGCACACTCTGATGGAAAGGAACATCAAAAAGCGTCGGTCCCAGCAATGCGCGGATGCCAATGTCCTCATAGGCTGACATCGCCGCCTCGATATGTTCTGGATGCAGCACCGGCGAGGCGTTGAAGTCATCGACGATGCAGGTGGTGCCCGAGAGCAGCGCCTGACTGGCGCCCACCAAGGTCCGCAGGTAGACATCTTCAGCGGTGAGCGGCAACGGCTTAGCTGGACGCACATAATTCATCCAAAGCTCAAGCGGCAAACGATCGTAACGCCCCTTATGAAAGTTTTCATGGGAATGATGATGGCCATTGAGAAACCCCGGTACTGCGAACGTATGCCGGGCATCTACGGGCTCACCTTCAGGTGGGGCGCTGCCCGTTGGGCGAACGTCGCGTATCTCGCCGTTTTCAATAACGATATCGACAGGCGCTGGAAGCACATGAAGTCCATCTTCGGCCAGCGCCCTAAGCCCCAGCAATGTCAGTTTGGTCATAGCACCTACAGCCGATGCCCCCGTTAGGGGGCATCGGCTGTCTCCCTAGTATGATAGATCACTCGCCCAGATAGGCCTCGCGCAGGGCAGCCTGCTCGGCAGCCAGCGACTCGGCGAACGCTTCGTGTCCTTGAAACTGGATATCAGAGCCAATCTGGCTGATCAGCCGCAGGAACCCTTCGTTCTGGGTCATGCGCTCGAAGCCATCGCTAAGCTCGGCCACTACCTCATCGGGCGTACCCGCCGGCGCCATCACGCCACGCCAGAACTGAAAGACAACATCATAGCCCTCTTCCTGGCACGTCGGGATATCCGGATAAGCCTCCTGGCGCTCGATATCGGTCACACACAGACCCGTTAGCGTGCCCGCTTCCAAATGTTCACCGACGACACTGGGCGCGCCAGCATAGGCCATGGTATTGCCCCCCAACAATTGGGTCACAGCTGGGCCGCCACCGCCCAATTCCACACCGCGCATCTCAACATCGGCGGCGCCTTTCAGCATCTCGAACACTGTATAGGTAAAGCCGTTGCGGTTGTCGGAGCTATAAATCACTTCATCAGGATGATCACCCGCATGCTCAACCAGTTCACCAATGGTCTGGAAGGGCTGCTCCGGCGTGGTCACAAAGATAGCGGGGCTATAGTTGATGCGCGCGACAGGCACGAAGTCATCCATTTCATAGGGCAGATCTTCTACCTGAGGCCGTAGCGAGTTGATGGTAGGATCGCCGAACAGCAGCATGGTGCCATCGGGCGTGCTACCGGCCACTTCTGCGGCGGCCACTGCCCCGCCGCCGCCACCGCGAATCACCGAGATGAGCGAGCGCCCAAGAAACTCCTCGCCTACGGCCGTGATGATGCCGGCATGAAGTGAGTGGGACCCTCCGGCAGGATACGGGGTGACAAAACGAATCGGTTCATCGGGAAGGTGGCTCTCTTGTGCCAGCACCGTACTGGCAGCAGTGAGACTGGCAGCAGCCAGGGATGCCGATAAAAGTGTGAGAGGAAGAGTTTTATGGTTCATGAGTCGCCTCCGTTGGCGTTATGTGGCTTCTTGCGACGGGACCATGGGAGCCTGAGAGTGGCGCCCTTGGGCTTCAGCCCTCGCCATGCCAGAAAGGCAATGACCAAGACCAGAAGACAGAGAAGAACAAGACTGATCGGGCGTGACCAAAAGATCGCCAGACTACCGTTGGAGAACACCAGGGATTGACGTAATGCACTCTCGAAACCCGGGCCCAGCAACAAACCGATGATCAATGGCGCGATGGGAAAGCCGGTACGGCGCATCAGGTACCCCGCCCCACCCCCAAACACCAGAATCAGAAGATCAAAAGTGCTCGAATTGACGGCATAAGCACCACAAACGCAGAGCAGCAAAACACAGGGATAGAGCACAGCGTTCGGGATACGCGTCACCTGCTTTAGCCAGCGAATGGCGAATAGGCCGAACACCAACAACAGGAGGTTGGTCACCAAAAGCACCATAAAAAGACCAAACAGAAAACCGGGGTTTTGCTGTATCAGCAGTGGGCCTGGCATCATTCCCTGAGCCATGAGGGCACCGATAAGCACGGCGGTAATGGTGTCGCCTGGAATACCGAAAACGGTCATGGGGATGAGCGCTGAAGGGACCACGGCATTATTACCCGCTTCGGCAGCGGCAAGGCCTTCAAGCGACCCTTCACCAAAGCGCTCGGGCTCACGGGAGCGGCCCCGCGCCAGACCATAGGCGATCCAGCAGGCAATTTCAGCGCCGAGCCCCGGCAGCGAACCGAGAAAGGTGCCTAGTGAGGTCGAACGCAGAATCGTCGGCCGCAATACCCAGAATTCAGCCCAACGTAGCCGCTCTCCACCATGCTCAACGTCGCCAGCCGTTTGTTGACCTTCTGGTGGATGCGTCAGCTGCATCAATATCTCACTGAGCGCGAACATGCCGATCATCAAGGGAATCAGTGAGACTCCCGCCAGCAGATCGATATTGCCAAAGGTAAACCGCTGATAGCCAGACATTGGATCCAGCCCGATACACGCCACCAGCAGACCCAAGCCGGCCGCCGCTAACCCCTTGGCTGCGTTCCCGCCGCTCACGGTTGCAATCATGGTGAGGGCAATGAGATAGAGCAGTGCGAATTCAGGTGAACCAAAGCGAATGGCGATCGATGCCAGCGGAATCGCCACCACAATCAAAACCAGTGTCGCCATAAGATCGGCCACGACAGAGCTGAACAGACTCAACTCCAACGCCTTGCGGGACTTACCCTGCAGCGTCAGTGCATAGCCGTCTCGCGCCGAGGCCGCCGCAGCTGCCGTCCCCGGGGTATTAACCAAAATGGCGGGGATCGACCCACCGTAGATGGCCCCTTTATAGATCCCGAGCAAGAACGGTATGCCAATGGTGGCGTCCATGAAGAACGTAAAAGGCGCCAGGACGGCGACCGCCATGGTCGCCGTAAGCCCTGGTAATGCGCCGATCAGGATGCCTCCCGCCAACCCTCCCGATAGAGCCAGGAAAGTCCATGGCGATGCCAGCATGGCCAAGCCCTGCTGGAGAATCGAAAAATCGATCACAGCCAGCCTCCTCGGGGGAAGTAGATTCCCATCACGCCCTCGAAGAGGTGGATAACAAGCACTGGCGGCACAATCGCAAGTATCAACAGGATGTACCAGCGCCGCTCGCCAAACAGCAACGCCAGCAGCGGAACTGCCAGCATGCTGGTCAGCCAGATTCCCAACCACGGCAGTCCGATGGCCACAACGACCATCAAAACGTAAGCCGACAGCGCGCGGGACGTTCTCCCAGTTTTGATGGGTGTTGGCGGTTGAGGTCGCCAAGCCATCAGCATCAGCACAACGCCAAGGGCCGCGACCAGAAGCGCCATCAGTCCAGGAAAGAAGGCAGCCGAGCCAATATAACCAGGATCACCGTAGGGAGCCGTCGGGGCATGCACAATGCGAAGGAAGACCAGCCCGGCGGCAAGTGTTCCTAACCCCATCAGCGTTTCAAGAAGCCGAGTGGAGCGACGCGAAAGCACCGTGTTCATCAGGTCGACCATGGGCTGCCACCTGCGGGTCTGGGTTTGGGGCGTGCCGGTCCCGGCAAATCACAGCGCAGGAATTGCCCACGGCCTGCCACCCCCGCATAGGCACCATCGCGCCACACCACCTCACCGCGGCACAGCGTGGTAGCTGGCCAGGCACTCACCGGAATTCCTTCATAGGGGGTGTAATCCACCGCGTGATGCAGGTCATTATTACGGATCTTGCGGTCAAGCCCGGTATCCCAAATCACAAGATCCGCATCCGCGCCCACCGCAATCGAGCCTTTACGCGGATAAAGGCCGTACATGCGTGCCACGTTCGTGGCCGTCAGGGCCACGAACTGCTGAATAGACAGACGACCGGTCTCGACGCCATGGCTGAAAAGGAGCGCCATGCGGGTTTCCAACCCCGGAATGCCGTTGGGAATACGATCAAAGCTGGCATCGTTGCCTGCGGCAAACTTGCCCTCGGGGCCGGCAAAGGTGAAGGGGGCATGATCAGAGGAAAACACCTGAAAGACGCCACTCTCGAGACCGTCCCAGACCACTTGCTGGTTGGCGCGATCCCGGGGTGGGGGGCTGCAGATACACTTGGCGCCATGCGTCTCGTCATCCGTGATCCCCAGGTCATCCGCCGTCAGAAACAGGTATTGCGGGCAGGTCTCGGCATAGATCCGCAGGCCATGACTATGCGCCCAGCGCACCTGCTCAACGGCCTCACGGCCGGACACATGGACGATCAAAATCGGCACATCGACCAACTCGGCATAGGCAATGGCCCGGTGCGCGGCTTCACGCTCGACCAGCATGGGACGGGCCTCGGCATGATAGCGTGGTGCCGTATGCCCCTGAGCCAGAAGCCGCTCGGTCAACCAGGCAATGCAGTCCGCATTCTCGGCATGCACCATGACCATGGCGCCGTTTTCTCGAGCGACAGCCAGCACATCAATGATCTCCCGGTCAGCCAGTTTCAGATCGTCGTAGGTCATGTAGATCTTGAAAGAGGTGTAACCCTCACGAATCAGCGCAGGCAGTTCGACCCCTAACACCTCAGGAGACGGGTCAGTCACGATCAGGTGAAAGGCATAGTCGATGCAGGCCTTTCCCTCAGCGCGTCGATGGTAGTCGTCTACCGCTGACCTCAGGCTCTGCCCCTTCTTCTGCAGCGCAAAAGGAAACACCGTCGTGGTACCACCACAGGCGGCCGAGCGAGTGCCCGTCAGAAAATCATCGGCCATGCGAGAGCCGTCCGATGTCGGCTGATCCAAATGACAATGGCCATCGATGCCACCGGGCAAGACCCACCGGCCGGCGGCATCGATCTCCTCCCGACCGGCCGCCAACCCCTTGCCCAACGCCACGATAATGCCGTCACGAATACCGATGTCGGCTTCAAAGACATCCGCCGCCGTGGCGCAGCGAGCATGACGAATCACCTTATCAAAATCATTCATTGGTCCAGTTCTCCTTGCATCAGTCGGCCCCAGCCAGACACGGGAACGCTGCCCTGCCCCGTCATTTGCAGCATTTTCCACACCACGGTGGCGGTGGTATCGAGCACCGGCACCCCAAATTCAGCCTCCCACTGAGGGACCAGATGCGCGGAATACAAATTGGTACACGCGACCACAATGGCTGGCGCGCCAGCCTCGGCCACTCGCCTGACCTGTGCCGTGAGGGTCTCCGGCGAGACCTCGGCATAAGCAAAGTTCTCACTGATGCCGAGATGGTCCTCGGCGACCACCTCGAAACCAGCATCGCGGTAATTGGAGCGAATTCGGGTCTGTACGTCGCCGGTATAGGGCGTCACCAGCCCGAAGCGCTGCAGTTCATAGGTCTCGAGAATCTCGTTGAGGGCCAGCATCGACGTGGTTGCCGGAATGCCGGTTTCTTCCTTGATGCGTCGACAGAGCGTGACGTCATGGTCAAACCCCAGCCAGCCGGCAGAGGTTCCACTCCAGCCGACCACGTTGACGCGTGCGTCGGCGAGCATGCTCGCCGCCACGAGCACGTTTTGGTTATCAAACTGACCAAGCGCCTGCTCACTCAGGGCGATTTGGGTGACGGTAAACCGGGAAAAGTGGGCACTTACGTCGGGCAGCTGGCTCAACATGGCAGAAGTAAGCGGCTCCAACGCAGTATTCGACGAAGGCGTCAGCACCCCGAAGCGGATACGGGTCATGGTGTGGTTTCCTGATGGACAGAGGATTCGAGAAGCGTCACCGTCAACGGCTGCGCCCCTTCCCAGAGGCAGCGACGACCGAGTTCCGGCAAATGTTCGATGCCCTTGATGATCGTCATGACATGGTTGCCAGCAATCGGTCCAAGCTTGCTGGCAAACGCACAAGGGCCATAAGCCAGTAGAATCTCGGTCTCGCTGTAGCCACCGGGGTAAAACAGCACATCGCCGACGGCCGGATAGCGGGTGGGCGTTTCCCAGGGGAGTTGAAAGTCATTATCGCCAAGCGGCACCCAAACCCCTTCCCCACTCCACCGCACATGCACCATCTGCGTTTGCCAGGGCAATAGGCGTAACAGGGCATCGACACTGCATGGCGCGTCAGGGTGCGTCTCGGCGATAAAGCTCAGTTCTCGGCTGCTCATGCGAAGTTGATAAATGGAATGGCTCATGACATCGACTCGCGCCCCACCAGCGCCGCCAAAGCGCTCGAGAGGCCCTGACAAGGCTTGGTCGGCGGTGCCGCATAGCTGCCTGCCTCTGCGGGGCGCGGATTCAGCCGCGTGAGTAATTCGGCCTGGCGAACCGCGCAGCTCACCCCATCAACGATCGGCACAGGAATATGGCTTTCTACCTGGCGCGCCAGACCGGCCAGCGGCGCGCCGGCAATGATCAGCACATCTGCGCCATCTTCATGCACGGCTGCCTGGCATAGCGCCACCAGCTGCTCACTTTTCTCCTGTTGCACGGCGCCAATGTCATGCAGGGGCTCGTCCAGGCAACGGATACCCGCCAGTCGTGACGCCATGCCGTAACGATCGACGGTTTCGCTGTACCAGGTGCGAATACGGCGGGAGATGGCCACAATCCCGATGCGGCCACCGAGCATCGCGGCACTCATGAGAGCACTCTCCGTCAGCCCGACGACCGGGATCGGCAGCATTTCCCGGGCAGCCTCCAGGCCGGGATCCCCAAATGCCGCGACCAGGGCAGCATCGTGACCCTGATAATGCTCGGCCAGCTCGTTCATGACGGCGTAGGCACCGATCGCCGATTCCGCCCGCGTCTCGATATAAGCCACGCCGAACGTCGCGGTGCGCAATGTCAGCTCGGTGTCAGGCGATGCGCTGCGCCTGGCTTCATTACCAATCAGTTCGGTAACACTGTGGGAAGTATTGGGATTGACAATCAAAAGCTTCATCAGGCTCTCCTTTACACCTGCGCCCGGGCGCGTTGCCAAAGCGCCTCAGCGGCGCCCTGGGCATCAGAAAGCAAGACTGATGTATTGGCACGGCTCAGCTCACCGCCTTCAACGACAACCTCGCCATTGCAAACCACATACTCGACATCTCGCCCCTGGGCCGTGTGAACCAGGTTGCCCATCGCATTGATTAGCGGCACAAGGTGTGGCCGACGGAAGTCAAACACCACCAGGTCGGCGCGCTTGCCAGGCGTGAGTGACCCGAGCTCAGCGTCGAGCCCGAGTGCCTTGGCACCTCCCAGGGTTGCCATCTCGACGACATGATGCGGCTGCCACGTCTCATTGACTTCGCCCTCCTGTACGCGCCCCATGATCAGCGCCCAGCGCATCACCTCCACCATATCGGCGTGCATGTTGTCAGTGGCCAGCGCCAGGTTCGCACCGGCCTGACGCAGACGCGTCGTCGGGGCAATACGACCACCGGTCGCATTGCCTCGCGGTACATGGGCAATATTGGTCGCCGTGGCGCCAATTCTTGCGATATCGCTATCGCTGACATACATGCAGTGCGCCGCGGTGAACCGAGAGCCCAGCAAACCGACGTCATCGAGCAGCTCGGTCGGGCTCATGCCGTCGCGCTCCTGAACACGACGATTCTCTTTGAGGCTTTGGGAGAGGTGGCCATTGACCTGGACGCCCAATGCCTCGCTTGTCTTTGCCACTTTCGTCAGCAGTTCCTTGGAGCAGGTATCCGGCGCATGCGCAGCCAGCTCAACCCCCAGCCGACCGTCCATGCCGCCCTGCCAGCGATCATGCAACGCGACGGCGTCGGCCAATGTCGTCTCGCCGATCTCGGCTCGGTGCTCCCAGATACCTTCATGCACCCGGCTGAAGTCCACATCGTGTATCCGACCGCATGTAATCACCCGCATACCGAGCTCGCCCATTGCATGCAGGGTCTTGTTGGCGTGGACATAGCTATCGTTGATCAGTGTGGAGCCGAACAACAGGGCTTCTGCCGCGCCCAATCGGGCCAGAGCCACCGCTTCTTCTTCACTGACCTCATGGCCATGGGGTACCCCCGGGGTATACGCCGGGGCAAATCCCATATCCTCGGCGACGCCGCGCACCATGCTGAGAATGGTATGGGTGTGCACATTGACGAACCCCGGGGTGACAACCCGACCTTGCATGTCAAGCGTTCGACGGGCGGGAGGTAGCGGCTTGGCAGGATCGTCGGGGCCGATTTCGACCAACCGACCCGCATGGATGACGATACGACCACGCTCGATTTCCCCGAGAACCGGATCGACCGTGATGACGCGGGCACCATGGATCACCAGGTCGGCGGGATAGGTCGCATTAAATAAAGGCGGTGTTTCCATTTATTACTCCTGGAGCCATCAGTAGCCAAGTAAACGAGGAAGACCGGTAACGATCGGGGGAAAGGCGATGCACAGACCAAGGATCGCAAACTGAAACGCAACGAAAGGCAGCGACTCCTTGACGAGTGTCATCATCGGCACTTTGGTAATGCCGCTCATCACGAAATACAGCACCCCAACAGGCGGCGTCATCATGCCGACCACTAGGTTGTACATGAACAAAAAGCCGAAATAGAGAGGATCGATACCGTAGACAAGCGCCACGGGCGCAAACAGGGGCACCAGCATGATGTAGGCCGCGTTGGATTCGACCAGCATGCCGATCCCCACCAGCAACACCATGGTCAGCAGAATGAACGTCAAGGGATCGCTAGTTAATGACTGGATGAATGACGACAGCATCACCGGCACCATCTCGATGGTGAAAACGAAGGTGAGTACGGAGGCGAACGCTATCAACGCCCCCACCATGGCTGACGTCACCGCGGCCCGGTAAAGACACCCGGGAAGATCGGCAAAATGAAGACGGCGAGTCACGACAAAGCCGATGAATGCCGAATAAACAACCGCAATGGCCGCCCCTTCAGTCGCCGTGAAGACTCCGCCGACAATGCCACCTACCACGATGACCGGCATCATGATAATGACTAGGGCACGCCGGGCTTGATGGGCCACATTACACAGATTGAAAGACTCACCCGTGAGTTCGTAGCCACGTCTCCAGGAAATCCAGCTCGCGATGGCCATGAAGCCCACGGCCAGCATGAGGCCAGGGACGATGCCGGCCATGAAGAGACCACCCACTGACACGGATGAGCCGGCCATCAGGGCATAAACAATCATGGCATTACTGGGTGGGATGACAGGCCCCAGGTTAGCCGCCGACGCGATAACCGCACCCGAATACGCATCAGGATAATATTTGCGCAGTGACGGGACCAATGTGCTGCCCATCGCACTGGCGCTGGCAACGGCTGCCCCGCTTACCGAAGCAAAAATGGTGCCTGATGTGATGGTCACGTGGGCGAGCCCTCCATGCATGCGGCCCACCAGGCTATTGGCAAAAGCAATAAGACGATCCATGATGCCCGCTTTTACCATCAGCTCACCGGCCAGCATGAACAGGGGTATCGCCATCAAGGGAAAACTGTTGACGGCATGCATCATGCGCTGTGGCATCACGACCAATTCAAAATCAAGCAGGAAAAGTGATGCCAAAGCCCCTACCCCAATGGCAAAGGCCAGCGGCATACCCAATACCGCCAATCCGAGAAACAGGCTGATAGCTAACCAAGTCATGGTCTATTGACCTCCCAGGTGGCCGAACCGCCCCAAGCGAGCAATGTCAGATGGAGGAAAGCGTGGGCGCCGCAAACCATAACGGCGATAAAGTAAACAGAAGAAGTGACGGGCAACGTCGGCATCAACTGATTCCAGCCATCAACAGTTGCCGTGTAACTGCCTACCATCACCATCAACATCAGCAATGCTGACAGGCCTGCGGTAAGTCGAAACAACTGCTCTCGCCGTCTTTCCGGCATCATCATGACAAACAGATCAATGCCGACATGAACGCCGTGTTTCACCCCGTGGGGAATGGCCAAAAAAATTGCCCAAACAAAGAACAGCCTTGATAGTTCATTGGCTGAATCTATTGATGAACCCAAGACATAGCGCCAAAAAACTTGCAAAGAGATGAAGACAGTCATCAACGCCATTACCACCACAACAGCCCAGTAAGTGGCGACATCCAATTGCTCGATCAGCTTTTTAAAGTAACTAAAGCGTTTAGATACCGGCGGGGGCATTGGCCCCCACCCGCGTTTTTCATCATGGCGATTTTCAGAGGAAGAAGGCGTCATAGCTCGTCTCACTTAGCGCTTTCAGCTTCTTGCATCACCAGCTCGAGGAACTCAGGATCGACCCGCTCGGCAAGCGTATCCGCCACCCCTGAGGTCGCCTCGCGAAGTTCGGCGCGCAACTCATCAGGGATCGATGTAAACTCCATGCCCTCGTCGATAAGCATCTGACGCCACTCTTCTTCTTCCGCCGCAGCCGCTTCACGCTGCCACTCCATTGCCGCTTGCATACCCTCGTCCACTAGCATGCGATGTTCATCAGAGAGGGCGTCATAGCTATTCTTGTTCGCCACCGCGTTGATAAAGTCATAAAAGTGACCACTGTCCGAGAGATAATCCTGGACCTCGTGGAAGCGACGACTTGCAATAATGTTGTAGGGGTTCTCCTGTGCATCAAGCACATCCTGCTGAAGGGCCGAGTAGAGTTCTGACACATCCATCGATTGCGGATTAGCCCCCAGAGCTCGGAACGTCTGAAGGTGGACCTCATTGGGCTGCAGACGAATACGCATGCCCTCGAAGTCTTCAACCGACGTAATCGGGCGCAAATTATTCGTCACGTGGCGGAACCCGAGCTCGCCGTAACCCAGGTTGACAAAGCCGAGCTCTGCCATCTCCTGGTCCAGATGCTCACCGACGGGACCGTCCATAACTTCAAAGGCCTGCTCACGACTGTCGAACAGGAAAGGCAAACTGACGGCTTCGTAGTCCGGCACGGTCCTACTGAAGTAAGCAATCGACGTAAAGACCGCAAAAATACTACCGGAGCGCACCTGATCAACGTTTTCGGTTGCACCGCCCAACTGCATAGCGGGAAAAAGATCGACCTCGATCTCGCCCTCGGACTCCGTTTCGACATACTCTTTAAATATTTCCATGGCGCGAGAGACCGAATGATCCGTCGGAAAGTTACCTGCCACTCGCAGTTGTTCCGCCGCCAGGAGCGAGGGTGACAGCAGCATACCCGCCGCCAAAAAAGGAACCGCCTTCAAAAATTTGCTATGGGACATGATGAAATCTCCAGCCGTTTTAGTAAGGACAGCCTGGGCACTCAGAGCTCGGCCACCTGAGATTAAGTCAGCAACTAGCATGCCAAGCCCATTTTCATCACACCGACATCAGCCATTTATTGTCGTAAATAAATGAATATAAAGGATAATAATATTGTTCTTTATATTATTTAAAATAGTTAATACAATATTGCATACAATATTTTTGAAAATATATCGCACTCATTTTGTGCGATAAAAATGCAAACGCCCATTAACAGTGCAGTCGTACCAGACGCACTTTTGATTGAAAGCCGACCCCATTCATACGTATCTTACGGCTAGTGAAAATACAGGAACCTTTATGGACACATCCCTTGCAAAACTTGCCATTGATGAGATAGCCGAGCGGATAACGGATGCGGTAATGGAGCACCGGCTACCCCCAGGCATCAAATTAGTGGAAGAAAAACTAGCCAGTGCTTTCGGCGTGAGCAGAACGAAGATTCGTCAGGCACTGACATTGCTGGCACAAGACGGGCTTGTGACCCTGCACCCCAACAAGGGGGCCTACGTGACGCGCCCCACGGCCGACGAGGCGAGAGACCTTTTTGTCACCCGTCGATTGGTAGAGCCGGAGATCGTACGTAATGTCATCAAGCGCGCCTGCGCCGACGACCTGGCACAGTTGCGGGCTCATTTAGAAGAGGAAACCGAGGCACGCCGGCTTGGAGATCGGCGGCGCATCATTCGGCTGTCAGGCCAGTTTCATATGTTGATGGCTCGCCTTAGCGGTAACAGCTTCATTGAAAAACTGATGGCGGAACTCTGTCCTCTGACCTGCTTGATTATTGCTCTTTTCGACGAGCCTCAGACGCCCGCTTGTCCAGAAGATGAGCATGCCATGATTGTGGACGCGATAGCTGAACGTGATGAAGAACGAGCCATCGACTTGATGCTGCATCACTTACATCACATTGAGAAGGCACTTCATTTGGATCAGCAAGTTGAAAGTGGCATTCACTGGGAAGCACTTTATGGATAGAGAAGCAGCGCTGTATGCCCTCATAGATCATACACCCTTCCATCTATCCCAAAAGGCACCGTACGGAAGCAATTAAGGCGTCCGTCATGACACTTCGCCAAGCTGTTTTCGAGACAGATTGGTCGGACCGGATACATCATCGTCTCCCTCATGCATCGGGATAGGCCGTGCCGCGCTTGACGCGCACCAGTAGCTCCTCCCCGCCGATCTGGCCGCCCTTGAGTACTACCTCCAGCCCGTCGACCGGCGAGTCGGTGGCTACCAGCCGGCACAGATGGCCTCCCTGAGCCTCATCGAAGGCCACCAGTTCCAGGGCATCTGCCCCGAGTTGCCGCATGGCATGGCTCGAGGTATCACCACCCGCAAAAACAACACGATGAAGATCGCCTGCCTCTCTCAGCTCGCGGGTCAGTCGAGCGAAAACCTCGCCAACGACCGTCGCCAGTCGCTCGGTTGAAAGGTCAGCAATGACATCCGTGTCGCTGCGCGTGGTCGCCACAGCGACATCACGACCCTCTCGGAACATAGCCATCACCTGGCGGGACAGCCGTCGGGCCACGCCAGGCGCATCGCGCATCGCCTCTTCGGGCTGCAGTGGTAGAACGCAACCGCCCTGCGACTCGAAATGCGCCAACTGCATGCGGGTCTGGGGGGAACAACTGCCGGATAGCACCAGCAACCGCGCCACGCCTTGATAGGTGGTCGGCAACGGGTGGCGCTCCACCGTATCGCGGGTCAAGGAACGGCCCACGGCATCTGCCAGCCCCTGGGCAGCAACCGCGAGCGTAGGACGGTGCTCGGCCAGGCGCAGGATCAACTCGGCAGCGTGTTGCAGCTCGGACTGATTGGTGGCATCAAGGACCACGAAACGCTCTGACTCAACGGCCGACCACAATGTCTCCCAGCCGCCGCCCGCCTGACGATAGTCGAGCAGTGTGACCGCCGCCGACGCAATTGTCGTCTGCGAAGCCAGATGACGACGCAAGTCCGCCTCGTTCATCGGGGTCGAGGGGTGATGAGCCATGCCTGGATGCTGATCCAACCGACAGATCTCGCCGTGGTAGCGGGTGAACAGGTGGGAAAATGCGGTGTATCGCCCGAAGTCCGGGGTAGCGGGCATCACCGGCAGAGCACAGCCCGGCCAGCGCCGACGGGCCAGCTCCATTACATGCCCGATGCTGCCCACCGTCGGTGATGAATCGAATGTCGAGCAGATCTTGAACTGCATTAGCCTGGGGGCGATCGACTCGATGACTGCAAGGGCCGGCTCGACCTCGGCGGTGATTGCCGACGGCGTCAACCCACGAGCCGTCCCCGCCAGCCCTACCACATCCAGTTCCGTTGCCATGTCAAAGATCGTCTCGGGCGCTGCAGTGGAGAAAAACAGTCGCCCACGAAATCCATGGCGGCAGAACTGCGCCAAATTTTCCGTCGAACCGGTGAAATCGTCGCCATAAAAGGCAACCAGTGGTCTTGTCATTGTTAGCCCCCCTTTCCTGGTTGCTCAGGTGCTCTCTCGCACCTTAAGCTCGTAGCCTATATCAACTCTCGATGAAGCGGGCGATCCGCCCTCCAACTTCGCCAATAGCATTTTCGCGGCCTCTACGCCCATCTCGTAGCGGGGCACGGTCACGGTTGTCAGGCGTGGCGTCAGGTGCTCACCCAACGACAACCCCAGATATCCACCGATGGCGATATCCTGGGGCACCCGTACGCCAATCCGATTGGCTTCCAGAATGGCCCCGGCCGCCAGATTATCGTTGGCGAAATGTAACGCCTGCAGTTCAGGACGTGCGTCCAACGCCTCGAGAAACAGTTTCCGCCCTACCTCATACGACGAAGGCTGGTCATCCTGAAATAGCACGTCACTTTCTATCCCAGCTGCCTTCAATGCCTGACGATGCCCTTCATACCGCAGGCGGGCACGATAATCGTGCGCCATGCCAGTTCCCAGAAAGGCAATACGTTGATAGCCCTGCTCGACCAGATGCCTGGCCATGCAGGCCCCCGCCTCGGTGTTTTCAACCCCAATGTTCATATCGATGCAGGTCTCGCCCAACTCCATGATCTCGACCACAGGTCGTCCCCAGGCCTTCAGCCGACGTTCAGCGCTCTCGCGATGCCGGAGACCGGTCATGATCATCCCTGAAGGCGAATAGCCGAGCACCGTATCGACCAGGGAGGCCTCGCGTTCCAGGTCAAAATCGGTGGAGCCCAACAGCACCTGATAACCAGCGGGTTCAAGGGTCTGCTGGATGCCATGGATTACCTCGATATAGGTCAATATCGACAGTGACGGCACCACCACCGGAATCACTCGGGTGCCTGCCGAGGCCAGACCGCCGGCGATCAGATTGGGAACATAGCCCAGTGCGGACACGGCATTGTCGATACGCTCACGCAAACCGGCAGAGACATTCTCGGGCGTATTCAGGGCGCGCGACACAGTGATCGGCGCGACCCCTGCCTCCCTCGCTACGTCCTTGAGCGTGACACGGTTATCACCTTGATGACGTCGACGTTCTCGCACGCCCGTCTTGTTGGTTGACATACCCTTCTCCTATCTATCCCAGTTTGCGTTCCTGGAAGTTTATCCTATGATGAAAAAAATGGTAGCGCTACCAAATCACCAGTGCTAGCTTTCTGAATAGCCATTCGAACCAGTTGGTGAGGAGTACGCAAATGGCGAGCCAGCCATCTTCAGTTGACATGCCGCGCATCAGCGCCAGCTACCGCATCGAAACGCCGCTTGATCCAGAGCGGGCGGCCCTGGCGATGGCTGGCGAGCAGTCCTCCGGCACGTTTCTCAAGCTGGCCGGAGAAACCGATGCCCTGCGCGAACGCCATGCCGCCAGGGTAGACGCGGTCACCGCGCTGACGGCATGTGATACGCCCTCACTGCCTGGCTGTTTATCCGGTGACACTTACCAGCAGGCGGATGTCACCTTGTCATGGCCGCTCGAGAATATCGGGGCCAGCCTTTCCAACCTGATGGCGACGATTCTTGGCAACCTCACTGAGCTACGGGAACTTTCCGGCTTCCGGTTGACGGATATCGCACTGCCCGATGCGTTCATCAAGGCAATGCCCGGCCCCCAGTTTTCGGTTTCCGGCACGCGGCATTTGGCAGGCGTCGACCGGGGCCCGCTGGTGGGTACCATCATCAAGCCCAGTGTAGGCCTATCCCCCGAGGAAACCGCCGCACTGGTCAAGCAACTGGTGGAAGCCGGCATCGACTTTATCAAGGATGACGAGCTGATTGCAGATCCCCCCTATTCGCCGTTAGCCGAGCGGGTCCCTGCGGTGATGCGAGTGATCGAGGAACACGCTCAACGTACCGGGCGCAAGCCCATGTATGCCTTCAACATCACTGGCGACCTCGATGAAATGCGCCAGCGCCATGACCTGGTCCGCGACCATGGGGGTACCTGTGTCATGGCCAGCGTCAACTGGATCGGCATGGGGTCGCTGACGGCACTGAGGCGTCATGCCCAGCTACCGATTCATGGTCACCGCAATGGGTGGGGCCTTTTCTACCGCCATCCGCAGTTGGGCATCGATTACCGCGCCTACCAGACATTACTGCGCCTGGCCGGTGCCGATCACTTGCACGTCAACGGTCTCGGCAGCAAGTTTGCCGAGGCCGATGCCTCGGTGATCGACTCCGCCCGCGCCTGCCTGACCCCATTGCTCGAAGCGCCGGACCGCGACGATCGTGCAATGCCGGTTTTTTCGTCGGCACAAACGATCCACCAGGTACCCGCTACGTTCGCGGCACTCAAGTCGACGGATCTCATTTACACCTGCGGCGGCGGCATCATGGGCCACCCCGATGGAGTCGCCTCTGGCTGCCGCGGAATTCGTGCCGCCTGGGACGCCACCTCCCGCGGAATATCGCTGGAGGAATACGCTAAACAGGAACCCGACCTTGCGGTCGCGTTGCGGGCCTTTAGCCGCCCGTTTTCAGGATGAAGCAACACCGATACGCCATAACAACATCAATACGCCACTACGACATCAAAGAGGTAAGTACCATGAAGACAATAACAGCAAGCAGCATCTTCCTCGTTGGCCTCGCGGCCTTTGGCACGACAACAACGGCCTCAGCCGAGGAGTTGGCCATTGCCATCCACGTCGAACCGTCGCATCCCATGTTCAAGGTGGGCGAACGGCTCAAGGAGAGCATCGAAGAAAAGACCGACGGCGAATTCTCGATCACCCTGCTGGGGACCGAAGTGGGCGGCGAACGTGACCACCTCGAGGGCGCCAGTTACGGCGAGTACGCTATCGCCCTGGGTGGCTCAATGCCCATGACCCTATATGCCGAGGAATTTGCCGCCGCCGACCTGCCCTTCGTCTACGGCTCCAGCGAAGAGGCCCGTGAGGTCTACAACGGCGAGACCGGCGAACTGCTCAACGAACAGCTTATCGCCAACGGCAACATGCGTCTGGTCGGACTTTCCGCACGCAATCCGCGCAACCTGACGTCCAACTTCCCAGTCGAAACGCCAGAAGACGTTCAAGGGGTGCGCATGCGGGTACCCGAGATCGCGCCCTGGATCCAGATTTGGGAAGAAATCGGCGCCCTGCCCAGCCCTATCGCCTGGCCCGAAGTTTACACGTCGCTGCAGACCGGGGTGATCGATATGCAGGAAAACCCGGTTGATCTGATCCATGCCGGCAAACTCTACGAGGTACAGAGCCATATCAACCGCACCGAGCATGTCTATTCGTTCTTTCACTGGCTGATGAACGAGGACTTCTACCAAGGGCTTTCCGATGAAAATCGCGACATCATCCTCGGTGCGATCGATGAAGCGACCAGCTGGGGTAACGACATGGTCGCGAATGGCCAGGCCGACCTCTACGCGGAGCTTGAGGAACTCGGCATGACCATCGTCGAGCCGGATGTCGCCGCCTTCCGCAGCGCAGCCGAACCCGCGATTCGCGACATTGCCGAGAGCTATCATCCTGCGGTGCGTGACTACGTCCTGTCACTCGTCGAGTAACCGCAAAGGGCGAACCGTCACTTTCGGCGGTTCGCTCGCTCGTCCATTCCGATGCACATCACCCGGAGGCGCCCGTGAAAATCTCGGAACGCGTTACCCGTGCACTTGATCTGTTCTGGAAGTTGCTGACCGGGGTTGTGATGACAGCTTTCGCGCTGATGCTGATCATCATGGCTGTTCAAGTCATCTCACGCTATGCCTTGGGCATTGCCGTGTCCTGGACCGATGAAGCCTCGCGCTATCTCTTCCTGGCCGAAATTTTCCTGGGGTCAGTGCTCGCGCTGCGCTACCAGGAACATATTCGCATCACCATCGTGACCGACATCTTGAGCCCTTCCGTGCGCAACATCATCGCCAGCGTAGCGGATGTGATCTGCGTGCTGGTGCTGCTGATGCTCGTCGCTGGAGCCTGGAACATGATGGACAGAACGGCCGGCATCATGGCCAGCACCTTTCAGATGAGCTTTTCCTACATCTACCTCATACAGATGATTTCCGCGTTGCTCATGATCGCGCTCCTGCTCGGTGAACTTTACCAGCGTCTCATGGGCACCCCCCAACCCACCATCGAAGATGGCAGGAGTGACTGACCATGGAAGTTTTCGTCATCATGTTCGTTGGCTTGATCGTTCTGCTGATGCTCGGGGTTCCCGTGGCATTCGCCATGATCGCCTCTTCGGCCCTTGTACTGGGCTATACCCGTGGCTTTGACGCCATCCCCATGGAAATGATCTCACAGCGGACACTATACGGGGTCAACAGCTTTACCCTTCTGGCTATCCCCGCCTTTCTGCTCATTGGCCGCCTGATGAACAGCGCCGGCATCTCGGACCGTGTCTTCGATGTCGCCCGCACCATGGTAGGCCACTTCAAGGGTGGGCTGGGTCATGTCAATGTCGTCGCCAGCATGCTGTTCGCAGGCATGTCCGGCTCGGCGGTTGCCGATGCCGGCGGACTCGGGGCGCTGGAAATCAAGGCGATGGAGGACGACGGCTACCCGACTGGCTTCAGTGCCGCCGTTACCGCCAGTTCGGCCACTATTGGACCGATCATCCCACCCAGCATCCCCGCTGTCATCTACGGCGCCCTGGCCAATGCCTCGATTGCCGCCATCTTTCTGGCTTCCATCATTCCCGGGCTATTCATGGGCATAGGATTGATGGTGATGGTCGCCATTATCTCTCATCGGCGCGGTTTCCCGACGCGGGCAAGGGCTCGTTTCAGCGAGTTTACTCTCGCCCTCACGCGGGGCGCACTGCCAATGTTGACCCCCCTGATTATCATCGTGGGGATTCTCTCGGGCGTGTTTACCCCTACCGAGGCGTCGGTGGTAGCGCTGATCTACTGCCTGATCATCTCGTTTCTGGTCTATCGTTCGATCAACATACGCGAGTTCCTGAATATTCTGCGTGCCACCGCCATTGATACCGCCGCGCTGCTCTTTATCATCGCCGGCAGTGCGCTTTATAGCTGGGTGTTGGCACGTTATCAGGTGACCGCGCTGGTGGCGGATTTTCTGCTGGCAACGGTGACCGACCCACTCGGCCTGCTGCTCTTGCTGGCCCTGTTCATCCTCCTGATCGGGCTCTTTATTGATTCAGTTCCGGCGCTGTTCCTGCTGACCCCGCTACTGGTACCGGTGGTGATGCAATACGGTATCGATCCCGTGCATTTTGGCGTGGTCATGATTTTCACCCTGATGATCGGCTTGATCACACCGCCTGTCGGCACTGTGCTGTTCACGATACAGAAGATCACAGGCATGCCGTTCTCGGGTCTGGTGAGGGAAATACTCCCGTTCTACATACCGCTTTTCGCGGTATTGCTGATCATCATCCTGTTCCCAGCAGTCGTCATGTTTCTACCCAACCTGGTACTCAATTAGGGCAGCAACGCCTGTCCACGACAACGAGGAGATTCACATCATGTCTGTTCTCATTACGGGGGGGCTCGGCCACGTCGGCTCCTGGGTGGCCTACCAACTGGCCAAGCAAGGCAAGCAAGTCATCATCTGCGACATGGCGGCCGGCCATTTCGATCGGCTGGGTCTCGACTATCTGGAGGAGGTACGCGACAAGTTAGTGCTGGAAGCCGTCGATGTCCTCGACTATCACAGCATGTTCGAGCTTTTCCTTCGTCATCAGGACGAACTGGAAGGTGTCATCCATGGGGTCTCGGTCATCGCCGGCCCCACGTTCCAGCAACGCCCCTTCAAGAATATCTCGATCAACGCGATGGGTACCCTGAATGTACTCGAAATCTGTCGAATTCTGGGGATTAACAAGGTCGTGAACATGAGTTCCGGTGCCGTTTACGGCGATGCCCCGGGACCCCAAAGCGAAGCGACGCCTTACAAAGCGACCGATCTTTATGGGGCCACCAAGATTGCCGGTGAGCTCTATGGCCTGCAATACAGTGACACCTACGGAATGGACGTACGCAACGCACGGCTGTTCTTCGTCTACGGTCCTGGCAAGCGCCCATCGCACATGCATATGGTCTACCAGGGATTGTTTGGCCCGCTGGAAGGGCTTGACGATATCCAGGCACCCAACGGCGCCGAGCAGGCCCTGGACTGGACTCATGTACACGACACAGCGGCCGGCATCGTCAAATTGTTCCAGAAGGACAGTGTTGTCCAGCGCAATTTCAACATCTCCAGCGGGGTCAGCGTCGACCACCTGCAGATCGTCGAACACGTCGCCGAGATCACGGGCAAGCGGGCCAACGTCAAACTGGGTCCCGGCCCCTTCGTGGTCAGAGGCGCACCGCTGGATATCTCGCTGGCCCAGCAGGAGCTTGGCTTCACGCCCAGATTCACGGACATTCGCGAAGGCATCCGCGACTACTGGCAGTGGCTGAAATCCAACGCCAATTGAAGGGAGCAATGGGAGGCAACTGAACGTATTCGCCGCACGTCCTGCGAAAGAATGCGTCTTATCCGGTGAAAAATGGCTGGCTCCCCCAAGGGGTGACGCTGGCCATCGCTTACGACCCTCATACAGCCACTTTCCTACCTGCCACCAGAACGGATCACCTCGCCTGAACAACGATTAAACATTGGTAACACCGGGAACATAAGTCCGTCTTTCAAGCATCCCCAGCAAGCTCGCCACGGTGGATGTCAGCACCAGGTAAATCACCCCCGCCCAGAGAAAGACCATGAAAAAGTCCAGCGTGCGTGAGCCGATATCTGAAGCAATCGCGGTGATCTCCACCACACCGATCGTATAAGCAATGGAGGTAAACTTGAGCTCGATGATCGCCTCGTTGGACCATTGAGGAATCACTCGGCGCAATGCCTGTGGCAGCATGATATGGCGAATGGCCTGCCACTGACTCATCCCGCAGGCGCGCGCAGCGACCAGCTGCCCTTGCGGCACCGACAGCACCGATCCACGAAAATATTCAGCCTGGTAGGCCGCACTGTTTAGCGTTATGGCGATAACGGCCGCCGTGAATGCATCGAAAACAATCCCGACATGCGGCAGCCCCAAATAGATAAAAAACATCTGCACTAACATCGGCGTCCCGCGGAACAACTCCACATACACGGTGCTGATCCAATAAAAGAGGCGATTGCCATACACCCTGGCCCAACACAGTATGAGACCGAGAAAGAAACCCAACGTGATCGCAATGATCCAGAGCGACAGCGTGATTGGAACCCCCGCAAGAAGCGAGGGCAGCCACTCGATCCCAAATTCAATGAATTCCTGCATGGATCACCCGTGCTCGGCAATAACGTTGAGAAAAGCGCGTGTCCGCTCGTGGGTAGATTGATTGAACATGAAGTCAGGCGCCCCCTGTTCAACGATATACCCATGTTCCATAAAGATAATCTCGTCAGCTGCTTGACGGGCAAAGCTCATTTCATGAGTCACCACCACCATTGTCATGCCTTCCTTGGCGAGCTGTTGCATCACTTTTGTCACTTCCCCCGTTAGCTCAGGGTCAAGCGCCGATGTTGGCTCATCAAACAGCAGAACGTCGGGGTCCATCGCCAAGGCACGCGCAATCGAAACACGTTGCTGCTGGCCACCGGAAAGCTCAGCGGGATACGCCTCCGCTCTATCGGCCAAGCCGACCCGCTCAAGCTCCTGGTGTGCCCGTTCAGTGGCAGAAGCCTTATCTTTACCCTTCACCTTGATCTGGCAAATCCGCACATTGTCGAGCACGGTTAAATGCGAAAACAGGTTGAAATCCTGGAAAACAAAGCCCATTCGCGCCCGCATCGCATCAATATTCGTGTCCAGGACTTCTTCACCGTTTAACTTGATACAACCGGCATCCGGAGTGGTGAGATAGTTGATACACCTCAACAACGTGCTTTTACCCGACCCTGAAGGGCCAATCAGCACCTTGGTTTCACCCTTTTTCAAACTAAAGCCGATGCCTTTTATAACGTCCACACCATCGTAGGCCTTTTTAAGGTCTTGCACGTCCAGAATCAGATCGTTGGCCATTGTCGGTTGAACCCCTTAGGTTATTTTTCGAATCCTGGCACGGCCAACTTACGCTCAAAGGCGTACAGCAAACTGTTACCCGCGCGGTTAAGAATGAAGTACAAGAGCGCGACCACGGCAAACACGGTCAACACATTCCCCTGGGTACTGGTAATGATGTAATGCGCCTGACGTGTCAGCTCAACGACACCAATGACATAGGCCAGAGACGTCTCTTTGATCTCGGAAGAAAACTCGTTCGTCCAGGGGCCAATCGCATGGCGTGCTGCCTGCGGGAACATGATGTGCCGAATGGCACTTAATTTGGACATTCCCATGGCCCGGGCGGCCATCATTTGCCCGGCAGGCACCGACTGGAAGGCACTACGGAAAATCTGTGACTGGTAAGCCGCTGAGCGAAGCCCCATGGCAAGAATAGCGGCACCAAATGCTGAAATATCCCAAACGCCCGAGATGCCGTAATAAAAGATGAACAGCATGATGATGATCGGAATGCCGCGAAAAATACGTTCATAAACTTTCAGCGGCCACTGCACCAGACGTGATTTGGGACCATAGAGCTGGATAAGGCAAATCGCCATCCCCAGAACGAAACCGATCAATAGAAGCGCCGCCAACAGAACGATGGCGACGCCCAACCCTTTAAGCAAGAAAGGGAAATCACGTATCAATACGTCGTAGATATTCATGAAAGCTTCCCTACAACACAGGGAACGACCTGATTGAGATCAGGCCGCACCTGGAAAACGAACGGTTATTCGTTACCTAATTCGGGAAGACCAGCAACAGGCTTCTGATAAGTGTCAACAAAGCCGGGCATATGGCCAGGAATCGCAGGAGGCGTCACGCCGGGAATGTATTCCTCGATAATCTCACCCCAGGTGCCCGCCTCATAAATTGACAGAATACCCTGGTTCAAACTCCCCAGAATTTCCTGCGGGTCACCTTTAGAAACCGCAAGCGCCAGCGGGGCACGTATGTAGATCTTACCTGCCATTTTTACCGGCCTGCCCGCATTAATATATTCCTGAGCGGATGTATCGTCGACAATGACGGAGGAAATACGGCCAATCGCCATATCATCAACGGCAGTGACATAGTTATCGTACTTGGCCAGTTCTACGTCTATATCACTGGAATTGACAATATTCTCCTCCATCCAGGCTTGCTGAGAAGAGCCCCCCTGCACACCCACGCGTGCACCACAGCACACCGCCGTAAAGACGTTTAGATCAGAGTCCTCGGGTACCAGCACCACGTCGTTCGTTTCCCACCAGGGAATCGTAAAGTCGATATTCTGGCTCCGCTCTTCAGTCACCGTCAGCCCAGTGGCGAGAATATCAATTTTTTCTGCGGCTAATGCGGGGATCAATGATGGAAAGGGCATATCCTGAAATTCAATTTCAAAACCTGCCTCATCCGCAATGGCGTCCATGGCATCAATGGCGATCCCTTTGAATTCACCACCTTCAACGTATGCCCAGGGCGGGAAAGACGCTTCCACGCCGACGGTATAAGATTCCTGAGCCTGCGCAGACGTTATAAAAAAGCTTCCGCTAATCGCCGAGCAAAGCACTGCGGTGGATAAAAAAGATAGTTTTTTCATGAAGTTTCCCTTTGATTTGTGCGGTTTTTGTAATTTCGGGTTTATTTTTAGCAGATTTGAAGTTTGGTCAGCCCCGAGCACGCCTGTCAAGTTGATAAGCGATCACAAGCGCACAGATCGCCAATTTTCCGCCAGCAGGACACTTCCGTGAGCACGGGGGATTGCTGCGCAAAAGAGGGCCTCTCGGCCTTTGCGCCAGATTGGGCAACTCCCATCAGTTCGCGCTATCGCGACCATGAGATATCGTGTTGGCCATTCGCTATCACTTACGAGAGAACCGCCAAAAGCCGCAAGACGCTTAGCCTCAAACGCCATCTAAAAGGCCTGAGCCCCTTACATACAGTAAAGGATCCAGCCTTGCCATCCTCAGCGAATTGCCCGCCCACCCTGCTTTGGCAGATACATGACAAGGGTGATCCGGCCTACTGAACACCAGCTCAGTGTCGATATACCCTGTCAAAAGGCCTCGCCAGTCTTAACCGCATACCCTCGCAAGATGGGCGCGTGTTTCCGCGGTTCGCCAGAGCAGCGTGTACAAATCACCATCGGCGAAGTCGTAAAGCAAATTAGCAATTTTCTTTTCTTGCAACACCGAGTCCCCAGCTATCGTTTAGAACTCGATATTGTGGGTATAACGTATATTCATCAATCGACAGCGCTAAGCGTGCTACTTTGAATTACCACGAAAGTTGTATTTCATAAAAAAATAGAGGTATGTCGCTGCTATGAAACATCTCATCATGACACTCCTGACTACCCTGGGACTGGGCCTTTCTGCCACCACCATGACGGCACACGCACAAGATGACCCTATCGTGGTCGGCGGTCTCAACTACACGGAGCATTTGATTCTCACCTCCGCCACCTTCCAGTTGCTGCAAGCCAAAGGCTATGACGTCGACAAGCGCGAGGGGTTGGGCACCTCCGTTTTGCGTCAGGCGCAGGAAAACGGCCAAGTCGACCTCTATTGGGAATACACCGGCAACTCAGTCATCCTCTTCAATGACCAGCCACAACCCGATAATGCCGCCGAGACCTACGCCACTGCCAAGCGTCTGGACGCTGAGAAAGGCCTGGTCTGGCTGAATCCTTCGGACACCAACAACACCTATGCGCTCGCCATGCGCGAGGCCGAGGCCGAAAAACTCGACATCCATACCCTTTCTGATCTAGCCGCGGCGATGAACGATGGTGCCGATCTGACGCTAGCCTCTAATGCCGAGTTCTATGCCCGCGAAGATGGGCTGCGGCCACTCCAAGAAGCTTATGGATTCGAGTTTCCCCGCTCGAGCGTCAAGCGCATGGACTCAGGGCTTACTTACAATGCGCTGCGTGAAGGCGAAGTCGACGTGGCGCTGGTATTCGCTACCGATGGCCGCAATGGCGCCTTCAACTTCGAGGTGCTCGACGACGACCAGCAGTTCTTCCCGGTCTACCAGCTGGCACCGGTGGTTCGCGAAGAAACGCTCGACGCCCACCCTGAACTTCGCACCCTGCTCAACGATATGTCCGCTGCGTTGAACGATCCGACGCTAATCGACCTGAACCGCCGAGTCGACGTCGATGATCAGAGCATTGAAAAGGTCGCGAAGGACTTCCTGACCGAAAACGACCTGCTCTAACCCCTTGCTCCGATCCCATCTTCTTTTCCGGGGGCGATGCTTGCATCGCCCCAAGTGACAGGACACCCCATGTTTCCAAGTGGAAGCCAACCCGATTCCCGGGAAGTGCGTGACTTCCCGCATCCGGTCGTAGAGGAACCAGCACTTTTCATCCCGCTGCCCGATGGTAGCCACCTCGCAGCAAGGATGTGGAGGCCGACAGACGCCGAGTCCCATCCCATGCCCGCGATCATCGAGTGCATCCCCTACCGCAAACGAGACGCCACCAGTGCCGACGACGAACGCATGCATCCCTACTTCGCTGGACACGGCTATGCAGCGCTGCGTATCGACTTGCGCGGCAGCGGCGACTCCGACGGCGTGCTGGAAGATGAATACCTGGTGAGCGAGCAGGACGATATCGTCGCCGCAATCGCCTGGATAGCCGAACAGCCATGGTGCAGTGGCCGCGTCGGCATGATGGGCATTTCCTGGGGCGGCTTCAACTCATTGCAGGTGGCATCGCGCCAGCCGCCAGCGCTCGGCGCCATCATCGCCGTTGGTGCCACCGTCGACCGCTATCACGATGACGTGCACTACAAGGGCGGCTGCGTGCTCAACGAGAACTTCGGCTGGGCGGCCTCGTCGCTATCCTTCATGTCGCGGCCGCCAGACCCCGCCTTACGCGACGACTGGCGTGAACTCTGGCAGCACCGGCTCGCCCATCAACCCTTCGTGGCCGAGAACTGGTTCGATCACCAGACGCGCGATGCCTACTGGCGCCACGGCTCGGTGTGCGAGGATTATGCGCAATTGACGACACCGACCTTGGCCGTCACCGGCTGGGCCGACGCCTATGTCAACTTCGTCGCCGAAATTCTCGAGCATGCGCCCTGCCCAAGGCGTGGGATCGTCGGCCCCTGGCCCCATGCTTATCCGCACCTGGCGATGCCTGGGCCGACCATCGGCTTTCTCCAGGAAGCGCTGCGCTGGTGGGATCACTGGCTGAAGGGGCGTGACACCGGCATCATGGAAGAACCGCTATATCGCGTATTCTGTCCGTCCTTTTCCGAGGCCGATCCGCAACGGCTCGAAGTGCCCGGCGAATGGCTCGCCGAAACACAATGGCCAAGCCCGCACGTCACTTCGCAAGCCCTGGCGCTCGGCAATGGCGCGCTACACACGAACAGCGGGGCTATCCGCCCCAAGATGGCCAAACTGCGTGCGCCCGCCGACAACGGCCTGCAATGCGGTGAGTACATTCCCCACAGCAGCGGCCCCGAGATCGCTGGCGATCAACGTGCCGAAGACGCCCATTCGCTGACCTACGACACCGATCCGCTGGATACCGACATGGTAATTCTGGGGCGCCCCACGCTATCGCTGCGGGTCAGCGTCGACCAGCCGCGCGCCAATTTGATCGTGCGCGTTTGCGACGTCTCGCCCGAAGGCGTGTCGCAACGCGTCTCCTACGGTGTACTCAACCTCTGCCACCGCGATAGCCACGTCACACCCTCCGACGTACCATGCGATACGCCGTTCGACGTGACGGTTCCACTGAATCAAACCTGCTACCGCTTCACCGCCGGGCACCGGCTTCGCGTCTCGGTGACCACTGCCTACTGGCCGTTGGTCTGGCCAAGCCCTTACCCGGTGACACTGACCCTGCATGAGGCCGACTCTCAACTCACGCTACCTCAGCGCGCCTCGCACGACACGCCACCGGTACAGTTCGAACCGGCAGTCTTTTCCGGCCCCCTGCAACATCAGGTTGTACGCGCGGGCGAACAGTCCAGAGACGTCACCCACTCCTTGACCGACGGCTGGACCCGGCACGCCATCATCGACGACTTCGGAGAGATCGCCTACGACCACGGCCTGACCAACATTGCCTCGGCGGACGAGCGCTACACGATCCACCCCGATGCACCCGACACCGCGACCATGAGCAAGAGCTGGCGTCAGGACTTCAGACGCGACGGCTGGCACGTCCACACCGAAACCTGGGCGGAACTGAGCTGCGATGCCGACTGGTTCTACCTGGAAGCACGTCTGCAGGCCTTTGATGAGACCGAACGCTTCATCGACCGACGCTGGAAAACGCGCCGCCGCCGACGCTGGGTGTAAGTCACGCCCTCAACCGTGACGCTCCCCTTCCAGCCGCTGTGCCATCAGCGAAGCCACCAACGGCGTGTCAGCGTCCCGGTGGGTCGGCATTGCGAAACGGGCGGCGTCGATCGCGCCGGTGTCGATGTCGGCGCTGACGAGGGTCTCGCCGTCTTCGGCCCGCACCAGCACCTTGCCATCAACGTCGACGATGCAACTACCGCCCCAGAACCAGGCATCGCCCTCTGCCCCGTAGCGATGGGCCATGACCATGGGCGTAGCGTACATCATGGCGTAGAACTTCAGGCAGATCAGCCAATTGCCTTCGTCATCGAAATCGCCATCGACCATTCCCGTGGCCGCGTTGACCGGGGCCAGCATGACGTCGGGACGCTCCATCATGGCCGCGTGGGCCAAGCCGGGATTCCAGAGATCGGCACAGATCATCACACCGCAGGCGAGACCGTCGGCATCGGCGACGGTAAGCGACTGTCCCTTGCTGAAATGCTTGCCTTCCTCGTGTCCTCCGTAGGTACAGAGATTGACCTTGCGATGCACGGCAACGACCTGCCCAGAACACAGACAGGCCATGGAATTGGCATATTCACCGCGACCGCAGCGCTCGACGAAACCCACTACTGTCAGCATGTTGCCGACGGATTCCGCCAACTGGACAAGACGCGGATCATCGCGATGCATGGCAACCTCGGGAACACGGGTGCCCAGGTCATACCCCGTCAGGGAAAGCTCCGGGAACACCAATACATCGATCTCCCGCTGACGGGCTTCCTCGATGACACGACGGTGGGTCTCGATATTGTGCGCGACATCAGCCAGCGAGCATTGAATCTGGGCGGCGGCGAGCCGGTAATTCGTCCTGCAAATGCTCAAAATGTTGCCTCCCGCAAGAAACAAGAAAACACTGGATAAGCTTCGACGAGGATACGGTGAAACCCATGCATTTCCTATCCAATGCCTATTGGCATCGCAAATAAATGGCATGACATATCCGAATATCATAATCAGAGATATCTCTGTAGAGCGTGTTAAGCTCTTTACCTACACACTTATAAAAAGTGTCTTATACAGAACTTTTTAAGCGCGTTAGTAAAACACTTGTTCACGAATGCGACGTCCATGCCAATGAATTTACTTAAAACTTTTTATAAGTAGTCACGAGTTTTTAGGGTCCTTATCTTCGAACACATTATGTTAAGTACATCTTCATCCTATGTGTATTGGCACATTGATAGGGAATGGGCTTTTTCATCTATCAAGCGATTCTGGGTCAAAAACCAGCACCAAAGGACACTAACATGCACGACCACCCTTCCCTTTCCTGGATGCACGGAGTCGATCTAACGGCTCTGGACGCCGCCCACCTTCATCAGGTCAAGCGGTGCCTGCTTGACCTGCTGGGGGTGGCCGCCGGGGCCACCCGCACGTCCCTCGCCGAAAAAGCCAGACGCTTTGTGACTACCCAGCACGGCGGCGACCGTCCGCTATTATTTGCCAACGGCCAAGCCTCGCCAACCGGCGTCGCCCTACACGGGGCCTGGCTCATCGACGCGCTCGACGCACACGACGGCCAAGTACTCACCAAAGGACACGCCGGCGTCGCCTTGTTACCCGGACTACTGGCGCTGCCCGAGGTCAACAGACTTTCCGGACACGATTTCCTCGCCTTGCTTGCCTACGGCTACGAGATTGCTACCCGCGCGGGGATCGCCCTGCACGCCACCAGTCCGGATTACCACACCTCCGGCGCCTGGAACGCCCTAGGTGTCGCTGCCGTTGCCGCTCGCCTGCGCGGGGTTGATGTCGAGACCATGCATCATGCCCTGGGTATCGCAGAGTTCTATGGCCCGCGCAGCCAGATGATGCGCTGCATCGACCACCCCACGATGCTCAAGGACGGCTCTGGCTGGGGGGCAATGACCGGGATCTCAGCGGCGCTGCTGGCCGAAGACGGCTTCACCGGAGCCCCGGCGCTGACAGTGACCGCGCCGGACGTGACCATGGTCTGGCAAGACCTGGGCGAGCGCTGGTATCTCCACGAGCAGTACTTCAAAGCCTACCCGGTCTGCCGCTGGGCCCAGCCCGCCGTGGAAGCCGTGTTGTCACTGCCTGCAGCGAAACGCGATCCCGCCGCCATCACGCGTATCGAGATTATTACCTTTCACGAAGGCAAACGCCTGCACGTGATGCACCCGACGACCACCGAGCAAGCCCAGTACAGTCTGCCCTGGTCTGTCGCCTGCGCACTGGGGCGGGGTACCGTGGATGTTGCGGGTGTCTGCGACGAGCTCGACGCCCCCGACCTCAAGGCGCTTGCCAGCCAAGTAGAGATTCATGAGGATGACAACTTCAACGCCCGCTTTCCTGCCGAGCGCTGGGCATGTGCCCGATTGCATCTAAGCAACGGTGAGGTCATCGAAAGCGCGAACTTCGAGGCGCGTGGCAATCCGGATCAGCCGCTGTCGGACGCGGAGTTGATTGAGAAATATCAAACGTTGGCCAAGCCTGTCCTGGGCGACCGAGCCACACGAATTCACGAGGTAGTGATGAGTCTCGATACGCGACCCGCGGGCGACCTTCTAGCCCTGCTTGGCGAGCCTTGAAACGAGGACGGGCAAGCGCTGAATGGCCTCATATCGGTTTCTGGTCATCTGACATCTCGCTTATGGTGTTGATACTACCACCTGGGTTGGTGTCCAGAAGCAGTGAACTTCTACCCCTTACCAAAAAGGGGTCAGCCCCCGGGATGTCGCAAGCTATTCACCACGACGTTACTCACCTGACGCTAAGTGGCTGAAGGTGAGCGCTTCTTCACTGTCATAGATCTTCGTGGCACATAACGGCACGCCCGCAAAATCGTGGTCGATCAGGGCATCAGCGCTGATGAAATGGTCCCGCTTCGGCTGTTGGGTGCGCAACTCACCCTCAATGTTCTCCTGGAAAACCATGGGCACCGTCGTGATACCGTCGGTTCGAGATACACGATTCACACGCCTTGCGACATCGAGATAGGCAGTGGGGTCCGTCAATACCAGCGTGCGCCCCAGCCTTTTGACCGGGATATCGATGGGCCGTCCATCCCAGAGCGCTTCGTCAAGGGACGCATCATGCAAACCGATGGGCTGCACTCGCACGATGCCTTGATCCGGAATGCCGACCTGCTCCTCCGTCGCCAGCAGCGCCACTCTCAGGTTCTTGCCCACCCCACCCTGCTTCGGCAGATACATGACAAGGGGATGATCCTGCCGCCTGAACACCAGCTCGGTGTCGGTATACCCTGTATAAAGGCTTCGCCAGTCTTCGCCGCATACCCTCGAAAGGTAGGCACGCGTTTCCGCTGTTCGCCAGAGCAGCGCACGCTCGGCGCTCTCGGTGTAGTCGCCAACAGGCGTTGTGTGGGCCAGCGACACCGCATAGCCCATCCCCGTGAGGTAGTCGTCAAGAAGCGCAAAAGCCGTCACTTCCTGATGAGGCGTGAGCGGCTTGGGCAGGCCCTCAATGAAAGCGTCGACGGGTGTGTCTTTCCAATCAAGCGACAGCACCCATCCAAGCAGTGTTTCGTAAAGGTTGGAATCCTCCAGCGCGATCATCGCGTCGCTTTCCTTCAGCACCGGGGTGGTATCGGGATCGGCGCTTTCTCGCACATCAACCGTGATGCCCAAACGCATCATGTTCGTTGTGGCCGCTTGCAGGGCGTGGCGTTGTTGAAGGGTTAAAAACGGCGCCGCTATAGCGATATCAAGCTCGACCGGCACTCCATCTTCCGTGAGCAGCCGCGCACCGTTCCCCAGCGTGTAACCGGCCTCGGTGAGTCGCTGAAAACTTTGCCGCAACACCGCTCGCCCGTTTCCGACACCGACCAAGGCCTCAGGGTCAAGGCTGCTCAGAACCGGTATGCCGTTTCCGGGGGTCATGCCAGAGGCATCCGCCAAGGCTGCAATCGAGGCGTCAGGACCGTCGAAATCGGCGAGCGCCTTACGGTACTCAGTAATCGGCCCCGTGAAGGCCGGTGCAGAGAGTTCGAGGTTCGATGACCCAGCGGTGCGCGGAAAAATCGCCTCGTCCGCGATACCCAACAACATGACGGCTGCGACGACATCCCGAATCGCCGGGTCGGCAACCGCCTCAGACCCCGGATTGAAGCGAAGGACAAGTTCGGCTTCACTCTCCTCGAAGAAAGGGATGTCCAGGTTGGCCTGAATGGCGGGAGGCGGCAGGCTAAAACCGATGCCGAAAAAGAAGGCGGCAGCGGGGATTGGGGCCATGGCCAGGCCGATGGCAAGGAGAAGTGGCAGCGACCGAGCAGCGAGCATGGCAGACCTCCCCGTCTAGCGCCGGCTTGTGCAGCGCAAGGTATTGTCGTCGATCCGGCAATTTTCCCATGTTTCCACCAGTTGCCAGGTCTGCCCGTCTTGACGAAACGAGGCCCAGGTCCACTGATTGAAAGCGCTTGCCGCATTCACGAGCGACGCGACCTGACCCATCATGCCTGACCCTGTCATCGACATATCGGCGCGATACCGACAATAGGCCGATACGTCAGGGTCCTTCATACGCAGGCAGTGATCCAGACTGACAGATGTGATGCGCATATTACCGGTGCTTGAGTTCATCGCACCGCCTCCGGAGAACAGGCACATCATTGCTGCCACAGGATTGTTGTCCCGGCGATAGGTGTTGCATTGGTCGCCCATCGCATCCAGCCGCTGGAAAGCGACATCGACCCTTGTCTGAATCGCGTTCTGGATGTCCTGTGCATTCGGTGTGAAACGACTTGCCAGCGACGGCACGCCAGGATCGACCACCGATGCAGGCCGTTCAGGCGTAAGCGCGGGCTCGGGCGTAGGCGCACCATCGGGGTTTCGAGCCAGCGCGATATCGATCGGTTGCGACAGCTGCAGGTCGAACTGCCGCCCTCCGAAATCGACCACGACATCACGGCGCCCATCGGTGTAATCGTACCAAGGAAGGTCTTCGCGAATATTCTGCCGGAGCCTATCGAACACCTCTCCCGAGCAGCCGTGATGGGTGAACACATCGATAAAGCCTTCCTGCTGCCTCTGACGCAGTTCATCGAACCGCTGAGATAAAACGCTGAACGAGAAATCGTTTCGCAGCTCGCTGTCATATATTTCTCTACTGACGTCCTCATAGGTAGAGGCCGTGAGGACAAACGGCGCAAAATCGTCATCAAGGAGGCTCACCGTCTGAACCTCGGCAAGAGGAGTCGTCGTATAGGAAGACATCGGCTCGTCAGTGGCCGTGGCACAGCCCTCCCAGTAAGCAAGGTGGAACGCCATATAGTTGAGCATCCGAGCCCGCAGCGACGACTCCGAAGAGGCCCGCCGACCCTCATAAATCCGCTGGAAGGTTCGCGCCTGGCTCTGGTCCAGGAATGACAAATCAAGCTCGGCGGGCGCCTCCGCCGATCCTGGGTCATTCTCAGCAATCACGGTCGCGTCGAGATCGATGCGTTCCAGTGGATTCGGCTTACCAGCGCGGCAATACGCCAAGAGTGGCTCCACATCCGCGCGAAACGTGCTGAAATCAAGGCCGCCGGTCATGGGCAAGAACGCGCCATTTCTTTTCAGCTGATAGGAAAAATTGGTGGTGCCCTTCAAGTGAGTAAAGAAGGGGGCATCAGCGCGTGCCGACCCCGTCACGCGAACCACATGGCGATGACTGGGAAAGCGCTCCCCCAGCGCTACCGGCATCGTCAATTCGTGGTCTTGACCGTAAGGACGAATGTGGAGTGAATACTCGTCGTCAGCGCTCAGTTCCAGAGGGTCGTCCATCAACTGTGAAACGATGCTGGTCATATCGATGATGCCATCGCCGCGGCAACGCATCACAAATTCCGGCTCTCCCTCAGGCACATCGTAGTTAGCGCCACGCGTGTAGACAAAAGCGGGGTCACCTTGGATGGATACGAGAACTGGCGGAGTGGCGTTCGTGCGATTCTCGTCACGGCCACTTTTATCGACACTACTCGCCGTTATTCGCGGGTCGCTTCCCGCTCGCGCCATGTCGGCAATGCGTTCGATTTCCTGGATATCCATTACGTCATCTGCGCTAACCGCATCCTGAGCAAACACCGTGGTGGCAGTGCAGAGCCAAAGAGGTAAGGAGATAAGCCGACAGGTAGCATTGAGTGTCCGATACATGGTTTTCCTACCCTCGAAAGCTCGGATCGCTAGAGCCGTGGTCACCCGTTAGATGTAAAAAAACTAGGTGCCTTTAGTGAGGGGGTCAACGCTCAATTGTCTAATACTTGTAATGACGACAATCTCCTTGATTTCATTCAAAACCCCAAGATTGCATACAACAATAGACAAAAGTTTAATTTCTGAGCGCTAATTACTCACCTAGATTCAAAACTGCATACAATTTCAGGAATCCAGATGGCAAACACCGCTCGCATAGCACCTGCTTCCGTGGTCCAGACAGCGACGACCAAGGTGCATGAGGTCATCAAACAGCGGATTTTAGATGGGCACTACCAGGCTCATGAGTACATTCGGGAAGCGAATATTGCCCGTGAACTCGACGTGAGCAGAACGCCTGTCCGTGAGGCCCTCCGCGAACTGGTGTCGGAAGGTTGGCTCGAGATGATTCCCCATCACGGGTCTCGTGTGACGGCCTGGACCGAAAAGGATGCCCGTGAGGTCTTTGAATTACGCCTTGTACTGGAACCCATGGCGGTTCGCATGGCAAGCGAGCGCATGACCAGGGAATGCCTTACCAAACTCGAAGCGATGGCTTCCCACATGGAACAGCTCACCGAGATGGCCGATACGACGCCATCCATACGTAATGAAATCGCCTCCATCAATCATGAGTTTCACCGCGAACTGATCCACGCGAGCGGAAACCAGCGCCTGGGTGCCGTGTTGGAAAGTGTGGTTCGCACCTCGGTCATCAGACGTAATTTTAGTCACTACGACCTGGCCAGCCTGCGCCGGAGTATGCGCCATCACCGAGAGATTCTGGAGGCCATTAAGGTGGGTAGCCCTCTATGGGCCGAACAAATCATGAGCGCTCACCTACTCGCTGCCAAATCGTTAAATGGCCGCTTTTCCGATTCTGCCGAGTCTTAGCGAGCATCCATCCAATCATTCAATAGAGGCATCACAACAACAATGATTAAAAACGAAGCCCAACCCTCAACGCCCCTGAACGACATCAAGGTACTGGAACTCGGTCAGCTGATTGCCGGGCCCTACTGCGGCCAGGTACTGGCTGACTTCGGCGCCCAGGTCATTAAGGTCGAGCCGCCTGGCAAAGGTGACGCCATGCGCCAGTGGGGGGCAGCGGATAATGAGACGGGCGAGCCCCTCTGGTGGAATGTCATTGGCCGCAACAAACAGTCACTTACCCTGGATCTTCGCCAAGCACGTGGACAAGAAGTATTGCGTGAATTGGCCAAAAACGCCGACGTCATTATTGAAAATTTCCGCCCCGGCACGATGGAACGATGGGGGCTCTCTTACGACGTGCTCTCCCAGGACAACCCAGGCTTGGTGATGGTCCGGGTTACCGGCTTCGGCCAGGATGGGCCCTATTCCACAAGAGCCGGTTTCGCCTCAGTCTGCGAGGCCATGGGCGGGTTACGCTATTTGAGCGGCTATCCGGATCGACCTCCGGTCCGCGTCGGCATTTCAATCGGTGACACACTGGCAGGTTTGCATGCCGCCCTCGGCACCATGATGGCCCTCCACCAGCGTGAACGCACTGGGCACGGCCAAGTGGTCGACAGCAGCATTTTCGAATCCGTATTGGCGATGATGGAAAGCCTCATTCCTGAATTCGCACGTGCCGGCAAGGTTCGCGAGCGCAGCGGCAGCTTTCTGGCGGGAATCGCGCCCTCCAATGCCTACCCGGCGCGGGACGGGCGGGACGTCATCATTGGCGCCAACCAAGACACCGTCTTCGCTCGCCTTTGCCAAGCGATGGGCCAGCCAAGCTTGGCAGATCATCCTGATTACGCCACGCACCGGGCGCGCGGCGAGCATCAGCAGGCCATCGATGACCTTGTGGCAGCCTGGACACGCCAGCACGACGCTCAGCACGTCGTTGATATTCTCGCTGACGCGGGCGTCCCCGCTGGCTTGGTCTACAACGCGCCCGACATGCTCGATGACCCGCATTTCAAGGCGCGTGAAGCCATTGTCGAAGTCTCCGATCACCACGGTAAACCTCTGCCAATGCAGAACGTTTTTCCGCGACTATCCAGAACCCCGGGAAGTGTACGTCACGTTGGCCCCGTCTTAGGCGAGCACACCGAGACCATCCTGTCCGACTGGCTTGATCTCGATACCAATGCACTCGCCGCCCTACGCGACGACCAGGTGATCTGACGGAGGCCTACCATGGATCCAGTTCTTGTTCTAATTGCCTTGATCGGGCTTATCGCTTTTGGCGTACCGATCTTCCTGGCCCTTGGCCTCTCTGGATTACTCGGCCTTTACATGGCCCGCGGTCCACTGGCGTTCTTTTTCGCACCCTCCTCGCTGTTTGGCCAGCTCAACGCCTTCGAGTTGATCGCCTTGCCACTATTCATCCTGATGGGCAACTTCCTTGGCGCAACCCCTGTCGGCTCAAGCCTGTTTACCGCCGCTGTGCGCTGGCTCAACTGGCTTCGTGGCAGCCTGGCAATTTCGTCGGTGGGCGCCTCCGCCATGTTTGGCGCGGTATCCGGGGTCAGCCTTGCCGGTGTCGCCGCAGTGGGCTCCATTGCGGTACCTCAGATGCTGGCCCGGGGCTATAGCCGCTCGCTGGCCGCGGGCTCGGTCGTCAGCGCCGGCGCCCTGGCCATGCTGATTCCGCCCAGTGTGCCCTTCATCATCTACGGGGCAGTTTCCAGCGTTTCGGTGGCCGACCTGTTCATCGGCGGCATCGTCCCCGGCATCGTATTGGCGCTTGCCCTGTCGCTGTTCATCTACATCCGCGTGCGCCTGAACCCGGCTGAAGCACCGGCCAGCGAGGAGCGCTTCACTTGGCGCGAGCGTTGGGCGAGTTTGGCCAATATCTGGCATGCCGCCCTACTGGTGGTGGCCGTACTGGGCTCCATCTACTCGGGCCTGGCCACTCCCAGCGAAGCGGCCGGCATCGGCGCCGCCGGCGCCTTCCTGATCGCGACCCTGGTATTTCGTAGCCTCAGTTGGCGGAAGTTCCTGGAGATACTGGCAACCACCGCGCGGATCAGCGGCGCAATCCTGCTGATCATCGGTTGCGCCAAGATCTTTGGCGACTATCTCAACATGGTGCGGGTCCCGCAGCTTCTCACCGAGGCCTTAACGGCCACCGGCCTGCCCGCCTGGGCCATTCTATTGGCGGTCATGCTGCTGCTGATCCTGCTCGGCATGATCGTCGACGCCGTGTCCCTGATCGTCGTGACCACCCCGGTACTGCTGCCATTGGTCACCGCACTGGGCTATGACCCGCTTTGGTTCGGCATTGTCATGGTACTCAACCTTGAAATTGCCGTCGTGACACCGCCGGTGGGACTTAACCTATATGCACTGCGCGGGGTCTGCCCAGAGCTTTCGGTAGAGGAAATCATCAAAAGCTCTCTACCCTTCGTCGCCGTCCAGTTCCTCGTGCTGATGCTGTTCGTGTTCTTCCCCAGCCTCAGCCTGTGGTTGCCGGGGCTCATGTAGTCCCGGTGTTTCAACGTCAGTGAAGTGAGCTATCACCTCCGACCTTTCCAGGGTCTATCACAACAACAAGCAGGAGATTCACCATGACCTTATCCCGCCGCCAAGTCCTGAAATACGGTACATTCGCCACTGCCGGGGCCACGATGTTCGGCTCTCATACCCTGCTGGCACCACGTAGTCACGCCGCCACCACGCTGACCGGTGTCACCTACCTGCCCGACTCCTACAAAGCGTTAACCTACGGCTCCAATCGCTTCGTGGAGATGCTAAAAGAGCAGGGTGGCGACGCGTTGACAGTGGACTTCTACGACTCAGGCCAACTCCTGAAGGTAGACGAGCAGCTGCCAGCCTTACGCTCGCGGAGCATCGACTTCATGTTCCATACCTTCTCCTACGTTACCCGATCGATTCCTATCCTTGGTGTCACGGGCCTGCCGGGCGTGGTCGGCGAGCTCTACCGCCACCCCGAACGTCTGCGCCAAGGCAGCCCGTTGATGACGTTGATCAACGACGTGTTGGCCGAAGATAACCTCTACATGCTGACTTCCGGGGGCGGTATTCTCGAGCCGGAATACCTTTGGAGTACCGAGGAAAGCCCGATCCGCCGTCTTGAAGAGGTACGCGGCAAGAAGGTACGTATTGTCGGCTTTGAGGCTACCCAGGCCTTCGAGCCCTACAACGTGGGCGCGACACGGATTCCCTCCTCCGAGACCTACATGGCCCTTCAGCGGGGCACCGTGGATGCGGGTATCTTCAACATCTCGACGGTTATCGGCCGCAGTCTCCAGGAGCAGTTGAAGGTCTGCTACAAACTCCCGATCACTGGCTTCTCGGTGGCTCCCTTCATGCTGCGCGACACCTGGGACAGTCTGGACGATGACGTCCGCGCCGTGCTGCAGAATGCCGCCGACTGGTATGACGCCAACTTCATCGAGCACTGCAACAACGATATCTATCCCAACGAATATTGGCCCCAGGTCGAGCAGGCTGGCGTCGAGATCGTCGAGCCCAGCGAAGAGGATCTCGAGACATTCAACAACGGCGTTCAGGACGTCTGGGATCAATGGAAAGAAGAGGTCGGCGAAGAAGTCGGCAGTCGCGCCATTGCCCTGGCCCTGGGCGAGGAATGAGGGAGAGCACCATGACGATGACTGCCATGCGCAGCTGGGATGCGGTACTCGCCGTCCCACGCTGGACGTCGATGGCGGTGCTGATGTTCATGATGGCGTCAATCTGCTATGACGCCATCATGCGCTACGCCTTCGCGGCGCCGACCAGTTGGAGTCTGGAGATCAACTCCTTTCTGCTGGTCTATCTTGCCGTGATCGGCGCCGCGGAAGCCCAGCGCCACGACGCTCATATCCGCATCACTTATTTTAAAGACAAACTGCCGTTGCGTCTGCGCGCCACCATCGACTTGGCCACCGGGCTTTTGGGGGTCGTGTTCTGCACGATCCTGGTGTGGCGCGGTGGCATTATGGCGCTACAGGCACTCGAACACGGCGAACGGGTTTCCAGTTCGTTGGGCACTCCCATGGTATATCCCTATGCCCTGATGCCGATCGGATTCGCCGCTCTAGGCCTGCAGTTTCTTATCGATGCGTTGACCACCCTTCCTCGCCTGATGGGCTCTGACAACGATGAGGCCCCCTCTCATGACTAACACCCTTGGCCACAAGCTGATTGCCACCCACCTGGAAGACGAACTGCCCGAACGCCTTGACGCGCCCGTTCTGCTCAAAACCGGCGCCAACCAGGGACACGGGTCGAGCCGAGAGAACGCAGCCTTGATACCTAAACGACGGGGCCTTCAGGTGGTCGTCGCCAACAACTTTGCTTGCAAACAGGAGGCTTCGTCATGACGTTGCTTGCGCCACCCGCACAGGTGGACATTGTCGAGGTTGCTCCCCGCGATGGCTTTCAGTCGATCAGCGACCCACTACCTACCATCGATAAACAGCGCTGCATTTCAGCACTTATCGATGCCGGCATCACCCGCCTCGAAATCGGCTCTTTCGTGAGCCCCAAGGCCATCCCACAGATGGCCGACATTGACAAACTCATCGAGGCTTTCGTCGACCGGCCCGCGCTGCGCCTTTCGGCGCTCGTGCCCAATCTAAAGGGAGCCGAGCTGGCCCTGGCGCACGGCATCCGCGAAGTCGTCTACGTGGTTTCGGTGTCAGAGTCCCATAACCGCAGCAATGTAAGACGAAGCGTCGATGAGTCCCTGGAGGATCTCGGACGAGTGGCAGAGCGCCTGCGTCAGACCGAGGGGACCCGGTTACGTCTCGACCTAGGCACCTGCTTTGACTGCCCCTTTGAAGGCACAATCGACTGGCGGCAGGTTGACCGCGTCCTCGACCAGGCGACCCGCTTGACCGACGGTTTGCCGATAGAAGTGGCGTTATGCGATACCACCGGCCGAGCCAGCCCCTATCAGATTGCCGAGCATTTCACCCAGTTGCGCGAGCGTCATGGCGGTAAAGGACTGGCCTGGGCCTTCCACGGCCACGATACTTACGGCATGGGCGTAGCCAATGCGCTTTTTGCGATACATCACGGTGCCACGGCGGTGGACAGCGCCTGTGCTGGCCTGGGAGGCTGCCCCTTCGCCCCCGGCGCTACCGGCAACACCGCCACCGAAGATCTGCTCTATGCCCTTCAGGGTGGCAACGTCACAACGGGGGTCGATATGTCAAAACTGCTCGTGGCGGCCGACCTGATCGCTGCCCTGCCCGGTGGCCAGACCGCCAGCCACTTGCGCCAGGTGCCACGAGAACGGATGCGCTAAACCGTGCCGGTCATCGTGCTCCTGTCGACCACCCTGGTGCTGGCCTTCTCAGCGCTGGTGGCGCTGTTTCCTGCCGCCATCGCGCCAGAATTATCCGGTGTACTGGGCGTTTCCTCGGCCACCATCGGCTTGCAGGTGAGCCTCATCTTTCTCGGCGCCATGCTGACGTCGCTGGTGGGTGGCCCGCTTACACGACGGCTGGGACCCTGCCGCACCAGCCAACTTTCCCTGGCGATGCTCGGCGGTGGCGCCGCCATGATGGCGATCCCGGCCTTGCCAACCTTTGCCTTAGCCTCTCTCATCGCGGGCTTGGGTTACGGAATGACCAACCCCTCCGCGTCAGTCCTGCTGGTGCGCTTTACCCCGCCCGAGCGACGCGGCCTAATCTTCTCATTGAAACAGTCGGGCGTGCCCCTGGGCGGTGTGATCGCCGGGGCCAGCGCCCCCTTTTTAGCCCTGGCGGTGGGCTGGCAGGCCGGGCTGCTCCTGCTCAGCGCCATTGCCCTGCTCGGCATCGTCGCCCTGCAATGGCAACGGGCGGGTTGGGATGACCAGCGCGACCCAAACACAGCGTGGCTGTCGACGCCCTTCTCAGGGCTCGACGTGGTATGGCGGCAGCGGTCGCTGCGCTACGTCGCGCTGCTGAGCCTGTGCTTCTCGGCGATTCAGCTATCGGTCTCGGCCTTTACGGTGGCACTGCTGGTGGAAGATCTGGATTTCGGCCTGGTCGAGGCAGGATTGGTCATGTCCGGGGTGCAGGTAACCGGTGTCGCGGGACGCATCGGCTGGGGCGTGATCGGCGACCGGCTGGGCGACCGACTGACGACGCTGACCATCATCGCATTCACCACCGCGGTGGGTGCTCTGTTAGTAGCCACCATGACACCGGCCTGGCCCCAGTGGCTGGTCATTGTATTACTTGTCCTGCTGAGCTTTTCCTCGTTGGGCTGGAACGGCGTCTTCCTGGCCGAAATTACCCACCTGGCCCCGCCACGTCGTATCGCGGATGCCGCTGGCGGTTGCCTGGTTTTCACCTATGGCGGTGTGTTGCTCGGCTTGCCTATGGTGACTTTGCTCCACAGCTTGCTGGGTGATTATACAACTGTCTTCGCTGTCCTCGCGGGTATCGCGGTCCTGGGGCTCTGGCTCATCCATCAAGCGAGACGGTCCGCCACCATCCCGACACCACACGTCACTCATACACCGAAGGCAAAACAACGTTGATCGGCCGACAGGGTTTTCTGCGCCATGGCTTCAATGGATACTTTAAACGCCTGGCGGGCGTGGTCTGCCGTGTACCAAACGCACCTCGCGCGGCCAACGGTGCATCCGTTTGATGAAATTAAGCAAGTCGCGCCCGCCCTTATATAGCGCCCACTAAATAAAAACGTATCACATTACATAAAAAAAGCGCCTGGCAAAGCCAAGCGCTTATAGCTAACCCAATCAGCTGTTCCCCACAACGTTATTACTGACGCTGACTTATAACCGGGGCGATATCAGGCAGCCATGGTCATCTTCTGTTTCGGTAATAGCCACTTATATATAGTCATTTAAATTATGTGCCACTATCCCGCATCGCCAGCAGCCAACCATTCATCAATCAAGTCACGATTTTCATCGATCCAGGTCTGGGCACCTTCCACCGGATCGCCGGTTTGCTCGATTTCGGCCATCAAGCCACCCAATGTATCGTCGTTCATGTGCCAATCATTGAGTACGGACGTTAGCCAGGGATCGTCGTCTCCAAAATCTTTGCGCGACATCCAATGAATATCATCACTTTCGCCGTAAACGCCTTCAGGATCTTCCAGATACTTGAGGTCGTACTCAGCAAAGGCCCAATGTGGGCTCCACAGTGTCACGACGATTGGCTCTTCGCGCTGGTAAGCATCATCAAGTGCCGCCATCATCGCCGGTCCAGAGCTGTTAATTTGATTAAGTGGCAGTTCGTACGCTTCTATCGCTTCCTCGGTAGAGCCTGCAATCGCCGAACCTGAATCAATGCCAAGAATAGTCGGATTACCCTGGTACACATAAGCCTCAGCGTTTTCGCCAAGCTCGGGGATGGTGTCGATGTCGACGTAGCTCGGCACCACCAAGCCCAACCCAGTGCCTTCGTACCAGACATCGTGCACGTCGATCTCATCCTTGTGGGGCTCAAGGAAAGAAGCATCCGTAGTGGGTAGCCAGATCTCCATGGAAAGATCGATATCTTCGTTGGCCAGACCACTGTAAAGCACGCTCTTGCTGACATCGGAGAGTTCGATGTCATACCCATACTCTTCTTCCAGAATGATCTTCCACATGTTGGCGACGGCAATGTTCTCGGCCCAGTTGTTGGTGCCGATCACCAATGACTTGTGATCGTCTGCCTGAACGCCAGTTGCCGCTGCCAAAAGCCCTACCATCAAGAACGATGATGACATTTTATTCATACCAAGTTCCTTCCTTTTGTTTTAGCCATTCTAAAAAGTCAATCGTAGCAGGTTATTATCGAATGACGATCGACATTACCGAATAGCAATCATGAGAAAAAAGAATGAAGCACCGTTTCACTAGGTGTATCCCAGCAACCTGGAATCGAAGGGGTAATCGGACAGTAGCTCCACTTTTCCGTCATCGCGTACGTAGAGCTGTTCTTCAAGCTTGACGCCCTCACCACCCTCTTCGTGGCCGATAAAGCTCTCCACGCAAAGCGTCATTCCGGGCTCTATAATTCCGTCGTAGCCCTTGTCGTCGATATCCTCACGATGAACGATGTAGGGATACTCGCCATTCATGCCAACGCCATGCGCCAAGGCAAAGTAACGGCGCGCCTTGTAGGCTTCTGGCAGTCGCCAGGCACGCTCGGCGTATTCCTTGAAACTGATGCCGGGCCGGATGTTTTCCATATTGGTACGTATCTGTTCATATGCCATGGCGTAGAGATCCTTCTGCGCCTGGCTTGCCTGGCCATCGCCACACAGGAAAGTGCGAGAGAAGTCGGCATAATAGCCGTAGCGCCCAACCACGTCGGTATCCAGCGCCACCAGTTCGCCATCCTGGATGATGCGATCTGAACACTCCTGGAACCATGGGTTGGTGCGCGGTCCCGAGTTCATCAGTCGCGTCTCGACAAAATCAGCGTCGGTTTCGATGATGTGCTGGTGCAACCGTGACCACACAGCGTTCTCACTCACTCCCGGCTTGATCGCCCTTTCAAGATGACGAACACCATCTTCTACCGCGCGAAGCGACGAACGCACCATCTTGATCTCATTGGGTACCTTGATGGCACGCGCCAACTCCAGTGGCGCCTGTGCATCCAATACCTCTAAGCCACTCCTCTGCAGCATGAAGGCCGCTTCCGGTGTGGCGCTTTCGATGCCGATACGTTTACCACCCCCACATTGCCGAACGAGGTCGATGATCTCGTCCGCCCAGGCACGGGTCACCGCCTCGGTATTTTTCTCATTGAAGTAATAAGAAATCGCTTTCGCAGGGCGAATATCATCCACCGTAGGCAGGTGCCTGGCCAAGTGCTCGCAGCCGGAAAACTCAAACAACACCACAGGCCCTTCAGCGGGCACGAACGCATAGCGTGCCGGGTTGCGCGAACTATAGACCTGCATGTTGCGCGACCCTGTCGCATAACGTACGTGTGCCGGATCAAAAAGCACGACCGCGGTCATGTCGCGTTTGACGAGTTCACGTCGAACCCGGCCAAGGCGGTCAAGTAATACCTGTTCAATCTCGGCTTGCGTCGGCTCGCAATCGCTGGGCTCGTGGGTCGGCGGAAGAATGCCGAGGGTATCGAGATCCATCTTCATGGTCTCTCCTCTTCATTGAAAATATAGGGAGGCGTGCTTAGTCGATCAGTCCGTCAGTACGCTCGGCATAGCAGGCTTCTGCCTGGATATGCTGCTCAGCGACACGCCCGTACAACTGGCGTGTTCGTTCCAGCTTGCCGACCACGCCAGGTTGCTGCGAATAGGCGAAAATGGCCGTCAGTCTTGGCGTATCACCTTGCACCTCTGAGACGCGGTGCAGACTGAAGCGCCCTTTGAAAAGCTGTAGATCCCCCGGACGCAGATCCAAACGCTTGACAGGTGTTGGGTCATCCTCACGAATCACCGCCCTGACACCGGTATAGTTTTCGTCCTGCGGTGTACGAATTCCCGGGCAATACTCGAAAACGCCGCCCGCTTCCGGCTGCTGCGTCATCATGGTGACGATGAATTCGTTGGTGTCGTAGTGCCACGGCTGCTGAGTACCATCGGGCAATACGTTGAGCACCAGGCCAGCAAAGGGGTCGGCATACTCGTAAATCTGCTCTTCGCCAAGACAGCGTGCCACCAGCGATTTCATTGCCTTGGAGACATAGAGCCTATGAATCAGGCTATCTGCCGTGATCATGTCCCGTGTAACGAAACCGCTGGTACGCGTCATGAATATCCGGCGGGGGTCATCTTCCGGCAGCGAGGGGTCATCAGCCGTAAAATAGGCGTTGACCTGGCGCGTGTTGAAGAAACTTTTCTCGGCCATGCGCGCGCTCTCTAACCGTGCCTGTTCGAGTACGCTCGGGTGCAAAAAGCCACGAAGCACCGCACAGCCCTCACGATCAAGATCACGCCGGGCAGACTCAATGACCTCAACCAGCGACGAACTATTGGGGTCATCGAGTGGATAGCGTTCGGTATTGACGAAGGCAGACAGATCCAGGCGTTCGGCATCCGCCAACTGGTCAGCGTTCAGCATTGCATTATCCTCCAGCAGTAAAACAGGCACCGGGCTTGGCACCCGGGCTTATCTGGAGGCATAGTGAATAAACACTCTCTATTGAGGAAACAATTCCTTGTGATGGATTCCATCGACTTTACCGATAGTTCATCCCGCACCCCGTCACTCGACAATGAGCTGCTGAGTGCTTTCGTTGCCGTCGTGGACAACAATGGGTTTACTGCTGCCGCTAACCAGCTGCATAAGACGCAGTCGACCATTAGTCTGCGCATACGCACCCTGGAAGAACGGCTCGGCACCCGTTTATTACAGCGTACAAGCCGTCAACTGACACTCACTCAAGATGGTGAAACGTTTCTGGTCTACGCCCGACGCCTGTTGCAATTGCAACGCGAGGCGTTGAGCGTGCTTGGTCACGGCGACCACGACGGCATCATTCGTTTCGGCCTACCAGAAAATTATGCCGAAGCCTGGCTACCGGCACTGTTGGGCCGCTTTGCCGAACGCCATCCGCGCATTCGGCCACATATTCACTGCCGCATGTCGAGTGAACTCATCGAGTCATTGGAAGCGGGGGAACTGGATCTCGTACTGACCATTCAGCACAAAAGCCAACGGCATGGGGTATCAATGGGCTACGAGGAAGTGGTTTGGGCAGCGCATCGAGATTATTGTGTCGACCCCAGTACGCCGCTCGCACTGGCGCTCTTTCCCGACCACTGCCCTTATCGAGAACGCGCCCTGGAAGCCCTTGCTCGCATGGGCAGGCAATGGTCGCTGGAATATACTACCCAAAGCCCCACCGGGCTGCGTGTTGCCGTCAACCAGGGTAAGGCCGTCACGGTTACTGATCAACGCGCCATGCCAGAGAACTGGCGCATCCTTGATGAAGCAGACGGGTTCCCGGCACTGCCACCTGCCGAGCTGACGGTTCGACAATCGCCGAGTTTCCAGCATCCAGCGGGGGATACGCTCATCGACTTACTGCGAGAACAACTTCTCTCCGATAACAGCCTCCACGACGCCTCATAGCCCTCCGACAACCTTTCCACGACTGCGCCCCAAAATGGCTATAGGCCGGTGGGGGGATCTTCGATCTCCTGCGCCAGCCATTGGCGAAAAAGCTTGAGGTTGGCCGACTCTACCTGGTGTGGCCGGGTTGCCAACCAGTAGGAACGATGCCCGGTGACCTCGACATCAAGCCAAGATACAAGCTCCCCTCTATCCAGCTCACGGGCAACCATGTGCCGGTCAGCGATGGTCACCCCGACAGCGTTGACGGCGGCATGAATCGCCAATTCCAGCAGGTCAAACGCGATACCCCCGCTGGTCTTCACCCCTTCGATACCCGCCGCTGACAACCAGTGATCCCAGGTATGAAAGCGATCCTCACCCCAAAGGACATGGAGCAGTACCTGGTGATTGAGGTCGAGCGCATCACGACGCATAGACCCCCTGAGCTTGGGTGCGCAGACGGCGATATGACTTTCTTGCATCAAGTGGACTATCTCGGCATCCGACCACTCACCGGTTCCAAAACGAATCGCTGCATCCAGGTTTTCGTCTCCTGCAAGGTCGTCATCGGCGCGCGTAGTCAGGGACAGCTCCAGATCCGGGTGCAAGGATTTCAAGCGACCCAGCCGCGGGATCAACCATCGGTTGGCAAAGGTCGGGGGCGCATTCAGGCGCAGGTGGGGAACAGCATCTGGCTCTTGCAAGCCTCTTACGGTCCAGGCAATGCGATCAAAGGACTGACGCAGTACAGGTTGCAACCGGCGCCCCGCGTCGGTCAGTCGAAGATGGCCTGAACCGCGCTGGAAAAGCGACACCCCCAACTGCTCCTCCAGCAGCTTGACTTGACGGCTGACTGCGCTCTGAGTCACGCAGAGGCGCTGTGCCGCCAGGGTAAAACTCGCACACTCGGCGGCGGCCTCGAAGGCCTTGAGAGAATTGAGTGGGGGTAAAGTGCGTGACATTTGCCGGAGCCTCATTGGGTGATTTTTTCGCAGCAACTTACCAGATAATGTCAGTAATCACCTGCCCATTACCAGCCTTGCATGAGTTATAGGAATACCTGGGGTTCGCTTTCGTCGTTTGTGGGACCACAGCTGAGCGCCTAGTATCACGCCGACATGCCAACTCACCGCCGAGGTTATTAGATGACGGACCGCTCCCACGCCGACTGGCAGAACCGCGCAAGCACTCTCCCTCTACCGCAACTGGCCTATATCGACGGACAATTCGTCCACGCTCTCAACGGCGCCACTTTTTCAGCCGAGAACCCGGCCACCGGTCAGGTACTAACGGATGTGGCGGCTTGTGACAACGCCGACGTCGACCTCGCCGTCGCCAGTGCTCGCCGCAGTTTCGAGAGTGGTGAATGGCGAGACCTGCCGCCCACCGAACGCAAATCGCGCATGTTGGCATGGGCGGATGCCATTGAGGCACAGCTAGACGACATTGCGTTACTTGAGACCCTGGAAACCGGCAAGCCGATCGGCCAGACCACAACCGTGGATGTGCCCGGCCTGGTCGGAGGGCTGCGCTGGTATGCCGAATCACTCGACAAGCTTTACGGTGAGACGGCACCTAACGGCTCAACGAGCGTCTGTCTGATAGACCGTGAGCCGATGGGCGTGGTGGCCGCCGTGGTGCCATGGAACTACCCCTTGATTATCGCGAGCTGGAAGATCGGCCCGGCACTGGGCGCGGGCAACTCGGTGATCCTCAAGCCCGCAGAGCAGTCTAGCCTGGCAACGCTCAAGGTGGCCGAGCTTGCCCAAGGGGCTGGTATTCCCGCGGGCGCCTTCCAGGTGGTCACAGGGCTTGGCCACATCGCTGGCAAGGCATTGGGCCTGCATGACGGCGTCGATGCTGTTGGTTTCACCGGTTCCACTGAGGTCGGGAAAGCCTTTCTTGAGTATTCCGCGCACTCCAATATGAAGCGCATCGGTCTGGAGTGCGGCGGCAAGAGCCCGCACATCGTCACGCGCGATGTGGAAGACCTGGACACCATCGCCATGTCGGTCGCCTATGGCGTCTGGTACAACCAGGGCGAGACCTGCCACGCGGGTACCCGCCTGATTGTCGATCGAACCGTCAAGGAAGCGCTGCTTGCCAAACTCCGCGACTGGGCCGAGGCACTACAGCCCGGTGACCCCCTCGACCCCGCCGTACAGATGGGGGCGATGATTGAACAGGCGCATATGGAAAAGGTGCAGGGGTATCTCGATCAGGGCCAGCGCGAAGGGGCGCAACGGCTGTTCGGCGGCGAGCAGGTTCGCAGCGAGAGCGGCGGTTACTACCTGACCCCGGCCGTACTCGACGATGTCACCAACGATATGCGGGTGGCCCGCGAAGAGATATTCGGCCCTGTGCTGGTGGTGATTACCGTGGACGACCTGGATGAGGCATTGGCCATCGCCAATGACACCGACTACGGCCTGGGAGCAGCGATCTGGACAGATCGGCTACGCGACGGCCACCGCGCCGCTCGTGCCTTGCGCGCGGGCACCGTTTGGGTCAACTGTTACGACCACACATCGATCAATGCGCCGTTTGGTGGCTACAAGCAATCCGGCCAGGGCCGCGACAAATCTCTCCATGCCTTTGATAAGTACACAGAACTCAAGACCACCTGGATCGAGATTTGAGCCCTATGCCTCTGAATCATTTTCACACCGGACGTCAGACACCGATCATCGCGGGACCTGGCAGCCTTGAGCAGCTACCCGAGCTTCGCCGCCGCCTGGGGGCCAGCCGTTACATGGTCATCAGTGACCAGGGGCTTGCCGCGACCGGCCTGGTCGATGCCCTGGTCGACAACCTGACGGCTGAAGCCGAGGTAGATACCTTCTTGGCACCGACGGGCGAACCCAGCGTCGCTACCGCCGATGCGGCCGCAGCCAAGGTACGTGCCCTGCCCGGCCGCCCATTGGTGATAGGGCTGGGCGGCGGCACCGCATTAGACATCGCCAAGCTGGTCGCCGCACTCGCAGAAAGCCAGGGCGATATGGAAAATTACCTGCTGGCCAGAACCCCCTGGTCAGGGCGCGTACCCGCCGTGATGGTGCCAACGACCTCGGGTACCGGTTCCGAGGTCACCCGCACGTCGATCCTCACCGACGCAGGGGGACGCAAGCTTTGGGCCTGGGGCGACGAATTGCTACCCGACGCGGTCCTGCTCGACCCGGTGTTAACCCGTGGCCTGCCCGCCCCGCTCACCGCCACCACCGGCCTGGATGCCTTCGTCCACGCGCTGGAGGCCACTACCGGCCAAGGGCGACACACTTTTATTGAAGCGCCAGCGCTGCAGGCCATCCGCCAGGTAGGCGAGACGCTGCCCATGGCGGTGACCAACCCTCATGACCTGGTGGCCCGCCAACGCATGCAGGAAGCCGCTTGCCTGGCGGGCCAGGCCATTGATAATGGCGGTACCGGCATCGCACACAATATCGGCCATGCCCTGGGTAGCTGTTACCACTTACCCCATGGTGTCGCCGTAACGCTGGCGCTGGAAGCGTCACTGGCGTGGTCGGTGGCAGACAATGAGGCATGTTTCGCGCCAGCGGCCCATGCACTGAAAGCCGGGAGCAAGGCACAAGAGCTGCCCAGGCTATTCCGCGAGCTTGCTGATCAGACCCACTTCAACCAAGCCCTTGCCCCCTTCGCCACGCTGACACTAGACGCTGAGGCGCTAGCCTTGACCATGCAAAAAGACGAGAACGCGCCCATGGCCCACAACGCAGCCCGCCGTCCAACTGCCGAGGACTGGCAATGGCTCGCTGACGCCACTGTATCTGTGTTCGAGCGCCGTGTTGCCGAGCTTGCCACCCAGAACCGGGAGATCAGCGCATGAACGTGATCGAGCGTATCGAGATCAGCCAGCACCAGTGCGAGCTCGACCCACCCTTCCCCGCGGCCTGGGATAGCCAACCCAGGCAAAAGTTTCCTGCCGCTATCGTTCGCGTGATCGATAGCGAAGGCCGTGAAGGCATCGGCTCGGGCGATGCCATGTATGGCTTCGACGACTTCCGGTCGCTATTCATTGGACAAGACCCGTTAGCCATCGAACGCCACAGTGCCGTGATAGACAACATCTGCTTTCATGCCGGGCGTTGCTGGCCACTGGAAGTCGCTCTATGGGACTTGATCGGCAAGATCAAGGCACAACCGTTATGGCAATTGTTGGGCGGCACCTCGTCGCGCCTGAAGGCGTACGCCTCCAGCGGCACTCATCGCCCTACGGAGCAGGTCGTCGCCCTCGCCGAGCAGATTCGCGACGCGGGCATCCCCGCCATGAAACTACGCTTTGGCCGTCACCGTCTCGACGATGATCTAGCGGTGCTCGCGGCGGTACGTAATGCCGTGGGAAAAGAGCTGGACCTGATGGTCGACTGCAACCAGGGTTGGCGGATGCCCTGGGATACCCAGGCCCCCTGGGACCTGGCCAAGGCAAGCGAGGTGGCTGAGGAGTTAATTCACCATAATGTGCTGTGGATGGAGGAGCCGCTCTATCGCGGCGATTATCCTGGGATGCGCGCCCTCAACGACCTGACCGGCGAGCGGCTGAAAATCGCCGGTGGCGAGATGACCCGTGAACCCTACGAATTCCGCGAAATGCTGCGACAGCAGTGTCTCGACGTCTACCAACCGGACGCCGTCTGCTCAATCGGGCTTCTAGGCTTATCCAGACTGGCGAAAGAGGTCACCACGGCAGGCAAGTGGTTCACCCCGCACACCTGGGGCAATGGCATCGGCCTTGCCGCCAACCTGCATCTCACCGCAGGAGCGGTTGGCCCAGCAGGCTGTCCTTATCTGGAATACCCCTTCGACCCACCGGAATGGACACCCGAGGTGCGCGACTTTCCGCTGACGACCGCCATCAAGCCCGATGCCGAAGGCTGGCTGACGCTCTCTGATGAGCCTGGCCTCGGCATTACACTTGACGAAGCACGCCTCGCGGCCACCCGCGCCAACCGGGCAACTTGGCAGTAGCACTATCAATAAAGGCTTTTTGCGGCAATACGTGCCAAGCTTTGTTTCTGGTATCGCGAAGGGTTCAATGTCCACCGACGAGCATAGCTACCGACGAGCTTGGCGTCAGACGAGTATTCACTGCCGCTTTGGAGAGCGCTGAACGACGCCCCCTGAATCGCTTGGCAGCTAGCTATTCACGCTTACCGTCCACCAAGCGTGAAACCCGCCACGGGTTGCCGTCCTTGAGGGGCTCGGGCAGAAGCGCTTCCGGCAATGCCTGGTAGCACACCGGACGCAGGAAGCGGAAGATCGCCGCGCTGCCCACCGAGGTGGTGCGGCTGTCGGACGTTGCCGGGTAAGGCCCGGTGTGCACCATGGCATGGCATACCTCGACCCCGGTCGGCCAGCCGTTGGCGAGCACCCGCCCTGCCTTGCGTTCCACGATCGGCATCAGCGCCCTGGCCGCTGGCAGGTCGCCGTCATCCAGTTGTAGGGTAATCGTCAATTGGCCCTCGAGCTGGGACGCCACACGCCTCAAATCGTTATGGTCAGCACACTCGATGACCAGCGAGGTCGCGCCGAAGACTTCCTCCTGCAGTTCAGGCTCATTGAGGAAGTCCTCCGCCGTCGTCACGAACAGCCCCGCCCGGCACTGGTTGGGCGACGCCCCCACCTGGCCGCGCGCCGCTTCGCGGACCTTGTGACTGCTGGACAGCCTGGCGACGCCCTGTTCATAGGCGTCGTGGATGCCAGGGGTCAGCATCGTCTGGGACGCACTGCCCTTGACGCCTTCCGCCGCCGCTGCGATGAAGTCATCGAGCTCGGGACTCTTGATGGCGATCACCAGGCCGGGGTTGGTACAGAACTGGCCCGCGCCCATATTGAGCGACCCGACGAAGCCGTCGGCGATCTGCTCACCACGCGCCTTGAGCGCCTCGGGCATCAGGAACACCGGATTGATCGAACTCATCTCCGCATAGACCGGGATCGGCTGCGGGCGCGCCTGCGCCGTTTTCATCAGCGCGTTGCCACCGCCCCGCGACCCGGTGAAGCCCACCGCCTGGATACGCGGATCGGCGACCAGGGCCTGACCGATCTCACTGCCTGAGCCGAACAGCAGCGAAAAGGTGCCCTCCGGCAGTCCGCTGGCTGTCACCGCCCGCTGCACCGCACGCCCCACCAGCTCAGAGGTGCCGGGGTGGGCGGAGTGGCCCTTGACGATCACCGGACACCCGGCTGCTAACGCCGAGGCGGTATCACCCCCGGCGACCGAGAAAGCCAGCGGGAAGTTGCTGGCACCGAACACCGCCACCGGCCCCAGGCCGATATGGCGCTGTCGCAGGTCGGCGCGCGGCATCGGTTGACGGTCCGGCATGGCCGGGTCGATGCGCACGTCGAGCCACTCGCCAGCGCGTACCACATTCGCGAACAGACGCAGCTGGCCACAGGTTCGGCCACGCTCGCCTTCCAGGCGCGCCCTCGGCAGGCCGGTTTCGGCCATGGCACGTTCGATCAGCGTATCGCCGATGCCCTCGATCTCGCTGGCGACGGTGTCGAGAAACGCCGCTCGCGTTTCGGGAGACGTCTCGCGAAAGGTGGCGAAGGCCGTCTCGGCAAGCTCACAGGCACGCTCCACCTCGGTTCGGGTGCCGCCCATATAGGTGGGCGCGAGACGCTCGTTGGTGGCCGGATTGATGGCGTCGATAGGTCTGGAACTGCCACTGACGGCCGCCTGGCCGATAAGTAACTTGCCTTCCAGGGTCATGGATAAACTCCTTGTGTCATGCAGTCCTTAGAGTGATTTCACGTCGACAGGCGTACCGTCCGCTTCAAAGCGAAGCGGGTTGCGCAACGGTCGACCGAACTCGGCGAGACTGATCTCGAAGCGATCACCCTCGCGGGTGCGAATATTGTCGGCAAAGCTCAGGGTGGCGGTGCCGAAGAAATGCACGTGAACATCGCCCGGGCGTCGAAAGCCTGCGTACTTGAAATGATGGTGCTCGAGGTTGGCCAGGCTGTGCGCCATATTGGCCTCGCCGGTCAGGAAGGGCTTCTCCCAGAGCGTCTCATTGCCGCGCACGATACGGCTGACGCCCTCCAGGTGAGCTGGAAGCGCTCCCACCCAAAGTTCCGGGCCGAAGCTGCAGGCACGCAGCTTGGAATGCGCCAGCCACAGGTAATTGAAACGCTCGGTGACATGGTCCGAAAACTCATTGCCGATCGCGTACCCCACCCGCCATGGGCTACCGTCATCGCCAATCACATAAAGACCGGCCAGCTCGGGCTCCTCCCCTGCATCCTGGGCGAAGTGCGGCACGGGCATGTTGGCCTCCGGGGCGACCACGCAATCACCGTCGCCCTTGTAGAACCATTCGGGTTGAGCCCCCTCTTCACCGGGCGCTGGCTTACCGCCCTCGACCCCCAACTTGAACATGCGCATCGAGTCCGTGAGCTCTTCCTCGCTCACTTGCGTCTTGGCATGCATGGCCGAGCGCGTATCGGCGCTCCCCAGATGGGTCAAGCCGGTGCCGGTCACCAGACAATGGGCCGGGTCCGGATGTGTCAGCGGGGGCAACAGCCGCTTGTCGTCGATCAGCTGTGCATAATCGAGCCGCGTCGGCTTCAGCGCGTTTTCAACCGCTTCCGCCAACGACTGCCCCGCCGCCATCGCGCGGCGGGCCAGAGTGTAGGTATCGGCATCGAGCAGGCGCACCTCTTCTGCACTCTCGACCAGCGCAGCGCACGGCGCGCCCTCATGGAGACACTGGATCAATCGCATGATGAGCCTCACTCGATGATATGAAATTGATCAAAATGATCATGGTTAAGCGACAGACCAAGGCCCGGCACGTCATCATCCAGATCGATGAAGCCATTCACCGGTTCAGGATCTCCCTTGAACAGGTAGTAGAAGAGCTCATTGCCGATCTCGACGTCATGAACGGGGAAGAATTCCGACATGGGCGAGGCCAGCGTCGACATGGTCAGGTGGTAGTTATGCATCTGGCCGGCGTGGGGAATGACCGGAACGCTGAACGATTCCGCCAGTGCATTGATTTTGCGGGCCGCGGTGATACCACCGACACGGTTGGTATCGTACTGGATGACCGAAATGGCACGCTTCTCCAGCAGCTGACGGAAGCCATAATGGGTGAATTCGTGCTCACCGCCGGAAATCGGAATGCTGGTGAGCTGGTTCAACTCGGCATAGCCATCGATATCGTCCGCCAGCACGGGTTCCTCGAGCCAGCGGGGTTCGAACCGCTCCAGCTTGGGCAGCATGCGCTTGGCGTATTCCAGGTTCCAGCCCATATAGCACTCGAGCATCAGGTCGACATCGTCGCCAATCACTTCGCGCACCGCGGCCACACTGTTCAGATTTTCGCGCATGCCGGACGGACCGTCTTTGGGACCATAGCCAAAGCGCATCTTCATGGCGGTGAAGCCCTGGTCGAGGTACGACTGGGCCTCGTCCTGCATGCTTTTAAGATCGGTACGGTAGAGCTTTGACGCATAGCAGGGAATTTTTTCCTTGGTACGGCCACCCAGCAGCTTGAAGACCGGCTTATTGACCGCCTTGCCCATGATGTCCCAGATGGCGATATCGACACCCGAGATCGCCGCCATGCCGATCCCCTTGCGCCCCCAGGCATGGGTCGCGCGATACATGCGCTGCCAGAGATACTCATAATCAAACGGGTCCTGACCGATTACCAACGGCGCCAGGTACTGGTCGATAATGGCCTTGGCAATGGGCGGCGCCAGCGCCACGTTACCCAGCCCTACCAGGCCGGTATCGGTTTCGATCTCGACCGTGGTCCAGCCGTGGAAGCGGAAGGTCCCCATGGAATCGCTCTTGTCCCAGAGTTCATCCATGGCGTTCGAGCAGAAATGCGCCTGAGCGGGGACGGTGTGGCCTTTCCACTCAAAAACACGTGCTTTGACCTGTGTAATTTTCATGTGCGGTGTTTCCTTGTAAACGAACGATTATCCAGCGACGGCTTCCAGGCGCTGACGTCTCAGATTCCCACCCATCTGGCAGGCAATGGTGAAGGCATTGCGGGTCGGGTTGACGTCGGCGTTGCCGGTGCCCGCGATATCAAAAGCCGTACCGTGAGCAGGCGTGGTGATGGGAATGGGCAGGCCACCCTGCACCGTGACGCCCTGCTTGAAGCCCATCAGCTTGATCGCGATCTGACCCTGGTCGTGGTACATGGTGACGATGGCGTCATACTCGCCATCCCGGGCCTTGATGAAGATGGTGTCCGCGGGAAACGGCCCGGCGACGGGGTAACCCTGCGCCTTGCACGCCTCCACAGCAGGCGCGATGACCTCGATTTCCTCACGCCCGCAGGTACCACCCTCGCCCGCATGGGGGTTGAAGGCCGCCACAGCAATTCGGGGTGCGTCGTTGCCCGCCAGCTTCAGGGAGTCATAAATCAGGCGACTGGCCGCGACGATACGGTCCTGGGTCACGTAGCTGGCGGCGTCCTTGAGCGGAATGTGTGACGAAATGCGGGACGTCCAGAGATCACCCAGGGTATTGAACTCGCAGAAATAACCGGTGACCCCCAGCTTCTCGGCAAAGAAGTGCAGTTCGTCCTCATGCGCCAAGCCCCCTTTCTTCATCGAGAACTTGTTGAGCGGGGCGAAACAGATGGCATCCACCTCGCCTGCCTGCGCAGCCTCCAGGCAGCGTGACAATACCGCCAGCACCGAGGCACCGCCTTCTGCCGTTTCTTCCGCGTAACCGACAGCACCCTGGGCAACGCTATCCACAGGCATGAAAACCGGCCCATCATGCTGGCGCGCCTCGGCAAAGCGCTCGACTTCCGGCAAGTCATGGGCCTGGCCACCAACGCGCTGGCCCTCCTGCCACAGCCAGCGGTCGCCCACCAGCACGGTATGCACATTGTTGAAAAGCGCTGCCTCGGCGAACAGTTTTGCAATCAGCTCAGGGCCAATGCCAGCGGGGTCGCCGAGCGTCACGGCGATGACAGGGCGTATATCGGACATAGTGAGCTCCATATCAATAGAAGAAGTTAACGAGCGTCATGGGAATCGCTGGTACATAAGTGACGAGCATCAGCACCACGAACAGCACCAGAATCATTGGGAAATTGACCTTAGTGGTTTCCCACATGTCGGTCTTGGCAATCGAGCAGGACGTCGCCAACACGGACGCCACCGGCGGCGTCTGCTGGCCGATGGCCAGGTTGAGCGTCAGAATCAAGCCGAAATGGATGGGATCGATACCGATCTGGTGAACCAACGGCATGACGATGGGCACGACCAGAATGATCGCTGCCGCCCCGTGCAGGAACATGCCCAGCAGCAGGAGCAATACGTTGAGCAGCGCCAGCACCAGCACAGGATCTTCAGTAATGGCGGTAATTTCGCTGGCCAGCTGTTGAGGGAGCTGCATTTCGGTCAAGAACAGGCCGAGCACGGCCGAGGTCGCCACCAGCAGCATCACCACCGCGGTCTGGGTAACCCCCTCAATCACGGCGCGATAAAGGATCTTGAAGTTCAGTTCCCGGTAGACGAGCCCACCGATCAGCAGGGCCGCCAGCACGGCGATACCGGCGCCTTCCGTCGCGGTGACAAACCCACCGAAGATGCCACCGAGGATGATCACCGGCAGCAGGAGTGCCCAGAAAGCCTCCTTGAACGCCTTGCCCAGAGTGCTGAGCGAAAACGACTCTTCGCGGGGCAAGTCATACTTGACCGCATAGTAATAGCAGGCACCCGCCAGGCCCGCAGCGCCGATCAGCCCGGGCACGATACCGGCCACGAACAGCTTGACGATGGAGGTATCGGCGATCGCGCCATACAGAATCATCGACAGCGACGGCGGAATGATGATGGCCAGAGACGCCGACGAGGACGTGATCGCGGCAGAAAAGTTGGGGTTGTATTTGCGCCGTTTCATTTCCGGGATCAATACCGACCCGGTAGCGGCCACATCGGCAACGGCGGACCCGGATATCTCGGCAAAAAACAGCGAGACCCCGACATTGACCATCGCCAGGCCACCCCGAACGAAGCCGACAATCGCGGTGACCAGGTTGATGAGCCGCAACGAAATGCCGGATGTGTTCATCAACGCCCCGGCGAAAATGAACAGCGGGATAGCAATCAGAGGAAACTTGGTCGCCCCGTTGAACAGCGTGAGCGGAACGTTCACCAGGGCGTCAGCCCCCATGTTCAGATAGACGCCCACGACGCCCACCACCCCGATGGCCACGGCGATCGGCACGTTGACCAGGACCAGGGCAAAGAGCGCGGCGATAATGATCAACAGTGTCATGCGCGATACTCCTTCAGGTCTTCCTCGGCTTGGCGGATGGCCGCTTCGATCTCTTCCGCGTCACCGTCCACGCCGCTGCGCATCTTGCGCCATGCCATGGGCATACTGAGCAGCTCACAGACAATGAACAGTACGGCGCTGATCGGAATGACCGACTGGGTCACATCCAGACCGATCCAGGGCAGGGACACCAGGTTATCCCAGGCGAGGATGTCGAGAACGACATAACCGTAGTAAGCGATCACCAGGAAGAAGCCGATGACGACGACTTCCGAGAAAATGAACAGGCTGGCACGAATGGCTGCTGGCGCGCGGCTGACCAACCCCGGAAAGCCCATGTGGGTTCGCTTGAGGGCTGCCAGATTGGCACCGTAAAAGCTCAGCCATGCCAGGCCGATAGAGGCCACCTCGTCGTACCAGGAGAACGAGTTGCCAACCATACGAAACCCCACAGCGGCAATGACGATCGAGGTTAGCGCCAGCAACAGAAACACGGTCAGCGCTTCAAGCAACCGTTCCAGCAGTCGATTGACACGACCCAGTAAACTCATGGCGTAGCCCTCCTGCGCTTGAGTGAGAGAGGGCGCCGTGACGGCGCCCGTTGGGGATGACATCCGGCGCTACTCCTCGGCCAACGCCATGGCCCGGTCCACCAGTTCCTGACCGCCATCTACTTTCTCGGCAAATTCCGCGTAGACCGGGTTGCTGGCCTCGACAAAGGCATCGCGATCCACCCGGTTGACCTCCATACCGTCGTTACGCATGGCCTCCAGCAGTGAGTTATCGAGTTCGGCCCCTTTTGCAAGTGCCCAGTCCTGCGTCTCGATAGCAACCGCCGTAATGGCAGCACGAACGTCCTCAGAGAGCTGCTCCCAGCCGCCCTTGCCCGCGGTCAACCAGATCGGCGAATAAACGTGATTGGAAAGCGAGAGGTAATCCTGCACTTCCTGGAACTTGGCCCCGTTGATGTTGCTGAGCGGGTTCTCCTGCCCATCGACCACGCCGGTCTGCAGGCCGACAAAGACTTCGGAAAACGCCATCGGGGTGGGGTTGGCACCCCAGGTATCGAACATCAGCGTGCGCCACTCACTCTGAGGCGTGCGGATCTTCAACCCCTCCAGGTCGCCGGGTTCGTTGATGGGGCGTTCATTGTTGGTGATGTGACGGAAGCCATTTTCCCAGGTAGAGATGATATTGAGCCCCTGTTCTCCAGCGCTCTCGGCCAGATCCTGCATCACGATCTCGCTATCGATACGCTTTAGGTGGTCCCGGTCCTTGACCAGAAAGGGCATATCGAACAGGGCGAATTCGGGGGAAACCGATGACATGATGGAAGAGATCCCCGCGAGGTCGACCGTACCGAGCCGCAGCTTCTGGACGAGCTGCCTCTCGTCGCCCAACTGGCCGCTGTGGTAATACTCCACCTGATGATTGTCGCCAAGGCGGTCCTGCAGGCGGTCGGCGAATTCCTGCGCCGTTTGGCCCTGCAGGCTGTTGGGGGTACCACCGATCGCGAAGACGATTTTGTCAGCCTGGGCATGCGTACTGGCGATGGCCAGAGTGAGAGCGGAAACGCCGAGTAGCTTCTTGAGCATGATGCACTCCTGGATTGTAATTGGTTTTGCTTCACTGGACTGCTGGTTGGTTAACCAGACCAGTAGTACAGAAACTTAAACCGCCCATCAGGTACCGTCAAGCACTGAATTAAGACGTTATACCTTTGTCGAAAGGACCAGAAAGGGTATGTAGTATTTGATCAGCTTATGGTCTATTATCCAGACCAGCTGAGACAGGAGGGATCATGAGCAACCCGGCATTCGCTTTCGAAAAAACACTCAAGAATCGGACCAAGAAAGAAATTCTGGCCGACAAGCTGACCGACATGATCCTGACCGGGCTGCTAAGAGACGGCGATGAATTGCCCAGCGAGCGTGAGCTGGCACAGTTATTTGGCGTGAGCCGCGAAACCGTCCGCGGGGCACTCGCCCAGCTAACGGCTCACGGCCTGATCAGCGTCTCACATGGCAGCAAGACACGCATTCGCGCGGATGAAGAAACGTTGGCACGTTGCCGCCCCGCCACTGCTGACGCCACATCCCGCGAAATGAATCGCTTTGACGTGGACAGCGTGTTCGAAAGCCGAATTGTGGTGGAAGCTGCCATAGCCCGGCGTGCCGCCATCAATATCGACGACAAGGGCATCGAAGGTCTGGAACATCTACTCGACGCCCAAAGCCGACTGTTCGACGCCCCCGTGCATTTCCAGCTTTCCGACCAGAACTTCCACAAGCTGATATCGGAATACGCCAACAACGAGATCCTGTTGCGCTACGCCGAAGAACTTTATGCCTTTGGCCTGCATATCCGCCGCCAGGTAATGCGCGAGCCCGGTGCCATCGAACGCAGCTACCACGAGCACCGGCATATCGTGGATGGCCTGAAACGCGGCGACCCGGACGCCGCCGAACGCGCCATGCTCGCCCACCTGGATAGCGTCTATCGCACCACCAAGACCAAGTTGAAAACCAGCCAAACATAGCCTTAATGATCGAGCCACCGTAGGCTATCGCCCGACGAAGTCTGGCTCCTAAAAGGGCTGAGTACCAACCACCAACGCATGTGCATGGGGGTTTGTAGATACCGTCTCTCGATACCAACTGCAAGGGGCTTTATGTCCCTTGCGGCCGATATTCACTTTGTGACTTCAACACGCCAAAAGCGATGTGTACCAATTTGCGCATAGCCGCCCCCAGCGCCGACAACGTTGGCTTGCCACGCGCTTTGAGTCGTGCAAATTGCTCGCTGACGTCAGGATTGCATCGGGTCGACACGACGGCGGCCATATAAAGCTTCCGGCGGATACCGGGCGCCCCTGCCTTGGAAAGATGGGATCGTAATTTCACCGATGTACCTGACTCTTTTAGTATCGGTACGAGGCCCAGGAACGCGGCTGCCTGTCGAGCACTGCGAAAATCTCGACTGCGTAGTGTGGCGACCAAGCGAGCTGACAGGACGTTTCCGATACCGGGAATACTCTCGAGTAGTTTGCGATCCTGTTTAAGAGGCGGATGCGCCTCGAAATGGTCAGCGATCGCCTGCTGCAGCCGCTGTACTTCTCGCTCAAGGGCGACCAGCATATAGCTAATGGATTCGCTCGCTTGAGTGTCGGTGTTGAATTCGGCCTTCTCCAGGCGGTTACGCTCGCGTTGCAGGTCGTCTTCTACGGCCTCTAACCGGTTGATAAGGCGCTTGAGCTCTCTCACCTCCGTTGGCTCTGGTTGCCACGGTTGAGGGTTCCGTTCGATCCCATAGCGGGCGAGCATCATGCTGTCCTTGCGGTCAGTCTTGCTGCGGACGCCCATCCCCTTGGCGTGATGGCGCACCTGGGCAGGGTTCAGTACGTACACGGTGACACCAACGTCATGCAGCCAGTAAGCTAAAGGCTCATGGTAAATGCTGGTGGCTTCCAGGTAGACATGCAGGTTGCTGATATCTTCGCCGGTCTGCCTGACAAGCCAGTCGAGCAAACCTGGGTAGTCCTGATGGCGGTTGGGGAATACTTTCGTTTTCACCTTCCCCTTGCTCAAATCGCGCACCCACAGGCAATCAAGTTTCTGTTTGCTAACATCAATGCCGATATATGCCATCTCGTTGTCTCGCCTTGTTCGTACAGCCTCTTTCGTCGTGCGAAGGGCTTTGGATACCGTCCAAATTTACGAGATAAGAAACCAGAAAGGGCCCATCTACGAAGCAGGGTCAATGCCCATCAGGAGCCCAACGGGTTACCCTTCTGGCCAGAGAGAATGGTAGCTAATCATTCCCTCTTGAGAGACACAAGGAGCCCAACGGGTTACCCTTCTGGCCAGAGAGAATGGTAGCTAATCATTCCCTCTTGAGAGACACAAGGAGCCCAATTCATTGGGCGATCAGCGCTTAATCAGCCACCAAAAACGATCGCCCGACGAAGTCGGGTTCTTACAGAAGCCCATTGCAATGGGGTTGCAAGGGCCTAATCCATTGCCACTCTAGAAATCATCACGCCAGCAATGCCTGTGTCGAGGGGGGGAGGAGCCCAATTTATTGGGCGACCAGCATTAAATCAGCCAACGAAAACAATCACTTGTACAGAGTTTCCTTCCTCACTTTTCCAACCCTGAACACACCACCTACAAAATTTACCTTCCCGACACGTGACCTAAGCCGATTTTGTGAATAGAGTATGATTGAACTGAGCAAAACGAGCTGGCACGCGAATTTTGTATATGCTGCAAAGTGATCAAGTTAATGCGTTGTAAAACAATAAGTTATGAGAATGCTGTTGGCTAGGTAATGTCAATAAACGCGTCTGCACATTCATTGAGGATATGCAGCCGGGTGTAGATTCACTGTTATGCGTTCAAGGAAAGTTGATGCTCAACAATTACGGCTTTGAGGGCGCGCAGTGGGATGCCGCGAAGGAACAAGCAACGAGTATTCTCATTGATGTAGCCACTCGCAAAGGCAGAATTGCTTACTCCGAGCTTGTCGGGAAGATCAGTGCTCTAAGCCTCGAGCCACACGACTCGCGCCTGTTTCATCTTCTTGGTGAGATCAGCAGCGAGGAAGACGAGGCAGGAAGAGGCATGCTTACGGCTATCGTCGTACACAAGTCAGGTGATATGCAGCCGGGGCCGGGCTTTTTTGAGCTGGCGAAATCGCTGGGAAAGAACACTAAAGATCCGTTGGCTTGTTGGATATCTGAATTCAACAAAGTCCATGACTACTGGGCCAACAAGCATGGTCGCGCATAACAATTCATTCGAGGCGGACGGCTCCGCCGCCGCTCAACTCCAGCGTTAGGCGATTCATCGGTCAAGGAGTATAGATGAGCATTGAAAATGAATTAGTAGAATTCCTAGAAAGCAGCATCAAGGATGGAGCCAATAAGGCAAGAGATATTGAAATTGTAAAATTTTACTATGGCCTAAATGAATCGCCTTGGCCTACATTAGAGGAAACTGCAAGCCAATTTGGTGTTGGCACCAAAGAAAGAATCAGGCAACTGCTTAATTCCAAGTTCAGAGATTATGTCACCAAACATTCTATTCCTTCTTTAAATGATTTTGTTCAAACTTTGCAGTCCAAAGACTTTTGGCTGTTCTCAGAGCTTGAAAAGGAAATTTATGAGGCTGGACTAATCGATAGGGGGCGTCATTTAAAGGGAATATTCAATCTAATTGATGATGTAAACCTTGATTGTGATTTTGAATCTTACACTCCAGAATTAAAGCGAGCCACGAGAAACTCGATTTCAACCAGCAAGAATATATTCTTAATCAGGAATTCCATTGTTAAAGATATTGGAAAGCTGCTCAAAAAAGCACAAGGCTTACCTGGTCGTTGTGGTATTGCGAACTTAAATTATTTGAGAGAGGAGCTTGGTCAATACTATTCGCTCGTTGCATTATTAATTGAAAGCTCGCCTACGTCTTGGGTTCGTGTGATTGGCGATGACTACTGGTATATTTTTGAGAACAGAGATAACACCATTATCAACTATAGCGAAAAAGTTTTTGGTGTTGTTGAATATTGCAACCTTACTAGGCTCGCAGCAACGTATAGAAATGCCCTAGCCCGGATTTCTCATAGTACCTCAGCCAGTACCGCACTCAGGCTGTAACATCACTAAACACCTACTGGCTCGACTTACATCGGCTACTTTTTAACCACTTTCCGTCGTTCAGACACACTTCCCCCTTCCCCCCATTG
>NZ_NBYR01000027.1:0-35087 GCF_002119345.1 Halomonas sp. CSM-2 | reverse complement strand
CAATTTGGCGGCGTGAGAGTGGCGAGAAGGTCAGTTTTTCAGGTACCATTTTGGAAGCGGCTGTTGGTGCTTGATGGATTGGTTAGGTTCTTGAAATCATAGCACTTTCAGCCGCTTTCTTTTATACCCTGTGAGAAATCCGGGCTAGCAAGAATGCTGAGTGTTTAGGGTGACGCTGAGAAACATGGGTCGCAAGAACCCCGCCAGCTACGAATGCGAAAGCACCGCCCATCCCAGCCAGTAGCCACGCATAGTTTAGTAATACCGAGTCATTTATGACGCCAAGTAAAATCAAAGCGGTAACGCATGCAATGACCACCAGCCATGACGCGATAAGCGCCTGCATAAGCGATGACACGTGCGGCTAATAAGGCCGCGACCATGTAGCCAGCCGCATTAACTGAGGTCATCCAACCGGCATCAGCATAGCTCCAGCCCAAACTCGGCTGCATTGCAGGAAGCAGTAGCGCGTAGGCGAATCGTGCAATGCCCAGACCAATCGCCGGGACCAGAGCCAATGCGATCACTGTCCGAAGGTCCGACTGAAAGCTAGGGTGGTTATTTGCGGTAGGAAGATCAATTTGTGACATCTACTGCACCCCTGAGTTTCTTTATGAAACTCAGTATATGCCACCCTGGGTTTTTTTTGCAAACCCTGCTATCATGATGTTATGAGAGATAAACAAGAGGTTCCGGTTTCACACACAGCTGTTCCAGTGTCCGAGTGCGCTCTTGCCAAAGCGATCGGGAAAATCGGTGATACCTGGTCGCTACTAATCTTGCGAGAGGTTGTCTGTGGCGTAGGACGCTTCGATCATATTAGAGAAGACTTAGGTATAACGCGTTCGGTTCTATCCGTGAGATTGGCGAGGCTGGTTGAAGAAGGTCTCCTGGAACATTATTACTACCGCGAACCCGGTCAGCGTTCACGGAAAGGATATGCGCTTACCGAGAAAGGGCGCGCCTTGCTACCGGTTTTGATTGCGCTGCGTGAGTGGGGGGGCAATTATCTTGAGCAAGGTTCATCCCGTTTACACCTCCAGCTGCAAACTAAAGATGGGAAGCGGGTCAGAACGCAGTTAGTCCGAGAGGATGGAACGGTAGTGGATGATGTATCTAGTTTGGTGGCAACAGTGCAGGCTGATTAAGACTGTACCCACAAATACATCCACTGTTCCCTGAGATGGCTCTTAATCCGCATGGTACGGAGCCAGGCTGAATCACTGACGTTCTCTTGCGAATCGCCCTTGAGGTGGGGGGGGGATTCGAAAGCTTTATTCAGCAAGGTGTCATTCACATATCCGCACCATGCCGGTTCGGCTGATGCACTACGCCGCTTGCTTCTACAGTGAGTTGCTCAAGCAGAAGGTCATCACACCCGGCCAGGGTTTACCGCCAGTGTTTCCGGTGGTGCTTTATAACGGCTCGGATCGTTGGACGGCATCGCTAGACCTGTATGAAATGATCACCCCGGAACCGCCGGGTCTGCTACAGGTCTACCAGCCACGGATGCGTTATTACCTGGTCGATGAAGGGCGCTATACTGATGAGCAGTTAGGCTTGGTGCAGTCGCCGTTAAGCGGGGTGTTCAGTATCGAGAAGGCCTCCACGAATCGCCAGGGGCTGCAGCAAGCCGTGGACCGAATTGTGGCGATTATTCAGGCTGATCCTCACAAAGAACGTATCGACAAGATTATTACCCGCTGGCTTAAACGCCACTTGCAGCGGCTCGGGGCTGAGGTCGACCTCAATCAGCTCAACAGTTTGGTGGAGGATAAAGACATGTTGGCAGAAAATTTGGAAAACTGGGCTCAGCAAGAGCGTCAGGAAGGCGAAAAGCTGGGTATTGAGAAAACGGCCCGTAATCTGCTCAAGCTGGGAGTGCTGAGTGATGAGCAGATTGCTGAAGCGACAGGCTTGGCGTTACGTGAAGTGGCTAAGTTGCGCACTGAAGGTGAGCACTGACCAGCTCTCATTTCCGTATTCCCGCTTCACACATAAAGCGAAAGGGCAGTCCAAGCGACTGCCCTTGCTGTATTTGGCTTCTGAGGATGACAGGTATCCCCATGCCATGAAAGAACCTGATGCAATGGTTCATATTCAGTAGTGAATGGCTGTTTAACGTGAATCAGCAGTGCGCGCTTAGCAAAACAAGCTAGTGGCAACCTAATTTCCTTTTGGTCTAAACGGCAGCCGCTTAACCCCGTGGGTAAGCAACGCTTGAGGGCGAGTTCAGGATAGATCCAGAAGGCTCACCCATAGTGATTAAAAAACCTTTTCGGTAAACCTCGCATTCACTGGACAGAGTTTTTGAAAGCCGTATTATGTTCACTATGAGTGAACAAAAATCGTCAAAATTAAACCAGTTGCTAGCCAGCCTCGGAGACTCTGATTTAGTCTCCAGCCGCTGGCTGCAGGCGCATGGCTATTCGAGAAGCCTTGTGGCGCGTTATGTCTCCAGCGGTTGGCTGGTGTCTCCGGCGCGTGGCGTTTATCTGAGAAAGGGAGGGCGACTGCAATGGCAGGGCGTATTGCGGAGCCTGCAAGAGCGTGAGGGCCTGGCATTATACGTCGGTGGGCGTTTCGCGTTGGCAATGCAAGGGTATGAGCACTACCTGCGCCTGGGCGAAGCAGCCACGGTAACGCTTTATGGGGATGCCCGTCCGCCCGGCTGGCTCAGTCAATTGGCACTGCCTGAACGATTTGAGTTCTGCGGCAAGCCTCCCTTTGACTGGCCGTTGTCTGATTTCACTGCGGATACGCAGAAGGATCAGCTACCTGAGCAGGGCCTTAAGCGGCTAGAGGTGCTTTCTGGTGCGGGAGCCATCGTTTGTTCCACGCCGGAGCGCGCGATACTGGAGCTTTGCGATGGCCCCGCTGGCGCGGCGCTGGTCTACGAAGCTGATACGCTTATGCAGAGTTTGGCAACACTGAGCCCAAGGCGGTTGACGGTGTTGCTGCGCCATTGCAGCAGCATCAAGGCAGCACGACTGTTTCTCGCCTTGGCGGATCGGTACCAGCATGCATGGCTTAAACGAATCTCGTTAGAGGGGGTGGATCTCGGCAGCGGTAAACGCGTTCTGGTGCCCGGTGGTCGTCTACACCCGACTTATCAGATCACGTTACCGAGGGACTTGGATGAGCACTTGGGATAAACGCTACACCGACCGCGTACAGCTACTTGTAGATATTCTCCCAGTGTTGTCACTGGAGCCTCGCATTGCGTTGAAGGGCGGAACGGCGATCAATTTGTTTGAGCACGATCTCCCTCGATTATCAGTGGATATCGATCTTACATGGCTGCCGACCCACGGTTTCGCTGAAGACGCCGCCGCGATTGATAATGCGCTGAACATGCTGGCTGATGCGTTACGGACTCAATCAAAAACAATGCGTGTGCAGCCGTCGGCGACTCAAGGCAGTCAAGGTGTCACGCGGTTGATTGTCAGCCGCGGCAGGGCACTTGTGCAGATTGAAACCACACCAGTAATGCGGGGCACGGTGCATCCAGTGCGTGAGATGGATGTTCGGCCGGTGGTGGAGGAGGCGTTTGGGTTTGCTTCTGCACAGGTGCTGAGTTTTGCCGATTTGTATGCAGGAAAACTGGCAGCAGCATTATCGCGTCAGCACCCACGCGACTTGTTCGATGTAGGACTATTACTGGATGACAAGCGAGCTGATAGGACGCTTTGGTACACATTCCTGGTCTATTTGACCTGTAGTCCAAAACCCGCCTGGGAAATTCTTGAGCCGCAGATGCCTAAGGATTTTGAAGATATTTTTCAGGCACATTTTAAGGGCATGACGTCGGAGCCTGTCACTGCGCATGAGCTACTGAAATATCGGGAACGGCTATTGGTACGTCTTGCTGAGTGGATAGATGAGCCTTCGCAAGAATTTCTGTTCTCCATCGAAGATGAGCAGCCGGAATTTGGTCTGATTGGTCTGCCCCAGGCTCGCGAACTGCCCGGCGTTAAACGCAAGTTGCAGAATTTGAGTCGTCGTTCCGAGGATAAACGCCGGGCAGACAGGCTTCAATTAGAACAAGCGTTGTCGCGGCTTTGGCCTAAGTAATTACATTGCAGCAAGCACGCACATAGTTAAGAAACTCGGTCACGGTTTGAGAGGTTCTTAAATCGGTATGCACCAACCCCCACATGGTCGTGCTCAATTCAGGGATGATAGGGCTGATTCGTTTGATGCCTGCGCCTTCTTTTTCCAGATACGTCGGTAACACCGCTGCATAGTCGTAATTGGCGACCATGAAGTAATCCATAAGAATGGAGTTGCTTTTTAATAGTCTGTTGTTAAGCAGGTTGTTTTTTGAGAACCACTCGCTGAGCTGTGGGTATTGCATTTCCGTATTGGGCGCAATCCACGAAATACCGCTTTCCAGCCAGTCAGTATGTTTGCTCTTTTGTGACACATAGACAGCCTGGTTAATGGGCAGGATTTTCTTACCGATAAGCGTTTCGTTCGGGCTGACCACAGGGCGAAACGCGATATCTGCGTCACGCGCCTCCAGGCTCATGAGTTTATTACTAACGATGACGCTTATGTTCAGCTCTTTGTATTGGCAATTGAAGTCGTGAATGATGTTGCCCAACAGGCCATACATTAATGTGTCTGTGGTAGTGACCGTCAAGTTGCCGGATAATGTTTCTTTGGCAGAGTAAAGTTTTCGCTGAGCATAAAGCACTTGTTTTTCGATTTCCTTTGCACTTCTCACCAGCTCTAATCCGGCAAGTGTTGGCACATAAGCATTATCTTCACGATGAAAGATCTTTACGCCACATTTGCTTTCAATGTCAGCAACTCGCCTGTAGATAGTGGCTTGGCTGACATGGAGCTTGCTCGCGGCTTGTTTAAGTGCTTTCTCTTCAGCGATCGCGAGAACAACTTTAAAGTCATCCCACTTTAGGTTCTCAATCATGAAAAACTCGTTCTCATTAATGATGGTTTACATGCAAGTCATGGGTGGATAGCGTTTCAATAAACGCTTTAACAGAAATTAATATTGCCATGAGTGAAACGCAACAAGCTTTTACACTGATTTCTTCACAGCAGAAATTCAATGCCATTCTGGTTGCCGCCCTGTGCGTTGTGACGGCCGGTAGTTATGTAACCCTATCAGGGTTGTTGACGTCACAGCTGATTGAGGAGCTTGGCTGGTCGTCCCTGAATACAACCTTTGGCATCACCGTCAATATGATCCTTTATGGTGCGACGGCACCCTTCGCCATTCATTTGATGGAGAAGCATGGGATCAAGAAAATTGTCATCGCAAGCCTTGTGATACTGTTGGCTGGCGCTTTGGTCTGTACGCTGAACTCAAAGATAATATTCAATCTTGCATGGGGTGTTTTGGTTGGGCTGGGGTGTGGCGCGTTAACGATGTCGTTTGGCGCTCTCTTTGCTCGTTCCTGGTTTGAGAAAACAGGCTTGCCGACAGGTATATTGACGGCTTGCTCGGTGACGGGGCAATTTGTGTTACTCCCCATGTGGGCCAAGCTGGCTGATGAGTTTGGCTGGCGAGCGCCATTAATAGGCTGTGTTGTCTTGACCCTGATCACAGTGTTAATTGTGTGTTTGCTGCTGAATGAGAAGCTCTCGGCGGTGAGAACGGTGACGGCTCATCATATTAAGCCGAATAGTACATTTAACGATGTGTTTATCAGCCTGAAAGGGTTTGTGAAGTGCAAGAAGTTTTGGGTCATCGCATTAGCCTTTGGCATGTGTGGCGCTACCACGAATGGCCTGATGTGGAGTAGCTTTACCCCGGCGGCCTCGTTAGAGGGAATATCGGTAGCGGAATCATCTTATCTGCTCTTGATAATCGGTCTTTTGAATATACCGGGCACCATTGGGGCAGGGTGGCTTTCAGATAAAATCAATAAGCAGGCGTTGCTGGCCGTTATCTTCTTTTTGCGGGGCGCGAGTTTGATTTGTCTGCCTTTTATTTTATCGCATCCCGTTGGCTGGGAGCTGATAGCCTTTGCCGTCGTTTTTGGCGTATTTGATGTTGCAACGGTGCCTCCGGTGATTACTTTGTGCAATCACATCTTTGGTGATCAAGGGCCTTCCGCTTTTAGCTGGATCAACGTGGCTCATCAGGTAGGCGCCGGGTTGGTTGCTTTTTTAGGCGGGTTAATTGCCTTTATGACGGGGTCATATTTCGCATTGTGGTTTATCGCAGGCGGTATTTGTTTCATTGCCGCTGTGATTGTGCTTAGTCCTTATCATGGCGAGCAGTAATGCCCTTTTTCGAATCTTGCGCGCGTGGGCAATAGCATTTCGAAGGCTGATAACGCCGCGGTTGGTGCCCTTTCTGCATGTCGCCTACTCTCGGCGAGGGTTGATGGCGGCTAGATAGAGCTGACATGGATTCCGCGTCGCCCCTCCTGACTCTATTTCTGGCATCTATCCGCGAAGGCAGCGAGGCGCTTCTTGGCTGCTAGGATAGGTAGGTATGCCGTATTTCTAAAAACATTGCGCAGCATTTGTTAGCGTAGCGCCTGGGTCAGTGGCCGATATCCTATGCCTTGAGCAGAGAGGTTATCGCTGCTGTTTTTTACCTCTACGTGGTTACCCGAAATACTGCAGTTTTCCATGAATTCAGGAAAGCCATATCAACATGGAGCCAAGATGATGAGAAAACGCTATCCCCTAAAACCGATGATGCTGGCCGTGCCGCTACTCGCGCTTAGCCCGGTAGCCTCGGCAAGCTATGCCTACTATGTAGGCAAAAACCTGACCGACGAGGGCGCCGTCATGATCGGTGGCACCGGTGAGGAAGTCTCCAGCCACTGGTTGGAGATCATGCCTGCCGAAGATCACTCTGCTGACGATACAGTGAGTGTTGGTGTCACCGCTGATGCCGGCATCCCCGGTGAGCTCATCGACATTCCGCAAGCCGAACACACTTTCCGCTACCTGTCGATGTCGTATTCCGACTATGAGGGTTTCCCTGCACCGCTCACCAACGGTGGTATCAATGAGCATGGAGTGGCCGTTCGTGACGTCTGGGCGACCAACCGCCAGGAACTGATCGACATGACGGAGACGCCGCAGCAGGGCCCTCAATACAGCGACTTGGCCAGGCTGGTGCTTGAACGCGCCGAGACAGCCCGGGAAGGTGTCGAGTTGATCGGAGAGTTAATTGATCAATACGGCTACTCCACCTATGGCGGCAATACGCACCTCATCGCCGATGAAAATGAAGGCTGGGTTGTTTGGGAGTTTGCTGGCAGCCAGGGGCTGTGGGCCGCCGAGCGGCTTGGCGATGATGACGTGCGTGTGCTCTATCCCGGCTATATTGAAGACTTCCCCGTCGACTTCGAGAACGACCCCGATTACATGGGCGCCGACAACCTGATTACCTTCGCCGAGGAACAGGGCTGGTACGCAGGCGAGGGTGATTTCAATGTATTTGACGTCTATGGCCGCCAGGATACCCAGGCGCGTACCGGTGGCTACAAATACATGTCCCAAGCAGACGTGGAAGAGGCCCTGCGCGACTTGGCGCCGATCACTGAGCGCGAAATGATGGCGCAGGTTCGTGATCATCGTATCGCTGACGATGAGGCGGGTTATGGTCAGGTCGCCACCTTGAAGGCCAACACGGACGCTGATATGCAGCAAATCTGGGTGGCGCCCACCGGCTCGTTAGCGGCTCCCTTTATTCCTTGGTGGCTCGGTGTCCAGGAGGTCCCAATGGAATATGGGCAGCACCGCTATCTTTCCAAGGGCGCCGCGTCTACCTTCCTCAACCCCGATTTTCAGGTGCAGGAAGCCAGTGATTTTGCGGGACGTCGCTTCAAGCAGGTCATGTACCTGATGTGCGAACAGCCTGAGCGCTTTCACGGCTCTGTTACCGAACTCTTGGAAGGCTTTGAACAAGATAGCTTCGATGACCTGAACTGGGTGGAAACCTCCGCCAAGACATTGATTGATCAGGGTATGCGTGACGAAGCCAGGCAGTTGCTTACCTTCTACAGCCAGCAGCGCGCCGATGACGCACTCGCGCTGGGGGATACGCTATTGGACTGGCTGAACGCTTCGCTTGAGCTTCATGATCAGCGCCGCCGCCCAGAGGGCGTTTTACCTAATGACCAGGGCGGCGAGACCGTTAATTGCTTGGTTGACGCCGACCCGGATAAACCTAGCAACGCTCAGTAACTAGCGCCTGCTTAAGGTTGTGAAAAGAAACGCCTCCTCGGCTGGTCGCCGGGGAGGCTTTCTTTTTAACCGCAAGATAGAAGTTGAGGGCAATAATTTTTGGATAAATATGCTGTATGCACATGCAGTTTTATAGAGTGGTTATACTTGGCTAATTAAGGGATTGTGCTAGCGATGCGTTGGCCGCAATAAAGTGGAGGCAGTAGTCGATGAAGGATCAATAAATAAAGATATTCACCAGCGAAGACGGCCAGGCACAGCTGGAAGTGGCGCTTGAACAGGACACTGTCTGGTTGAGTCAGGCACAGATGGCAGAGCTTTTCGGCAAAGAGCTGCGAACGGTTAACGAGCATATTGGCAACGTGTTCGCAGAGGGAGAGCTGGAGAGAGAAGGAACTATCCGGAAATTCCGGATAGTTCGCCAGGAGGATAAGCGTCAGGTTGAGCGGTAAATAGGCCACTACAAATTAGACGCCATCATTTCGGTTGGCTACCGAGCTGAAATCTCAGCGTGGTGTCGAGTTTGAGCAGGCGGTGAAACTGCTCAGCCAAACCCTGACCAATCAAGGGTTGGTATCTAACGAAGGCGAGTCCACTTATCGGCCTCTGTGGCGTTTCTGCCGCCACACCCTACGCCTCCTCAATCCCATCCACGATAAACACCCGATAGTCGGCCCCCTGGAAACGGTGCTGGCGGGCTTCCTGGTAGGCGGGGCTTTCATACCAGGCGCGGGCGGCGGCCATATCGGGGAAGCGTAAAATCACTGCCCCTTCCATTGCGCTGCCTTCGAGCACTTTAAAATCGCCGTAGAACGCGAGCGGTTCAGGGTCGTGGCCTTCGCGGGCGGCTTTCGCCTTTTCGCTGTAGCGCTCCATTTCATCAGTGTCGTGGGTGTGTTCTTTGATCATCACCACATAGGCTGGCATAGGGCTTTCCTTCGGTATCTGACATGGGAGTGCCAGAGCGGCTTGGGTCATGGCTCTGGCTACGTATAGGCCTGTTGATAATACCGTTTATCGGCAGGGTCAAGGTGATTACGCTGTCGTTTGGCGCCACAGGTTTTTCAACGGACCGCCGACCGGGTCGCTTTCGGGTATCGCCGTGCTCGCCACGCGCGCTTGCGCTGCTTCCAGCTGTGCCGGGTCGCCGCGCTCTATCGCTGGCTGTTGGCCGGGCGGGTAGGCGCCTACCATGCAGAAATCATCGTCCGCCTCCAGGCTTGCATGCCCAACCCCTGCGGGCAGCACCAGCACGTCGCCAGCGCAAAGCATCAGTTCGCGGCCGTTAGGGCCACCCAGTCGTGCTCGGGCTTGGCCGCGAAAGATGCCCAATACTTCGTGAGCGGTGGAGTGAAAGTGGTCAAAGTCATACAGGTGGTAGCGCCATGCCGGCGGCCAGCCGTGGCGCTTGAACATGGCTTCGAAGGTGGCGGCACACGCCTCTGGGTCACGAGTGTCGATAACATCCCGGTAGATCAACACTGGCAGTGGGGAGTTGGGGTAGCCGGTCGCGTCATCGCTGTCCAGATGGAGCGTTTCGGGTTGCTCGATACTCATCATGGCCTCCTGTGTCGTGATGGGTGTCTCTCAGCGTAGACGTTAGTGGCGCGATGGGTCAGCCTATTGCCACCGCTCAGTCGCCCGGTCGCTGCCAGAGACCGCTAGGCCTTGGCGCTGGCTTTTGCCAGCGGGATGCCATCGCGTGAACGAGTCCCAGACCCAGCAGGCGCGCTTTGTCCGCCTTGCTGGTCGAGATGCGCGCGTCCCAGGCCAGAGCACCGTGCGTTTTCACCTTGATCCCGATTTCCCGATAGACGCCGTGGGCGGTGCCAATGGCCCAGGCGCAGCGAGGCGGCAAGGCCGTCAATCCACCGCGGGCGGCGTCATAGTAGGGTTCCGCCAGGTCGATCAGTTGTCGGGCCAGGCCTGCCAGGGCTTCACGATGCCTTGGCGCGGTCATCTCCTGGCGGGGAATGCCGGCTTCTTCCAGCCACTGGGCCGGCAGATAGCAGCGATCAATCTGTGCATCCTCGATGATGTCCCGGGCGATATTGGTCAGCTGAAAGGCCATTCCCAGGTCGCAGGCCCGATCCAGGGTCGCCTCATCCTTCGCACCCATGATCCAGGCCATCATGATGCCCACCACGCCGGCCACGTGATAGCAGTAGTCCAGGGTATCGTCGAGGGTGACATAGCGCCGCTGCTCCACGTCCATGGCGAAGCCGTCCAGGTGAGCCAGGGGATAGCGCTCGGGGATCCCGTGGTCGAGCGCCACCTCCTGAAAGGCGGCGAAAGCCGGGCTTTGCATGGGCTCCCCGGCATAGGCACGACGCGTCAGGTGTCGAAGCTCGTTTAGGCGCGTCTCGCTGCTTTCGCCCGTGGTTTCCTGAGCACGAAAGCCCAGCTGCTGGTCGTCGATCACGTCGTCGCAGTGGCGGCACCAGGCATAAAGCATCAGGGCGCTGCGCCGAGTGGCCGGGTCGAACAGCTTGGCGGCGGTGGCAAAACTCTTGGAGCCCACGGCGATGGTCTGTGCGGCATGCTGTCCTAGCTTATCGGTCATCGAGTCGCTCCAGCATCAGGCCCGCAGTGGCCTTGGCGGAACCGATCACGCCGGGCACCCCGGCCCCGGGATGGGTGCCGGCCCCCACGAGGTAGAGGTTGTCGATCTTGGCATCCCGGTTGTGGGGTCGGAACCAGGCGCTCTGGGTGAGAATCGGCTCCAGGGAGAAGGCGGAACCCAGGTGGGCGTTGAGCTCCTCGCGAAAATCCAGGGGCGTGAAGTGCCGACAGGTCACCAGGTGCTCCCGTAGCCCGGGAATATAGTGACGCTCCAGATATTCGAGGATGCGGTCGCGGTATATCGGCCCCTGGGTTTCCCAGTCGATGTTAGCCTTGCCCAGGTGCGGCACCGGTGCCAGGACATAGTGAGCGCTACAGCCTTCGGGTGCCATGCTCGGGTCGGTGACACAGGGGGAGTGCAGGTAGAGGGAAAAATCCTCCGCCAGGGTGTCCGCGTTGAAGATCTCGTCGATCAATTCCTTGTAGCGGGGGCCGAAGCACACCGTATGGTGCTCCAGGCCTTGCGGTGGCCTGTCCAGGCCGAAATAGATCACGAACAGTGACATGCTGAAGCGTTTGCGGCCCAGGGACCTGGCCTGGCGGGTGCCGCGGGAATGCCCGCTCAAGAGCCTGCTGTAGGTATGCATCACGTCTGCGTTGGAGGCCAGTGCATCCGTCGGGAAATGTCGGCCGTCCATCAAGGTGACGCCGCTTACCTGATCCCCTGCGGTTTCGATGTTTGCCACTTCCGCGTTCAGTTCGAGGGTGCCGCCGAGATCCTTGAACAGCTGGACCATACCCTGTACCAGGGCGCCGGTGCCGCCCCGGGGAAACCATACGCCCCACTCCCGCTCCAGGGCATGGATCAGGGTATAAATGGAGGAAGTGGCGAATGGGTTGCCCCCCACCAGCAGGGAATGAAAGGAGAAGACCTGGCGCAGATGCGGATCCTCGATGAATTTCGAGACCATGGAGTAGACGCTGCGCCAGGCCTGAAGCTTCGCCAGCTGCGGCCCGGCGGCGAGCATGTCGCGAAAGGCCAGAAAGGGCACGGCGCCGAGCTTGCGATAGCCCTCCTCGAACACCGCCTGGGAATAGCTCAGGAAGTGCCGATAGCCCTCCACGTCCCGAGGATTGCGCTCGGCGATCTGTCGCTCCAGGGCGGCCTGATCGTTGACGTAATCGAAGGCAGGGGCATCTTCCCAGCATAGCCGGTAGAAGGGCGTGACCGGCAGCAGTTCGACATAATCTGCCATGTGTTTGTCCGCCAGACGAAAGAGTTCTTCCAGGGCGGAGGGGTCGGTAATCACCGTCGGACCGGCATCGAAGGTGAACCCCTGGTCTTCATAGACATAGGCGCGGCCACCGGGCTTGTCGCGCTTTTCCAGCAGGGTGGTCTGGTAGCCGCCGGACTGCAGGCGAATCGCCAGGGCCAGGCCGCCGAAGCCGGCGCCGATCACCAGGGCACGTTGAGGCTGGGTCATGAGCGTATTCCGAAGAAGGTGGATGAAATCTTTTGTGGGGAATTCGCCCGCACCGCCTTGAGCGCTTCGCCAAGCGGCACCGGCGGCTTGCCCATCAGGATGCGCACTTTGTCGGCACGGGTCAGGCGTCCGGCGTAGAAGCGTTCGATCAGCGGTTCTGGCAGGCCGTAGAAACGTTGCATGACCTGCCAGCGCCGCGCCGGGCGGCCCGCCAGGAACAGCATGCGATTGAGCAGGCGAAAGTAGCCCTGGTGTTGCCATTCCCGGGCGGCGAAGGCATGGATGGCCTGGAACAGCGACGCCGCATCGAGCTTGCCAAGCTCGGCGATGCGTTCTGCCAGACCCATCGCCTGGGGCAGGGAGTACCCGGTGGTGGGGTGGAACAGACCGGCGCGCAGGCCGCTTCGTGGTTGGCCCTGGGCGTTCTGCCAGAAGGCACCGAACTCACCCGCCAGGATGATCGGCAGCACGCCGCTCTCTTCCCGCAGGGTTTCGACGATCCGCCAGTCGCGATCCCGCGCGTAGGCGCCAATATGCTCACGCAGTTGGGCCGCGTCCGCCTCCGGGCGGTCCACATAGTGGGTATCCTCGATCAGCAGGGTATCGTGGCTGAACGGCAGCACGTAGACGAACCGGTAGCCGTCCTGCTGGGGCACGCTGGCGTCCATGAGGATCGGTTCTTCCAGGCCGTGGGGCTTGTCCAGGCGGACTTCCTGGCCGAGAAAGGCCTGGTAGCCCAGGGTCAGGTGAGCGCTGTCGGTGGGACCCCGGCCGTCGATGACCGCTTTCGCGTGCAGCACCCGGCCATCCTCGAGTTCCACGCTATCCGTGGAAAGGCGGGCCACGCGCGTGTCGACCCACAGGTTGTCGCCCAGGGCCTCTTCCAGAACGCAGGCGAAATCCCGGGAGAAGATACTGGCGTAGCCCCCGTTCAACAGGCGCTCGCGGTGCGGGAAGATCACACGGTGCCGCGGCCAGCGACGACCCACCATGGGCGCCAGCCAGGCATGTTGGTCTGCGGAGAGATCGCCATCGTGAAACGACCAGGTGTGATGACCTCCGGGGCGACTTTCGCTTTCCAGCATCAGCAGGCGCAACTCTGGCTGCGCCTGTATCAAGCGCAGGGCGATCAGGCCGTTGGCCAGACCGCCCCCCACCAGTATCAGGTCATATCCTGGCGCGTTCATGAATCATACCTCGTCGCCAGCGACCGGCGCGGCAGGACAGGGGCGATGACGGCGATATACCTAGCCATGGGGCGCTTCCAGAGGGACGCCGCGATCATCCAGCAGCACCGCCGCACGCAGGGCATGCAGATCGGCGCTGCCGGTACAGAAACAGGCGATGCGCAGCTGCTGGATGATTACCTCGAAGTGCTCGATCACCGCCTGACTCGATTCGGTGGCACTCTCGAGCACTGCGGCGGCCTGGCCCACCAGGTCCGCGCCCAGGCGTATGGCCTTGGCGGCGTCCACTCCATCGCGAATGCCGCCGGAAGCGATCAAAGGCGTCTTCGGCAGGGTCTGGCGCACCGCTCGAATGGCCTGGGCGGTGGGGGTGCCCCAGCCGGCGAAGGCCATGGCGACCCGGCGCTGGTGCTCATTTGTCGCGCGTTCCGCCTCCACCGCCGCCCAGCTGGTGCCGCCGGCGCCGGCCACGTCGATCATCGCCACACCTTCTTCCACCAGCGCCCGGGCCACCTCGGGGGAGATACCCGCGCCGACTTCCTTGACCACCACCGGCACTTCGAGCGACGTGACCAGTGTGCCGATGGCCTGAAGTACGCCACACCAGTCCCGGTCGCCGCCCTGTTGCACGGCCTCCTGCAGGGGGTTGAGGTGGACGATCAATGCATCCGCCTCGATCATCTCCACCGCCCGGCGCGCCCAGTCGATCCCCTGGGGCTCCCGAAGCTGACCCGCGCCGATATTGCCAAGCAGTGGAATATCCGGGGCGATGCGTCGTAACTGCCTGGTCAGGCCATGATCGTTGCCAGACTGCAGAGCGACTCTCTGAGAGCCGATGGCCAGGGCGATACCCAGGTGTTGGGCGGCTTCTGCCAGGTGATGATTGATCGTTTTGGCCCGTTCGGCGCCGCCGGTCATGGAACTGATCAACAGCGGCGCCTTCATGGGTTTATCGAAAAGTCGTGCGCTCAGGTCAATCTCGTCCAGGTGCAGCTGTGGCAAGGCGCAATGGGCGAAGCGATAGTCGGCGAATCCCGTAAGGGTCCGAGCGTTAGCCCGACGAGCGTCCAGCACGATGTCGAGATGATCATTCTTGCGTTTCACCATACTGTCATCGGTCATGTCGCACTCCCTCTGGAGATGCAGCCCGTTGCTGCTTTAGGCGTTTTTTGAGTTTCCTGACATCTGGCGCGTAAAGGAAGCCGAAGGACACAGCCCCCTCTCGAGTACGCACGGCATGATGGATTCGGTGAGCTTGGACCAGACGCTTCAAATAGCCGCTCTTTGGCTGCCAGCGAATCGGCCAGCGTTGGTGAACCATACCGTCGTGAAACAGAGAGTAAGCGACGCCGTAAAGCGTGATGCCTGATGCGATAGCCATGAGTGGCGTCCAGTAAAGGTCCCCCACCGCAAACATGCCGACCACCACCAGCGAAAACACCACAACATACAGGTCGTTTTTCTCGAACACGCCCTCAGTAGGTTCGTGATGGGATTTGTGCCAGCGCCAGCCCCAGCCGTGCATAATGTACTTATGGGCGTACCAGGCGAACACTTCCATCCCCAGGAAAGCCGCTATCACAAGCATGAGCGTCCATAACCAGTCCATCATGTTTTACAACCTCTCTTAGGCCGGCGTCTTGAATAAGGGGAGGGCAGCTAACAGCAGGCTTACCAGTGCCACGGCGGCCAGGATGCCGCCTGGCTGGGCTAGCTGAGCCCAGCTGTCGCCGCGAATCAACGCTCCGTAAAAACCTTCAATCGCCCAGGCATTCGGCGTGAACAGGCTCACCGTCTGCAACCAATCAGGCATCATGAAACGTGGCACCATTGAGCCGCCTACGCTGGAAACAATGAGCACAAAAAACGAAGAAAAGGTTGTCGCCTGCTGCGTTGTTCGACACAGCGACAGGAGTAAAAGTGCCAGCCCGGCACTGGCGGCGGCGCAGGCAATTGCCATGACAATGACTTTCGCCAAAGCGCGCTCTATCTCCAGCCCAAACCCGAACCTGGCGACCAGGAAGATAGCGCTGGCCTGGAAAAATCCCAGACTCAACAAAAACAGAAACCGACCCAGCAGTAACCGCGAATGCGCCGCTTTGCTCAGTAGAAGGCGTTCGGCGATACCGTTTTGGCGCTCTTCCAAACTGACCATGCCCGCGTTCACGGCGGACAGTAACAGGAACAGAATGGCGGTGGCGCCGGCATAGTAGGCGATACCGCTGAGCCCAGATATTGACGCTGTCGCCTCGCCATAGACGGGATCTAGCTCGATAAGCAAGTCTTCGATCGCTGCCTCGCCCGGGTCCCTGGCCATGGCTTCCAGAGCGGCGTCCAGGCGTGCTTGTTGTTCGGGCGAGAAACCCTCAACCAGAGCTTCTGTGGTTTGCGCAAGACGCTGCACAAGAACCTGCGGTTGCTGGGAGACCAGGCTTTGGCGCAGCCAGCCCTGTAGAGACAGAGCGGCAATTTCACGGGTGGGTTCGCTGACAATAGTAAACAGCGGATCGTTGTCCGTGTTTGGTTGCCCGTGAACGATCACCCCCGTGTCGAAATTGCCTTGTTGCACCTGTTCCCGTAGTTGAGCGCGGCCCGAATCGAGTAGAGCCGTCATCTCCAGTTCTTCGGTCTGCGTCAGGTACTGCGCAAACTCTTGCATCTGTTGATCTTCGGTTTCCACCACAATACCGACCCGCAAGTGCAAGTCGCCTTCCGTAGCGCCGGAGAAGATGCTGGCAAAGATGGCGAATACCAGACTGGGCAAAGCAAATGCCATGAGTAACGCACCGCGGTCACGCCACAAGCCCAGGACCATCACTCGGAAAATTGCCCTCATGACACTGTCTCCACCGCAGTATCGCTTCGGGCACCGGTAACCTGCTGCATCACGTTTTTTAATCCGGGTCGGCGTATCGATACCTCGGCAATGGCCTCACGTGCTCCGCCCAGGTCGCGGTAGAGGTGGTCGATCAATCTATCCAGCGGCAGGTCACTTTCCAGCCACCATTCACTGCTCTCATCACTACTCTCATCACTGCGAGGGCGAAAACCCATCTCCTGCAGCCGCTCACAGAGTGCCGGGGGCAGCATGTGAACCGTACGCACAACGAATAGCTGACGGTTGCCGAAGGTTTCCTGTATCAACGCCTGGGGCTCGTCCAGGGCTTTCAGTTGGCCTTGATGAAGAAGGGCGACGCGGTGGGATAGCACTTCAGCTTCATCTAACTCATGGGTCACAACGACCACGGCCACACCTTGCTCGGCGCGGCGGCGAATAAGGTCGTGGATTGACAGGCGCACACCCAAGTCGACCCCGGCCGTGGGTTCGTCCAGCACGAGCAGAGAAGGGTGGGAGACCAGGGTGGCTGCCAGGTGTAAGCGCCGCTGCATACCACCGGACAAGTGGTCGACCCGCACATCGGCGTTGTCTGTTAACTCGATTTCTTCCAGCGCTTGACTGACCCGGGCGGGCATCTGGTGGCGGCTGACACCTGTGCAGCGCGCGAAAAACGCCAGGTTCTCCCGCCCCGTCAAGTGCCGGTATAAACCCAGGAACTGGGGGGTGAAGCCGATGGAGTGTTGATAGGCCTTACCCGGAGAAAGCGCTTTTCCGGCAATGAATATTTGCCCGGAACGGGGGCGCAGCTTGCCGGTAATGGCGCGCAACAATGTCGATTTCCCGGCACCATTAGGCCCGAGGATACCGAGTATTTCGCCTGGACGTACCTGTAAAGAAACGTCGTCTAAGGCGCTGTGGCTGCCGTAGACAACCCGTAGTCGATCAATGGTGAGTGCTGCAGTCGTCGTCATTCGCAAGGTCTAAACCCCAAGCCTTTGCGCCGCACCGTTGAAGGCAACGAACTGTTGTTCCACGAGCGCTGCGAGTGAGGATTCATCGTATCCGGCTCTACGCAATTGCTCTCTTGCCATGGCTTGTGCATTGCTCAATGCGCCGCGAACTTCTTCGGGTGTGTAAAGAGAAAGCAAGGTGGTTTTCGCCGCATCCTGCTCTACGTCCTTACCTGTCTCCTGCACAAAGGTACTGTGATCCAACATATCATCGTAAAGCTGAAACAGCAGACCAAAGGCACGGGCAAAGCGCGTCAATGCATCTATCACTTCTGTATCCTGCCCCCGAAGTCGTGCACCGGTAACGACAGCAAACTCAAACAGGCAGCCTGTTTTCTGGTGGTAAAGTTGCTCAATGGCGCTCTTGGTGCCCGCGGGGTGATTTTGTAAATCAGCGATCTGCCCGCCCACTAATCCCATAGAACCAATAACATGACTGAGGTGAGCGCTAACGGCGACTTTGGTGGAAGCATCCACGTTGGGGCAATCGGCGATAACCCCGTACGCGAGGTTGAGGAAGTTGGTTGAGGCAAGAATGGCGGTGCTCTCGGAAAAGCGTATATGCGTGCAGGGGCGGTCGCGGCGCATAGTCGCATCGTCCATGCAGGGCAGGTCGTCGAGAATCAGCGAAGCGGTATGCACCAGTTCCGACACGCAGGCCATACGGAGGGTGTGACTGTCAGTGGCCACATTCGCAGCTAGAAGCGTAAGCAGCGGGCGCAAGCGCTTGCCTGAACCCAACAGGGCGTAATGCATGCCTTGATGCAGATGCGTGGGCGATGTTTCCTGAGCTGGCATAAGCTCCAGCAAGGTTGCGTTGACCATGCTCTTTAGATGGACAACATCCATCGGTGGCGTCATTGAAACTTGTCTCTTTCTACCTTGAGACGCGACAGGCGCGGACTCTGCGGCGGACGCTTGCGGCTTGCGTATAAAGGTCACCCTGTACCCCCCGGTTGCCTACCTATGCGGCCGTAATAAAGTCAGAGCTGACTTCCTTGAACCGCCATTTGAAGAATTGTATTAACCTGGTCTTTTGGATCACCATGAAAGACGGGCGACGACATGCTTCTCATCAGCGAGTAGCGAAAACGACCAGCCATTGCGCTCACAAAGCCGTTGCACGATACCCAGACCAAGACCATACCCCCGCGACGAGGACACCTCAGTCGGCGCGTGCCGCTTTTCAGCGTCACTGCTCACCTGATTGGTGACCAGGAGCTCATGCTCTTTAATACGAATCGTGATCGGGCCGTGCGTGTGGAGCGTATGCTCGAACGCATTTCGCACCAGATTATTGACCGCAATAGAAAAAGCCTGCGGATGTCCGTTGACTTTGGGGTTTGCGAGTTCGTCGATATCCACATCGACGAACTGGCGGGTCAGCAGGTAGCGCTGCTGATCAATAGCCTTGCTCACCAGCGGCATCACTAAAAACTGCTCGTCATATAACCCGTCGTCGGTTTCGCGAGCGAGGCACAAGAACATTTCAATCGTGGTTTTCATATCGAGCGTTGCGCGCCTCACTCGATCAAGCGCCTTCACATCGGTCGCTGACAGGTTGCTTTGTTCCAGCAGCTCAAGTGCGCCTGTTATGACCGTGATCGGCGTCCGTAACTCATGACTGGCTGAACTGGTAAAGTATCTTTCCCTCTCAACAAATGCGCTGATACGCTCAAGCGTCTTCTCGATGGTCCTGGCGAGCACGCCAACCTCATCATCACCGAATCGGCTGGCCTCTATGCGTTTATGATCTTCGGCCGATAGTCGTTCCGGGTCGATGTCTGCGACCGCTTCGGCGAGTTGCGCCACGGGGGCGACGGCTTTGCGCATAACCACCACGCCCAGCGCGAAACCAAGCGTCGCGAGCGCTCCAACGGCACCGGTAATAAAAAGCAGCCACCACCAATCCTCTGACGACGCCGCTTCAATCCCGGCAACATCGAACACCACAAAGCCGTGTTGCTGGTCATTGTCGGTAGGTACTACCGCGACATGCAGTTCTTTTTCTTCGAATTCGTACAACCCTTCATGGGGATTGGTTTGCGCCCATTCCCGCAGTGATTCAGGCAAGCGACCGATCTCATCGTATCCGCGAAGGTTCATCGGCATAGCGGGGTAGCTCTCTGCGGCACGCTGCAGCTGATGCTGGAGCACCCGGTCTTCGGTAAACCTGATCGCCGCGAAGAAAGCGAGCCCCCAGGCCACGCTCAGTACAGCTACGCACACTGCAAATGCAATGGCGACACGGGTGCGTAAACTGTGCCGGTACATTACTGAGTATCCTCTGCAATTCGGTAACCGATGCGATGCACGGTGTGAATTAACGGACTATTAAACGGCCTATCGATAGCCTGGCGCAGCTTGTACAAGTGCGAGCGAAGCGCATCGCCATCGGGGCGCTCCTCAGCCCACAACAAGGTTTCGAGGTCATCGCGAGCCACAACAGACGGCGCTTCTTCCATCAAGCGTTGCAGTAGTCGCATGCCGGCAGGGGTAAGGTCGATGCGCTGACCCGCACGATGCACTTGCAGCGTGGATCTATTCATCGTCAGATCACCAACCGTCAACAGGTCGTCAGTCTTTCCGTGACTACGTTTGCAAAGCGCCTGCAGTCGCGCATGTAGCTCTTGTAAGGCGAATGGCTTGACCAAATAGTCATCGGCGCCCGCCTCGAACCCCTTAAGCTTATCGTCAAGCGTGTCTCTCGCCGTTAGCATGAGCACGGGCGTTTCTACTTTTGCATCGGCCCGCAGCTTTGTGCAGAAACTTAGGCCATCCATCCCCGGAAGCATCAGGTCCAGGACGATAACGTCGAACGGATTCGTCAACGCGAGGTACATCGCGCTGATACCGTCATAGGCAAAATCCACAACATAGCTATGCTTTTCAAGATACGCAGCGATGTTCTCGCAAATGTCGCGGTTGTCTTCGACAATCAGCACTCTAACCGGTGCCGCTCCAAGCACGTTTCCCATCTGCTGATCTCCCTTTTCAGGCATAACCCGGTCGCAGACCCATTAGTGGCTCGGCCTCGCTGCCTTGATGAAACTTTGACAGGTTAGCAAAGCGGATGTGACTAAAACGTCGCTGAAATGTGAAAGCGACAATCTAGTGACAATAACAAATGCGAATCGGACGGTGCCGGCTTATTCGGCACCGTGTCTGACCTTTTGGTCGGACGCCAGCGCTCGCATGGATTGATCTTCGTCGCATGGGACGAGGCTGTACGGTAATGCGTCTTTAAGAAGTCTTGGCGGGGGTCGGAACGATAAAGAAGTATTGCGTAAGTCTTCAGTAAGTGAGCGGCTGTGACAGTCAACACGCTTTCCATTCAACGTTGACTGAAGGGCCTCTGGTCTTTGGAGACTTCGCGCATGATCTACCGACTCCTGCACCGGTGGCGCTGGCTTGGCGCCTGGACCCTGGCCAACCTGCTGCTTACCTGGATGATCTCGCTGCGCTATGTCGGCTATATCCAGCCCGAGGGGGCCGAGCAGTGGAGCTACCTGCTGATGGTTTTCCTCGGCCATCTCTCGCTGCTGGTATGGCTGGCCGCTCTGCCGATGTTCCTGCTGGCCACGCTTTTACGCGGCATCGGACTATGGCTGATGACGACCCTGTGGGCGAGTGGCCTGCAGCTGTTGCTGCTGCTTGATACTTTCGTCTACGCTCAGTATCGCTTCCACCTGAGCGGCTTCATCCTTGACCTGCTGCTCAACGCCGGGGGAGACGTGTTCAGCTTCTCATGGGTTGCCTGGGCACTGGCCGTCGGTGGCGTGCTGGGCATGTTGGCGGTGCAGGGTGGTCTCGGGCTGCTGTTCAGGCGGCGTCCACCGTCACGGCCTGTGGGCGCAATGCTGGTAGTGAGTTTGTTGGCCCTGCTGGGTGTGCACGGTTGGCATGCCTGGGCGGATGCCCACTACGACCGCGACATCACCGGCATGACGCGTCATGTGCCGGTCTTCTATCCGGCCACTGCCAAGCGCTTCTTCGTCAAGCACGGGTGGGTCGACCCCCAGGCGGTACGTGATCGGGTGGATCTCGAGGCGACGGAGGGCGAGGCGCAGGATTTGGTCTACCCCTCCGCGCCCCTGAGCTGCTCGCCGTCGGTGTCTACCGACAACCTGCTGCTGGTACTGCTGGATACCCTGCGTCACGACATGCTCACGCCTGAGGTGATGCCGAATCTTTACCGGTACGCCCATCAACCCGGTTGGTTCAGGGCACGTGAGCATATCAGTGGTGGCAATTCCACCAAGGCCGGCGTCTTCAGCCTCTTCTATGGCCTGCCCGTCACCTACTGGGATGCATTTACTGCCAGCCAGACACCCCCGGTGCTGATGGAGCGATTAAAGGCCGCCGATTACCGCTTTCAGGTCCTCTCTTCGGCGACGTTGGTGAGCCCTGCCTTTGACCGTAACGTTTTTGCCGGCCTCAAGGATGTCTCGCTGGAGCCAGCAAAGGGCGAGCCCTGGGAGCGCGATCAGCAGGTCACCGATGACTGGCTAGCCTGGATGGACAACGAAGAGGCAAAGTCAGATGAGCGCCCGTTCTTTGGTTTCCTGTTCTATGACGCCGTGCACGGCTATAGCCATCCGCCAGACTTCCCGCGCTTCACGCCCTATTGGGAGCATATCAACCACCTGAGCCTGGGGCCTGACTTTGATCCTGAACCTTACTGGAACCGCTATCGCACGGCAGCGCGCTATGTGGATCAGCAATTGGGGCGGGTACTCGATGACCTGGAACGCCGTGGGCGGCTTGAGGATACGGCGATTGTGATTACCTCCGACCACGGGGAGTCCTTCAACGAACATGGCAAGAACTACTGGGGGCATGGCAGCAACTATACGCCGGAGCAGGTCCAGGTCCCGCTGGTGATGCATTTGCCGGGACGCTCCGGTGGTGCGCTGAAGCGGCGAACGCACCACGCCGATATCGCACCGACGCTGCTCGAGGAACTGCTCGACTGTGAGTCGGCGCCTCAGCATTACACCCTGGGGCAAAGCCTGTTGAACGTCGAACCCCATCGCGACTGGATGCTTTCAGGCAGCTACATGGGTTATGGCATCTTGATGCCCGACTATCAGGTGGCCGTGCACCCGACAGGTGCCTTCGCAGTCTATGACTACCGCATGAACGAGCTTGACGATATCGAGCTTGAGGCCCGGGTGTCGAACGAAGTACTCAGGGCGCTGTCGAGCTTCTATCGCTAATTCTATGCCAACATATATATAACGACGAGAGATCCAGTACCTGCCACTCCTATTATATTGGTGAGCTCTACTATCTCATCCTCAATATTACTCAGCAGCCAAGCTGTCGTGTCTTTTGAAGTTATTTTGGAAAACATTAAGGCTGTCGTGCTAGCTTCAACACTGAAGACGGCAATGATGATTTCAATTGACTTTGCATTAAGCATGATAATGGGTAAAGCTAGAAAAAGAGTTAAAGAAGTTGCTATGCGTAAAGCAAAGTGCTGTAAATGGCTTAAGCTTTCAGGAGCATCAGATAACCAAACGTTTGAAAATAAAGTCTTCTCTTCCACGCGTCGCGTTAGAAAAAAATACTTGGATAGTGAAGACTTGGATATAAGCATGTTATTTCACCTGTTTTTTCTCAACGTTCATGTGCTATACGGTGATCGCTCGACCTTCGTTACTATTGATCGGGCGGCTCACCTCAAGGAATCCTGCTAACTTCAGTCGATTTTTCGTCGCTTAGTCACCTGTCACCTCGCGGATATTATCGAGGAGTTCGAGAAAATAAGGATTCCAGGTTAATCGGGCATGGTATTTGTCCGCATCGCGCTGCCCCCATGCGCTAAACCACAGGGTGTCAGGGTCATCGGGCGGGGTGAGGTCGTCCTGGCCGTTTTCCAGCATGAGGTAGCTTCCCGCTTCCCCGTAATACCTATTCTCCGGCGCAAACAGCACATTCATGTGGGAAAAGTTGCTGATCCGCCGGTCGGGCAGGTAGCTGGTGAGGGGCGTAACGCGGGGATCGTCGAGGTGAGCCGGGGTGTCGCCGTACCATACGAAGCGTGATGACGGATGAGTAAAGCGGGTTTGAAAGGCATCGAGCGTCGCGTCGGGGTCGAGAACGCTGTCGTGCTGGCTCATGGTCATCAGCACGGGCTTATCGAAGCGCTCGGCATGGAGGTTTTTTTGCACGGCACTGACCGAGCGATAATACAGCGAGGCACCGCGCGACGGCAGCGACCGGTACGTGACGATATTGTCCTCGTCGTCGATGTCGAGCCAGTCCCAGAAATGGGCAATCGCCGGGGCAAGAAACAGGTAGTGGCTGTCGGGGTAAAAGCCTGGGGAAAACAGCAGCAGCCCGTCGACATTGTCGTCGTGGTACGCATGGGAGGTGACCAGGTTGCCTCCGGTCGAGAAGCCACCCAACCAGAGTTCATCAACTTCATCTGCAAGCAGCTTGGTGTGATGGGCAACGGCGCTTTCCCAATCGTCATGGTCCGGCAACATCAGGTCGGCGGGGCGGCTGCCATGGCCGGGCAACAGAATCGAACGTACCAGCCAGCCGTCTTCCGCCATGGCGCTGGCCATATCCGTGAAATACCAAGGGCTTGAGCCCAATCCGTGCACGAACAGGATGCCGCGTTTTGCCTGTGTCGCCGGACGGCGCTCAAACGGTGCGTTGAGCGCTATCTCGCGGTGGCGGTCGTCGCCGATGAAGGCGCGATTGTCGGCAATCCACGCCCGGGTGTCGCGAACGTACTCATCGAAGCTTGGTTGATCATGGCGCGGCAGGCTGCCCGAAGGTTGGAAACGCGGGGAGTCCGGCGGTACGGCGCAAGAGGCCAGCAATACCAGGGCGGAAAGCAGTACGCTTAGGCGAAGAAACATGGAAGTCTCCATCGGTGGGTGCTTACCTTTGTCAGCGCGTCGCTATGCGTTGCTTACCGGGAATGGTCGGGTAAACGGGCGAGGCGTTAGCTTACAAGCAGAACAAGGACGCCATGAGCGCCGACGATGATTCAGTTGTTCAAGGTGAACCCTGGCAGCACCGCTTCGGCCTCGATAGCGATCAACCATTCCGGTTCGGCTAGGCCGTGTACCATCAGCCATGTGGCCGCTGGTGGCGCACTGGAGAAGCGGCGCTTAAGCGCTTCCATTACCACGTCCTGCTCGTAACGGGCCGATTCGGCCAGATAGATTCTCAGCATCACTACCCGCGAAAGGTCGCCATCAAGGTTCAATAGCAACCGTTCGACGTTGTCCAGTGCGGCCTCTGTTTGCGCTGCCAGCTCAGGCCCCGCCAAGTGGCCCTGGGTATCGACGCCTACCTGGCTGGACATCAGCACCCGGCATCCACCCTGGACCAGCACGGCCTGGCTGTGCCCTTCGTCCAGGGTATCGGGCAGGTTGGTCGGATTCAGGGGTTGGCGCCTTAAGATTTGCATAGCAACCTCGTTGGTAAGCTGATGGTTATCACGATCACTCGATCCATTGGGCGTGATGCGCTACAGAGCGCTTTTAAATCAATCGCTATCATTGGCATCGCTCGCTTTGCATAGCGTCATGGCCAAACCGGGGTGGGCGTTGTGGGCCGTAAGCACCCAACCGTGTGCCATGGCAATCTCCTGGCAGATGGCCAGCCCCAACCCAGCGCCATGGTCGCGCCGATGCGCCCCACGCCAGAAACGTGAGAACAGCAGGGCCAATTGTTCTGGTTCGACGCCTGGGCCACGGTCACGCACAGTTATTATATTTTCCTGGATCTCCATGCTGACGAGCGTCTGTTCGGGAGCATGCTGAATAGCGTTCTCCAGCAAGTTCTTGAGCAGGGTGAAGCATGCCCCGCGATCGGCCTTCCATGTCACTCCTTGATCCGCGGCAAGCACCGTTAAATGAACGTCGGCGGATTCCGCCATGCGTTGCAAGTAGGTGGAAGCTTCGTGGGCGATGTCGTGCATTCGAACAACGCTAAACTGGTAGTTGTGCGCCTCGCTCGCTTCGGCCAGCAGTAGCAGTTGTTGCACCTGCCGGGTCATGTACTCGACATCGCTCAATAGCGCCTGGCGGTCATTTCGCCCTTCCTCAAGCAACTCAACCTGCCCGCGGATCAGCGCCAGGGGCGTTTTTAACTCGTGGGCCGCGTGGCCGAGAAACTCCTGCTGGAGGCGATAACCACGCTCAAGGCGTTCCAGGGCGTGATTGAAGCTATGTACCAGCGGGGCAATTTCCACAGGCACGGCGTCCGTATCGAGCCGGGCGTCTATAGAGCGCGGCGAGATAGCCGCCGCCGATTTGGAAACATCGCGCAGCGGCTTGAGGGTTAAGCGCAAGGTAATGTAGGCGCATAGACCGAAGGCAACGAACATGACAAAGCCAAACACCAGTACGCCCGCTGCCACCAGTGGAAAGGCGACGAGATAGAGGACATCAACGAATCTTGAACTGGCGACGAACTGCAGATACCACGTTCTTCCACCATGCTCAAAGGGCTCCGTGGCGCCGTAGAAAGTTCTGTCATCATACTCAAAGGAAAAGGTGCCACGCGCCAAACGTAGAGCCTCGCCGTCGGCTGGCCAGAAAGCTTCTCCGGCACTCGAGGCCACTGCCACGTTCCCGGCATCATCCAGAATCCGGTACGCCGTCTCGCGTTGTGGGCCTTCGTAGAGCCAAGCGCGGTCGTTCATGCTGGCGTCGAAACCGACGGGCCGGCCACGACTGTCGAACTCGATATTATCCACCAGCCCCTCGGCCGCGTCGGCCATATCCATACGAGGCAGTAGATCGCTCTGAAGCACCACTGCGGCGGCAATGACCAGCAGTGTGATACTCAGCACCATACCCGCCAAATAGGCCAGCAGCACCTTCAGCCTCAGGCTATTGAGCGTCATCCGCTTGACGAAGCGCATATCCCATCCCTCTGACGTTGGCGATCCGCTGGCGCGAACCGATAGCAAGAAGCTTTCGGCGCAAACGGTGCAGGGCGACATCCAGGGCGTTCGGTGTCACCGCCTCACTTAGCCCCCAGGCCGCCGCCTCCAGCGCGCTGCGGCGGACTACCTCATCGTGCTTGTATAGCAGCAACTGCATGATGTGCAGCTCCGCCGGCGCGAGGGTAATGCTCTTGTCGCCGCTAAACAGAACGCCGCTTTCCGTATGCAGTCTCAGGTCGCCATAACTCGTATCGATGGGGTGGAATTCCACCGGGCGGCGCAGCAAGGCACGGACACGTGCCACCATCTCATCCATGGCAAACGGTTTGGGAAGGTAGTCGTCGGCACCGGCTTCGAGGCCTTCTAGCCGGTCATGCAGCGCATCGCGGGCCGTTAACACCAGGCAGGGCACGCTAAGGCCCGCGTTGCGCAACTTCTTGAGCAATAGCAGCCCATCGCCATCCGGCAAGCCGCGATCGAGCACCAGTGCCTGGTAGGGCATCTGCTGCACGGCAGCCCAAGCCGAATCAATGCGGTCGACCACATCAACGGCGATGCCAGCGGCCACCAACCCATTGCACATCAAATGCGCTAGCCGGTCGTGGTCCTCGATCAACAGTATGCGGCTCATCAGAAGGTATAAAGATAGCCAGCTAACACGGCGTTTTGGGTCGAACGATCCACCAGCGGGCTATCTTTGATTTCGTCCGCCAGGCTCGTGACCTCAACACCTATCAGCACAGAGTGATGCTGGTCAAACTGGTACACGCCGCGCACCCCCGCCTCGATATTGACACCCGATTCCCCTGAATAGGCAGGGCGATCGAAGCGAACTTCACTATCGCGAACGCCGAAGTAGTAATCGATGTTCTTGTCGTCCTGCCAGGACGCTCCCACGTGTGGGGTTAGCATTATATGCTCGCCGAATTCCCACGTTCTCTCCAGGCCTAGGTCGAAGCGCTGCCCGTCGCTGTTGCCGGAGGCGTCGGTGAGCCATTCGGCGCTGACCTCGAACAGCTCGTTTTCCCACTCCACGTTGGCCCCCGCCCAGAAGCCCCCTTTGCGCTCGTTCATGCCGTTGAGAATTTTGGCGTCGCCTTGCTCGTAGCCGCTCTCATCGTACTGGGCGACGATACCGAAATTGAGCTGTTGTGAGTTGCTGATGACAAGACTCGGCAGTTTAAATTCGATTTCCGGACCGAAGACACTAATGTACCGGTTTTCGACCTGGAACAAGGGGAAGGGGGTGTTTTCCCTGTCGATACCGGCATAGGGGTCCTGTTCGCTTATTGCACCTATGCCCAATCCCCAAGTGGTTCCGTCTGAATATTCTTCGTCAGCGAACGCCAACGGAGAGGCAATAACAAGACCACCAATAAAGGTGGCGGTTGCCAATCTCATAGTGATGAGGCGGCCGTTCAGCAATAGCGACTGATGAGAACTCATGGTTGCACTCCTAGCATAGTGTGTAAGTGAGAACGGTATGGAAGTGCCATCATCAGGAGCGCTATCTTACGCGTTTCTTACTGGTGCCGGATTTTTTAAAACGTTACCTCAGTAAGAAATGAGAAAGGAAGGCAGGCCGATAGTGGTTCAAAAGAAATGCTTGATGTCGTTTTTCATTAACGAACAGAACATTTTGGAACAGGCCTGAATTATGTCACCTCCGACCAGAAAAATGTATTTCGGCATTATGATTGTCGTGATCGCCAGCGCTGCCGCGCTGGCGTGTATGCAGGCGGTGTCGTCGGAAAGCGATGCCGTCGCCGAACCGACGGCGCAGCCCTCACTATCCGTCAACGTGACGACCTTAGAATCTCAGACACTTCCGACGACGATTGCGGCCAATGGTGATATCGCGGCGTGGCAGGAGATCAGTATCGGCACCGAAATTAGCGGCCTGCGGCTGGTAGACGTCAAGGTAGATGTGGGTGATGAGGTTAGGGAAGGGCAAGTGCTGGCCGTTTATAACGACACCACGGTGCGCGCAGAGCTGGCGAGAAGCCGCGCCGCCGTGGCGGAAGCCGAAGCAACGCTTGCGGAAGCAACGGCCAACGCCCAGCGTGCCCGCGGTTTGAAAACCACCGGATCGCTTTCAGAACAGCAGATTCAGCGATATGAAACCGCCGAGCTCACCGCACGAGCGCGGCTAGATGTTGCACAAGCCGAGAATGAAGCTCAAGCGCTACGCCTGGCGCAGACGGAGGTGGTCGCCCCGGACGATGGCTTAGTTACCTCCCGTACAGCCACCGTAGGCGCTGTCATCGGCACTGATCAGGAGCTGTTTCGGTTGACGCGCCATGGTCGCCTGGAGTGGCGGGCAGAGGTCGCCGCGTCCGATCTGAATAAGCTGCGACCGGGCCAGACTGCCAGGGTCACCGTGCCCGGTGGATATGAGCTCGAAGGGCGCTTGCGCACCATCGCGCCGCTAGTGGACACCGCTACCCGCAATGGCCTGGTCTATGTCGACCTTCCAGTAAGCGACGTCGCCCGAGCGGGCATGTTTGCAAGGGGTAAATTCGAGCTGGGCACCCGCCAGGTGATGACGCTACCCCGCGCCGCGGTTCAGCTACGCGATGGCTTTGGCTACGTCCATCGCGTCAGCGATGAAGGCCAGATAACGGAGCAGAAAGTTGCCCTCGGCCAGCACACTGAGGATCGAATCGAAATTGTCTCAGGGCTTGAGCCCGATGACCGGGTTGTTGCCTCTGGCGGTGCGTTTCTCGGCAATGGTGACCAGGTGCGGGTGATTGAGACCGACGTCGAGGAGGGGATATGACGTTGAATACCTCATCCTGGGCGATTCGCAATCCTATTCCGGTGGTTCTGCTCTTCATCCTATTGACCTTCTGGGGGCTCATTTCCTTCCGAGGCTTGTTTATTCAGGACTTGCCGGATGTGCAGCTGCCCCTTGTGGAGGTCTCCGCCTCGTTGCCGGGGGCGGCCCCTGCCTTAGTGGAGAACGAGGTTGCCCGCAAGATCGAGGACGCCATCGCTACCATATCCGGCGTCAAAAACATCTCTACAACGCTGACGGATGGCAATGCCGACATTGCTATCGAATTCAGGCTGGAAAAGTCCTTGCAAGAGGCTCTTGAGGATGTGCGCGACGCGGTTGCTCGCATTCGCACGGAGCTACCCGCCGACCTGCGTGATCCAGTGATTCGGAAGGGTGAGTTTTTCAGTGAGCCGATTGTACGCTACGCGGTGACCTCCTCCGATCTAGACGATGAGGCACTCTCCTGGTTCGTCGATGACAAAATGACCAAGGCCGTCTTGTCGGTGCCAGGCGTTGGCTCGGTTCGGCGTATCGGCGGGGTCGATCGCGAAGTCCGCGTGGCATTGGATCCGGACCGCCTGCTGGCACTGAATACGACAGCGCTGGATATCTCACGCCAGCTGCGCCAGGCGCAGTTGGAGGCGCCCGGTGGACGTGTGGATGTCGGCGGCGCCGAACAGGCCGTGCGCATCATTGCCAACGCTGAATCCGCCGCCGAGCTGGCGGCAATGGAGTTGGCGCTCAGCGACGGTCGGCGCATTCGCCTTGATGAGGTGGCGACGGTTACCGATACCGTGGCCGAGCGGCGCTCGATGGCATTGCTTGATGGCGCGCCCGTTGTCGGCGTCGAGATGACCCGTGCCGAGGGGTACGGCGAGGTGGATGTGGCCGAGGGGGTGCAGTCTGCGCTCGCGGCGTTGCAGGTGCAATATCCCCATGTCGAGATCGAAGAGGCCTTCAATTTCGTCGGGCCGGTGCTGGAGAACTATCAAGGCTCCTTGCACATGCTATTCGAGGGGATGGCGCTGGCGGTGCTGGTGGTGTTCTGCTTCTTGCGCAATTGGCGGGCGACACTGATTGCGGCGGTCACGCTTCCTCTCTCGATCATCCCCACCTTCGCGTTCATGCACCTGATGGGCTTCACGCTCAATGTGGTGACGTTGCTGGCGCTCTCGCTGGTGATCGGGGTGCTGGTGGACGATGCCATTGTCGAGATTGAGAACATCGAACGCCACCTGCTAATGGGCAAGCCCCCGCGCCAGGCCGCCATGGACGCGGCGGCGGAAATTGGCCTGGCTGTCGTCGCCACCACCTTTACATTGATTGCCGTGTTTCTGCCCACCGCCTTCATGAGCGGCACCGTCGGGCAATTCTTCGTTCAGTTCGGTTGGACGGCCTCGGTAGCGGTGCTGTTTTCGCTGCTGGTGGCGCGCCTGCTGACGCCCATGCTGGCTGCATATCTGCTGCGCGCACCCCAACACCCCCCTCACGATCCAGCTTGGATCAGCCACTATCTGGTCGTTGCCCGTTGGTGCCTGCGCCACCGTAAGACAACGCTCCTCGCGGCGGCGGCCTGTTTTGCAGGCGGTATCTGGCTGGCCTCGACCCTGCCGGGAACCTTCATACCCCCCGATGATAATTCCCAGACGCAGGCGACGCTCACCTTGCCGCCCGGTAGCACCTTGTCTGAAGCGGTGGCGCTTGCCGAGCAGGCACGCTCACGGCTGGTGACGCAACGGCATGTCGTCAGCGTTTTTGCGGCCATCGGTGAGAACTCCGGCAGCAGTGACTTTGATGTGACCTCTGTGGAACTGACCATTGGTTTGGCGGAACGCGCAACCCGCGCGGACGTTACTCAGCAAGACATAGAGCAGCAGTTGCGCGTTGCACTCGCCACACTTCCCGGCGTGCGAACTCGCGTAGGCGACGAGGGGGATGGCTATGAGTTGGTGCTCGCCGGTGAGGATAGCCGGGTGCTTGAACTGCATGCTCGCCAAGTCGAGCGGGAGATGCGCGCTATTCCCGGCATCGGTGCGGTGAGTTCGACGGCCAGCCTGGTCAGGCCTGAACTCATTGTACGCCCTGATGTTGCCCGCGCCGCTGATCTTGGGGTCTCGGCTCAGGCCATCGCCGACACGCTGAGCATCGCAACCGTGGGCGACAACGCTGAGGACCTTCCTAAGTTGAACTTCAGCTCGCGTCAGGTGCCGGTGATGGTCCGACTGGCGGATGCCGCGCGGGAGGATATGGCGACCCTTAAACGGCTACCCGTGCCTGGCGCGAACGGACCCGTGCCGCTGGAGAGCGTGGCTACCTTTGAGTGGAGCAGCGGCCCTTCGGAGATTACCCGGCATGATCGTCTGCGCAACGTCAATTTCGAGGTGAGCCTGCAAGGGCAGCCTTTGGGGGAAATCGAACAGGCCGTGCAGGCACTGCCCAGTTTACGTCAGTTGCCGCGCGGCGTGTTTCTGGCCGCAGAAGGCGATGCGGAGGAAATGGAGGAGCTTGCCTCAAGCTTCGGTATTGCCATGCTGACCGGCGTGCTGTGTATCTACATGGTGCTGGTGCTGCTGCTCAAGGATTTCACGCAGCCGGTCACCATTCTGGTGGCGCTGGTGCTCTCCATCCCCGGGGCTTTCCTGGCGTTGTTCCTCACGCAGACGCCCGTGTCGCTGCCCGCCATGATCGGATTGATCATGCTGATGGGCATCGCCACCAAGAACTCGATCCTGCTGGTCGACTACATCATTATCGCCCGCCGGGTGCATGGGTTGGAACGTGTGGACGCCATTGTTGATGCCTGCAAAAAACGTGTCCGGCCCATCGTGATGACCACCATTGCCATGGGGGCGGGCATGATGCCGATCGCCTTGGGCTGGGCGGGCGATCCCAGCTTCCGGGCTCCCATGGCCTTTGTGGTCATTGGTGGGCTGCTCACTTCAACGCTTTTGAGCCTGCTGGTTATCCCGGTGGTGTACAGCTACGTGGATGACATCGGCAATATCCTGGGGCGGTTCAAGCTGCGCCCAAACCACGCAACGCAAACATCGGAGTAGAAATTGTCATGAAACAGATCGAAAAAAAACTAAAGAGTCTGACAATGGGACGCCGCAGTTTTCTAACTGGCGCGGCGGCACTTGGTGTTGGTGCCGGGTTGTCCGCGCCTGCCATTATCTCCAGTGCTGCTGCGACAGAGAAATCGGTCATCGCATTGCGAGACCAGGATCTGCCATTTATCGCCACGGAAGAGACCTATACTACCGAGGAACTGATCGCGCTGAACGCGATTAACGATCAACACGTAGAGTACCTCAGGGAAACGGGTCTTGCAGAACTTGGCCCTGGCCGCATCGGCGCAATGGATAAGGCGGGGATCAATGTTCAAATCCTCTCCGCGCATACGCCGGGCGTGCAGAATGCCCCTGGTCAGGAGGGCATCGATTTCGCCTATCGTCTCAACAAGATGATTGCCGATGGCCCGATGGCCACCTACCCGGGGCGGTACCAGGCCTATGCAACCTTGCCTCTGCAGAACCCGGAAGCATCAGCGGACGAACTGGAACGCGCCGTTCGGGAAGATGGCTTTCTGGGGGCCATGACCAATGGATTCATTGGCAACAAATTCCTCGACCACCCGGATTTCGAGCCACTTCTGGCGCGCGCCGAGGCACTTGATGTGCCGATATACCTGCATCCAGGCTTCCCCCCGGAAGACGTGTTCAATATTTATTACAACACCATGCGGCCAGGGTATGACCAATTGTTCCAGAACTACATTTTCAGCGGTTCAGGATATGGATGGCACCAGGAGGTGCTGACTCAATGTCTTCGACTGATCATCACTGGGGTGTTCGATAAATTTCCTAAACTGCAGATGATTATCGGCCATATGGGAGAGGGCCTGCCGTTCTACTACGAGCGTATCGTGGGAGATATGAGCGAGTCGACTGAAGACTCGCTGAACAAGCCTATCGGGCAATACTTCAGTGACAATTTCTGGTACACAACCAGCGCATTCTTCCAGGATGAACTGCTTCATCTTTTGCTGAGGTACATCAGTGTGGATCGGGTGATGTTTGGAACGGATTACCCGTTTGCAGACATGAAGCAAGGCACCGACTGGTTTAGAGCGGTGGATCTGCCCCGTGACGCCAAGGAAAAAATTGCGTTCCGGAATGCAGAAAAGCTGTTTGGAATAAAGGTCTGACGCACCGGCTCGGGATCGAATGATGCCGATTGGTTTTGGTGTCAGCGGGGCCATAATCGGAGATCACTTTGGCTGTCGCTCAAGGGTACAGCAAAAGGATGCCAAGCAAGGCCTCTTGCCTCCTTGCGCCCCTACCCGCTGCTAGAGGCTTCCACCTATTTTGATCGCTCGAAGCAAGCCGGTGTGAGCGTCATGACGCTGATAACCTAATCATCGCGGCTTAGTGACTTTGCCGGGTCCTCTGCAATAACAACCAGTTCCCGGTCATTTTCCAGCGTTGCCAGGGCAACTTGATAGCAGTCTTCGATATGACGGTTGCCCATCATCTTCATGGCGGTGTAGCTGATGCCGCCTGCCACGGCGCTGCCAACGAAGGGTACGAACTTGGAGACGCCTTTTGCAGCGACCCTGACGCCCATCTTCTGTAGCAGCATCACGATCAGCTTTTTGGTGATGTATTTCCCCGCCATCTTGCTGCCCGTGTTGGAAATGGCCGTCATCACGAACAGCTTGGCTTCGGTATCCAAACCTTCGATTTGATCAGGCGTTAGCCCGAACTGGTGATTAATCCTGGGGATCAGCCGCATCAAGATGGCGACGTCTGAGCCTACATCCACCCCCGGCAGGGGGATGATCGCCGCGCCGGCTGAAAGGCGTGAGCTGTTCGTGACCATTGCCTGGCACGACTGCTTGATGGCATCCAGGTCTTCCCGTGACGTGATCATCATGCGTTCCTCCTTCTCGCGAATGATAGGCGCTTGGCTAACGGCGAGCAGAGACGAGAGAACCGCTATGTTAACCACCCAAAACGTTTAGTTTCTATAGGTAATCTATGCGTATCAGTATGCTATTAAACGGCGGTAAACCGCCATGGCCTTCCTGGTCATTGGCGAATTGATCACATCTACGCTTCTGAGCCAGCTAGTGATTCCCGTTGTCTACCGTGGTGTCGATGATATCGTGAACTTGCTGCACCGCTCGACGACGAACCGGCGCGAGACAATAAAGGCCGAGGTTGATTAACATGGGGCTCTAGCAAGGAAAGCGACTAATGCGAACAGAAAAAGACAAGATGCTAGCAGGAGAACTCTATAATCCTGCTGACCCGGTATTGAGAAAAGAGCAGGAGGAAGCAAGGCGCAAAGTGAGGCAGTACAATCAAGTACTGGAAACCGACGCTCAGCGCTTGAAAGCGTTAAAAGAGTTATTTGGCTCTACAGGGGAGTGTCTTTATGTAGAGCCCAATATTCGCCTGGACTATGGATATAATATTCATGTTGGTGAAAACTTCTTTGCCAATTTCGACTGCATACTGCTGGATGTTTGTGAAATACGCTTTGGCGATAACTGCATGCTGGGGCCGAATGTGCAGATTTATACGGCCACGCATCCCCTCGATCCGCATGAGCGCAATGCGGGTAAAGAGTACGCAAAGCCGATTAGGTTTGGAGATAACGTCTGGATTGGTGGCGGTGCCATCATTAACCCGGGCGTTAGCGTAGGCAATAACGTTGTTATTGCGTCGGGTGCCGTCGTTATTGAGGATGTGCCGGATAATGTGGTGGTCGGCGGTAATCCTGCTCGGGTAATTAAAAACATTGAAGTTGATAGAGCGTAATATTGAGTTAGCGTTGAAGTAAGGAGTTGTCTTCACCTCTCTTTGCTTTATCCATATCAGCTGGAGTCAATGGAAGAATGCACTGCAGTGCGTCAGCAAACAGTGCATTTACCAGTTAGAAGGCTAGAGGAAAGGGCTTACATTTTACTGAATCCGTGAAGCCGGCGCCGACACTTTCCCTATCACCGCCAGCGAGCACTTTTTGATCATTCGCCCCGTGCAAGTTGGCTTTCGCAAGCCCGTTATTGCCAAAACCCACCGTGCTGATCGGTGCTGACGGCCCGTTTTGTCATGCCTTTCCACCCG